>JBEKOF010000136.1:0-11970 GCA_049522055.1 Verrucomicrobiota bacterium | reverse complement strand
GCGGGAGAGGAAACACATCATGGCGATGGTGACCGGACGCTTGCCGTCGCTCCAAGGAACGTGCTCCACCACCACTCCATGTTCCGGGCAGTGGACCCGCCGGGCCGCGTAGAGAAACCGCGTCACGATGCCCCACAGCGGCACAAAGAGCCAGGCGCGCTGCTCCAGCCGGTCGTAGCCCGGAGCGGGCTTGAGGCAGCGGGAACCTTTGGCGGGGATGGTTGGGTGCGGTTGGACGGTGATTTCGATGCAACGGGGCTGGCCATCCCGATGGCGGTGGAGGCGGATGTCGTGGAAAACGAACCCGGGAAAATGTTGAATCGCGTTCAGAATGGTCTTAACGTGCAGTTGAATAGCTGGTCTCCTGGTCGAGGGTTATTGCGGTCGAGTCGCCGCCCCCGCCCAGAGACGGCGCGAGGTTGTCCAGGACGGTAAAAGCGAATAGCTGATCCCAGGAAGTTCGAGTAAGGTGCAAGTTGCAAAACAGCGCCAATTCATTTGTTTGACAGGATGAACCGGATTTACGGGATTCCAATGCTCCCATCCGGGGCCGGGGGCATCCCGTTAATCCTGTCGAAAACTTTTCCGTTCTCGGCTCGCACCTGACCGTTCAATTGCGCTTGGTTGCTGCTCCAGTGCTTTGCCCCTGCGCGTTTAGTCTCAGCCAGCGATAACGGCGCATCAATCACCGGATTTGCTCTCTGCAATTAAAACGGATTCCCCGACGCTTCAATCATATCGCCTTGCCAATCCGTTTCTCTCCCTGGCCCCACCCTGTCCCGGCGCTTTTTACCGCTCGCATCTGGCCGCGACAAAAGCAATTACGTTTACAACCCTGCGAACAAACCACATCCTCTTGGAATCCGAGCCTTTTTTGGGGCCGTTTGGCAGCTTCTCAGCGGATTGACCAAATCTATTTTTTAAAATGCCAACCTCAAAAACTCACTTTTCTAGCGCAACAATATCCAAATCAGCCGCTTCCATCAAAAACCACCAAATGCAAATCGTTACCACCGTGGGAATGACATTTTCCCAAATCTGTGATTCAATCGCCTTAAAAACTCTTGCGCAGAATCCAAACATTGAAATCACCCGTACCAAACCATACCAAGTCGCGCCGTAGCTTCCTGTCCTCCGTCTCGTCCGCCGTAGTTTTAACGAAGGCGGAAGCTTTAGCGAAGGAGGAAGCGAAGGCGGGTAAACCCTGTCAAACCCAGTCAAAGTAAAAAACAAGTTTGGCAGCAAAAAAAGCGAATCCTAAGCAATCTACTTATGATTGGAGAATTCAGACCAAATCACCCAGCCGCCACCAAGTGCGCGCCTACTGCCTTCATCCTTCATCCTTTCCTCTCCGCCATAGCCTGGCGGCGGCGGAAGCCTTTAGCCTCTCGATCGCAACGCGCCACCAAGACACATAAGTACTTGAAGCGTAATATGTTGTATATCACTCCCGGCAAAAGTTGCCTGAGCCTTGAGACTAAGACGGTTTGCCGGGTTTTGTGCCGGTATCCGGCGCGGGCATCTGGCCGTAATGGAATCCGGTTTCGTCTTGATAACCAATCGGGACGTGATGATTGATGGCCGCGCGCCAGGCAACCACGAGGCGAGTCCAACTTCCCGCCCGCGCCGCTGGAAGGATCAGACCACCGCCGTCAGTGAGGGATGCCCAGTCGGCTGGAGCGCCTTCATTTGGGTGACTCGAAATTGTCATGCTTCACACCGTAACGGGCGCCATGCAGGCTGACTAACCATATCCTGCCAAGTGTTTAGCAAATATTGTCCAATCCAGACATATCCGAAGGCAAAGGGGTGATTGATGCCAACCGCAGCGATGCGGGCTGTGCGCTCCCCAAATCAGCACACCGCCAAAGTATCTGATCGGGCTGGCGTCGGGCGTTCAGCCTCTTGTAGTATGGCAACGATATGCCCGCGCGCATTGGGCATCGCCGTTTTGCATGAAGTCATTTCGCATTGAGACGCCGTCCATTCAGAATTGGAGTTGCCACGGTTGCACCGCCTGCTGCCGGGGGTTCCTCCTGATCGAGCTTTCCGACCAGGAGAAACAACGCATCCAAGGGCAGCGTTGGGCCAAAGCCGATGGAGTGGATCCGGCGACGATGATCGCCGAGGAAAAGGGCCGTTTCCGCCTGGGACATCAAAGCGACGGGGCCTGTATCTTTTTGGATGCCGCCGGACGGTGCCGGATTCACTCCCGTTTTGGCGAAGCGGCCAAACCGCGCGCCTGCCGGCTTTTCCCGCTGACCCTGCATCCTATGGGGAAGAAGCTGGTGGCCGGGGTGCGATTCAGTTGTCCATCGGCGGCGGCCAATTCCGGCAAGCCGCTGTCGGAGCAACTTTCGGTCTTGAACGAACTTGCGGGGCTGGTTGTGCCGGAAGGCTTTGCCGGGATTCCCGCTCCGGCCGTTCTGAAAAAGGCCGGGCTGGATTGGCGGGATTTCATGCGGTTTGTTTCGTGGCTTGACAAAACCATGTCCGCGGAAAACCAGCCGGTGGGGCTGAAGCTCCGGCGCGCGCTGCATTGGCTTGGAGCGGTGGAGAAGGCCGGGTTTGACCAGATAGCCGGGCAGGAGGCCGATGAAATCCTGGGGGCGCTGTCCCAGAACGCCGCAGCGGAGCTGCCGTCCGACGCCGCCGCGCCGCCGCCGCCGACGCGCATGGGCCGGCTGCTTTTTCGGACGCTGGTGTTGACCTACGCGCGGCGGGACTTGATCCAGGATTTGAAGGCGGGCGTGGGGCGGCGGGCGCGGATGTTGGGGGCGATGCTCCAATTTGTCCGAGGCTCCGGCCGCGTTCCCGGCGTGATACCCGGATTGGAACCGGTGGAATTTGCCGCCATTGAGAAGTCGTTCGGGGCGCTTCCGCCCGGCGCGGAGGCGGGCCTGACCCGGTTTTTCCGGGTGAAGATTCAGAGTCTGCATTTTTGCGGGCGGGCGTATTACGGCATGGCACTGATCGAAGGCTTTGAGAATTTGGCGCTTTTATATCCGGTGATCCTCTGGCTGGCGCGCTGGCAGGCGGCGGCCGAGAAGCGCGGCAGCCTTACGGGCGCGGACATCGAGCGGGCGACAAGTCTGGCCGACCACCATCATGGTTACTCGCCGATATTGGCCAGGGCGTGGTCGCGCCAGCGCGTCCGCCTGCTGGCCCAGCGGGACGACATCGCCCGTCTGTGCGGAGCGTATTAAATGGCGTGCGAATGGCCCTTCGATAAAAAACTGTCGGTTTCGGCCGGGCGGCGGACACTTATAGCTGAATGCAGTCAATGGATGACAACGCGCTATTGCGGCAATATGCGGAGAAGGATTCCGACGAGGCCTTTGCCACGCTGGTGACGCGACACGTCAATCTGGTTTATTCCGTCGCCATGCGGCAGGTGGGCAATCCGCACCAGGCGGAGGAGATCACGCAGGACGTCTTCATCATTCTCGCCCAAAAGGCGGCGAAGTTGCGCGCGGGCAAAGCCCTTTCCAGTTGGCTGTTTCAAGCCGCGCGGTTGACGGCGAATAATTTTGTCAGGAGCGAAAGCCGGCGTCACCACCGGGAAGAGGAGGCGCATGTGCAATCCATTTTAAATGAACCGGAGAGCGCGGTCTGGGGGAAAATCGCTCCGTTGCTGGACACCGCCGTGGGAAGGTTGCGCGAGAAAGACCGCCAGGCCATAGTGCTTCGATTTTACGAGGGAAAAAACCTGCGCGAAGTCGGCCTGGCTCTGGGCGCGAGCGAAGACGCGGCGGAGAAAAGGGTCAGCCGCGCCTTGGAAAAGCTGCGGGAGTTTTTCGCAAAGCGCGGCATTATTTCCACGACAGCAACGATTGCCGGGGCGATTTCCACCAATTCCGTTCAAGCCGCGCCTGTGGCGCTGGCAAAAACCGCGGCCGCGGCGGCGATTGCGAAAGGAGCGGCGGCGGGCGGCGCAACCTCAATCCACGTGAAAGGAGCAGTGAAACTTATGGCCTGGTCAAAAATGAAAACCGCGGCTGTGGCTGGTTTGGTGATCCTCCTGGCGGCCGGAACAACTCCCGTAATCATTCACCACCAACATAACCAACGGCCCAGGCCACAGCCAATGGCTTCGAGTCCGCTTGAGTTCCCCAGAACCTCCTGGCGATTCGCGGGACATGCCGACCCTGAATCAGCTTTTGAGTCGTCGTTTTGGGCGATGAGCCAAGGTGACGCAAAAACATATTTGGCCACGTTGGCTCCTGACGGGGGACTTTTCAAAGAAGCTCAATCTAAATCTGAAAACCAGATCGTCGCAGAAAACAGGCGGACAGTTGAAGGATTAACCGGATACAGAATCATTGACAAAAAGATCGTCTCCCCGGATCGCGTCATCCTGACGGTTTTGCCCGAAACTGGAACCGATCAGGGACCAAAGCGGCCCGGAAGACTTGTGATTCTACGAATTGACAATGAATGGAAAGTCTCAGGATAGAGCAAACCCCATGAAATTCATTGAGCTTCCAGCTTGCGCGACGAGTCGGGCGATTCTTTAGTGTTGACTCAATTTCAATGGGCCCGGGCGATTTGGACGGCGTAAGTGTGGGTCAGGCCGTGCATGTTGGATCTGAAGACGATCCAGTCGCCTTTGGGGGTAAAGGTCAAGTTAGGCTCCAGGTTGTAGTCGTGCTTGGAGAGATCCACCAGGCGCTCGCACTTGAAATAGCCGACCGCGATCAGGTCCGTCCCGCTGGAGAGCGGCTTGCCATCCGCCAGGACAGGAGCCGAATTGCCTTCGGCCATGACGGGGCGAAAGAGGTTGATCCACTGGCCGTTTCCGGGCGGGTCGAGCGCCTGGCCGTCCATGGAACGGGCGGCCACGCTGCTGGGTCCGCCTCCGTCCCCGGCGAAGAGCGTGCCATCGGGAGAGCGGTTGTAATGGACGGACCATTGGTTGCGTTCCAAGTGATACCACGTGTTGTGGCCGGTCGCCAAATCCACTCCGGCGAGCCAGAAGACCCCGGATTTGGGCGTTTGCAGATCAAACCAGACGCTCTTGCCGTCGGCCGCGAAGAACTCGTGCCCCTCAATTTCCATGTTCATCGTGCGCTGGTGCAGCAGGCGCGGCGGCGAGCCGTCGGCCCGGATCGTCCAGGTGCGGTCGTTGAAATGCCAGGGTCCTTCGTGACACCAAAGAATCTGGAGCGGGTCGGTCGGGGAGCATTGCAGGTGATTGGACCAGTCGTTTTCGCAGTGGATGACCTTGATCTCGCCGGTCTTGATGTTGATGGTGTAAATCATCTTGGGCGTGCCGGAAGCCCAGTTGGCTTCCAGCCTTCCGCCCATGCCGTTGGGCGGCGGGGTGCGCGGAATGGTCTTGCCGTCGGGATCGGGGCCGATGACGACGACCAGCGTTTCGTCGGCGTTGACGGCGATTTGGCCGCGAATCGCCTGGGGAGGAAGCTCGATGACCTTGCGCGCGGCCTTGGTGTCGAGGTTGACCGCCATGAGAGTATTGCTCTGGCGAAAATAAACATCCCGGCTCCGCCAGGCGGTGCCGATGGCCCCGCGGACGCCCGGCGCCACGATTTCAATCTTCGGCGGCGACAGGCCAAGGGTGGTCAGGTCAACCGAGGCGATGCCCTTGCCGGTGTCTATGATGATTTTGTCGCCCTCCGGCGTGTAAGTGTGCTGGTGGAAGTAGAGGCTCGATCCGCCCGTGTCCGGGGAAAGCCGGATGATGCGGTGAGAAGTGGTCGGATCAACCCAGTCGGAGGGCGCGACGGAGGCGGGCGCGTTGAGGCCCTGCCCGCGGGCGGCCGGCATTCCCAAGGTGACGCAGGCCAAAGCCAAAACCGATCCAGTGCATAGTCTCACAAATTTAGGCCTTTCATTATGCCTTTCATTGATTTCCTGACGGTGATTCGTTGAATCTATTTTGCCTTGGCGATCTCAACCGCATAGACGTGCCGCTCCTCGGCGGGGGTGAATTGGCCGGTGAAGATGACCCACTTTTTGTCTGGCGTGATGGAGCAGTTTGGCTCGACGCCGCCCCGTCCGCCGCCGGTGACGTAATTATGTTTGGCCATGTTGGCCAATCTTTCGTGGGCGACAGTGCCATCGGGCTGGACGCGGAAGAGGTTGATCCACATTCCGTTGGTCGAATAGGCGACTTGGGAAGGGTCCCCGCCATCGCTGCAAAAGAGGGAATCATCGCGGGAGCTGTTAAAGTGGACGCCCCAGGTGTCGCGAGTGATGTGGTAGCGGGTTTCCTTGCCGGTGGCGATATTGACGCCGCCGATCCAGAAGTCCTGGCTGCGGGGCGTTTGGAGGTCGAACCAAGCGGTCTTGCCGTCAAAACTCCACCATTCGTGGCCGTTGATTTCCATGTCCATGGAGCGCTTATGGAGGAGCTTCATGCCGGTGGCGTCGGTGCGGATGATCCAGGTGCGATCCACTTCGTGCCAGGTGCCTTCGTGGGCGTAGAGGAGGAGGTTGGGGTCGGTGGGATTAAACTGCTGATGGTCCGGGTTGCCGAACTGGTAGCCGCCGGTTTTCCGCTCGCCCGTTTTGAGATTGATGAAGGTGTAGGCGGC
Source organism: Verrucomicrobiota bacterium (assembly GCA_049522055.1). Taxonomy (GTDB): domain Bacteria; phylum Verrucomicrobiota; class Verrucomicrobiia; order Limisphaerales; family Palsa-1400; genus JBEKOF01. Next base: position 5,413 of record JBEKOF010000136.1, on the reverse strand, counting down.
CGGCGGGGGGTCGTAGGCCATGCGGGCCAATCCTTCCTCCTTCTGCACGGAGTATTGCTGGTCGGGGGTGAGGTCTTCGAGTTTTTTGCCCGGGAACATCCGCTGGAGCTGGGGAACATAGGGGCGGGCCGCCGGGCGCGGGGTCTGGCCGGTGGGATCAATTGCGGCATCGCCGCGCAGGAGGATGAAACCGAAGGACTCGTCGCAACTGATGGTCGTGCTGACGGCATTGGTGATCAACCGCTCCTGTTTAGTATCTACATTGACGGCATAGATGGGGCCGCCGCCGAAACCGCGTCCGCCGAAACCGCGCCCGGCGCGCTCGCCGGCGGGGGGGTTGGTGGAGGTTTGGGCGGTTTGCGCCTCGGGGGGCGCGCTGTTCGTGCCGCCGCCGAAACCGCGCCCGAAGCCGCGCCCGCCGCCGCCGCGGCTGACATAGACCTCGCGGCTGCGGCGCGCCATGTTGGCCCCACGGCCGGAAATGAGCATCTGGATTTTCGGCGGCTGCCGTCCCAGAGTGGAGAGATCCATCACGGCCACGCCGCCGGGAGTATTGAAGATCAACTTGTCGCCTTGCGGGGTGTAGGAGTTATCGTGGAAGTAGAGAGTCGAGCTGCCCGGTTCAGTGGAGAGCCGGATGATGCGGTGGCCGGTGTCGGGATCAATCCAATCCGCCGGCGGCTGGGTGGCGTCCACTTGCGCCCAGGCGCGCGCGGCGAGCAGAAAAAGGCCGGCCAGGAAAACGGATCTGGCATTGCCGGGACAGAATGTGATTTTCATGGATGACACAATGCGCCCGGAATGGCGTTGGATTCAAGTTGTTTGTGGACTATTTGGCCGGGAGCGACATTAAGACATTAAGAAGCGGGCTTGACGGCAGGGGAATTCGTGTTATATTAAGTTCTCTACTGTTTTGGTTCGAAATGATTGCGCAGAAGTAATGTTGGGCCTGCGCCGGGAAGGGCAGTTTGAAAAATTATTGGTCACACTTTGCAGGCGGCACGGTGAGGGGCGCGAATTTTTCCACAATTTTCGCTGCGCTACAGGTGTTTTGCACCCCACGGGATCTTTCCAACATGTCGCCCAGGAGAATAGAGGAGGGCGAATGAAAAACAAGCATCGCGCCAGCGCGCCCGCCCACAACATGCGGATTGAGCAGGCGGAGGCGCGAATGGGAAAGGCCGAGGCGCAAACGAAGCAAGCCGATACGCGGACGGAAGAAGCCAATACGCGGACGGAGCAGGCGGAGACGCGAACCAAGCAAGCCAATTCGCGGACAGACGAAGCCAATACGCGAACGGAGCAGGCGGAGACGCGAACCAAGCAAGCCAATGCGCGCACAGACGAAGCCAATACGCGGACAGAACAGGCCGAGACGCGCAGCGAGGATGCGATCCGGGCCTCGGAACTGAGTTATCGGCGATTATTCGAGGCGGCGAGGGATGGGGTCCTGATTCTGGACGTTGAGACCGGACAGATCAGGGATGTGAACGCTTTCCTGGTTGAACTATTGGGTTTTTCCCGCGACGAAATGATTGGCAAAACCGTCGGGGAGCTGAGTCCGTTCAAGGACATTGAGCGGAACGAGGCGATGTTCGAGCGATTAGAAAAGGACGGGTATGTGCGCTATGAACACCTGCCGCTGGAAAGGAGAGACGGGCGCAAGATAGCGGTGGAGTTCGTGAGCAACGTGTATCAAGCCGGTGAAAAAAGAGTGATTCAATGCAACATCCGCGACATCACGCAGCGCATACGGGCGGAGGCGGCGTTAAAGGAATCGCAGGCGCTTTACCAGTCGCTGGTGACGCAACTGCCCATCGGCATTTTCCAGAAGGATGCCCAAGGCCGATATGTTCTGGTCAACCCCGGGTTTTGCCGGCTCAAGGGGATGAAGGCGGAGGATTTTCTGGGCAAGACACCCTTGGAAGTGAGCGGCGGGGAAGCGGCGAAACAGGACGGCCCCGGGCTGGCAATCAAGTATGCCGCCCAAGGGATGGAGCATCACGTGCAGATACTGCAAACCGGCAAGCCCATTGAGATGGAAGAAGAGTATTCGCTGGCCGACGGCAGGAAGCATTTCGTGCATGTGATGAAGCTGCCGGTCCTAAACGCTGACGGCAAGGTCATCGGCACCCAGGGAGTCTTGTTCGACATCACCGAGAGAAAGCGGGCAGAGGCGGCGTTGCAAGAGAGCCGGGAGGAGTTCAAAGAACTATTCGACAGCGCGCCGATAGGATATCACGAATTTGACGCGGAGGGCCGGCTGACCCGGGTCAACCAGACCGAACTGAAGATGCTGGGTTACCGGGCCGAGGAATTGCTGGGACAATTTATGTGGAGCATTTCGGCGGACCCGGAAGCCGCCCGCCAGGCGGTCCTGGGCAAGTTAAGCGGCGCGCCGCCGCCGCAAAAGTACGAGCGGACGCTCCGACGAAAAGACGGGTCCACCATTACGGTGCAGGTGTGGGACCAGTTGGTGAAAGGAGAAGACGGGGCGGTCCTCAGCATACGGACCGTTTTTCAGGACATCACCGAGCGCAAGCGGGCGGAGGAAGAAATCCTCAAGCTCAACGCCCAACTGGAGCAGCGCGTCATCGAGCGCACGGCGCAACTCGAGGCCGCCAACAAGGAATTGGAAGCGTTCTCCTACTCGGTGTCGCACGATCTGCGGGCGCCATTGCGCGCGGTGGATGGATTCTCCAAAATAGTGCTGGAGGATTACGGGCCGCAGTTGCCCGAAGCGTGCCGCCAGGACTTGCAGACCATTCGCAATGGCGCGCAGAAAATGGGGGAATTGATAGACGATTTGCTGACCTTCTCGCGGTTGAGCCGGCAGCCTTTGAGCAAACAAACCGTGGACACCGGCAAGCTGGTGCGGGGCGTCCTGGAAGAGTTGAATTCCCAAGGAGAAGGAAGGCGGACGGAGTTTCGGATTGCCAACCTGCCGCCCTGCCAGGCGGATGCGGCATTGCTGAAACAGGTCTGGGTGAACTTGCTCTCCAACGCGCTCAAATACACCGGCAAACGCGAAGCGGCGCTGGTGGAGATCGGTTGCGCGGTGGAGAAAGGCCGGAACGTCTATTTCGTGCGCGATAATGGGACGGGTTTTGACATGAAGTATGCGCACAAGCTGTTCGGAGTGTTTCAGCGCCTGCACCGCACGGAGGATTACGAGGGCACGGGCGTGGGCCTGGCCATTGTGCAGCGCGTCATTCACCGTCACGGCGGACGGGTCTGGGCCGAGGCGGCAGTGAACCGCGGGGCGACCTTTTATTTTACCTTGGAAGGGGAAACCAAACTATGAACAACACAAACAACATTATTGAGATATTGCTGGTGGAGGACAACCCGCAGGACCTGGAACTGACGCAGCGGGCGTTGAAGAAGGCCAATCTGGCCAATCACATTCAAGTCGCGCGCGACGGGGAGGAGGCGCTGCAGTTTATCTTCTGCGAGGGGCCTTATGCCGGGCGGAAGATTGAGAACGGACCCAAAGTGGTCCTGTTGGACCTGAAACTACCCAAGGTGGACGGCAAGGAAGTGCTGGCGCGCATGAAGAGCGATCCGCGCACGAAAATGATCCCCGTGGTGGTGCTGACCTCCTCCAAGGAACAGAGCGACTTGGTGGAAAGCTACAAGCTGGGAGTCAACAGTTACATCGTCAAGCCGGTCAACTTCGAGAGGTTTGCCGCCGCGGTGGAGGAGTTGGGGATGTACTGGCTGCTGCTCAACCAACCGCCCAATATAAAGGAATAATATGCCGCAAGCGATCAAAGTGCTGCTGGTGGAAGACAATCCCGACGATGCCGAAATGGTTTTGCGTGAATTGACGCGCGCCGGGTTTGAAATCACCTCGCAGCGGGTGGACACCGAAGCGGCGTACCTGGCCAGCCTGGACGGCGGATGGGACCTCATACTGTCCGACCAGACGATGCCCGAGTTCAACGGGCTGCGCGCGCTGGAGTTGCTGAAGAAGCGCGGTCTGGAGGTTCCTTTTATCATTGCTTCCGGCACCATTAGCGAGGAGATCGCGGTGGAGGCGATGAAGCTGGGTGCGGCGGACTATTTGTTCAAAGACCGGCTGGCGCGGCTGGGGCCGTCGGTCCACCAGGCCCTGGCACAAGTCCGGCTTCGCAAGGAGCGGCGCCGGTTGGAGGAGAACCTTATTGAAGCGCAGAAGATGGAGGTGATCGGGCAGTTGGCCGGCGGCGTGGCGCATGACTTCAATAACATCCTGGCGGTGATCATGGGGTACAGCGATTTGATGATGGACAAGCTGAGTCCTGACAATCTGCTGCTGAAGGACGTGCAGACGATCCGGCACGCGGCACAACGGGCGATCGGGTTGACGAGGCAACTGCTGGTGTTCAGCCGCAAACAGACGGTGCAGCCGGTGGTGCTGGACATCAATGAAGTGGTTGCGGACATGAAAAAAATGCTGGGGCGGCTGATTGACGAGAATGTGGAGTTGATTTTTGTTTTTGGAACACAGATCGGCCGGATCAAGGCCGACTCCGGCTATGTGGGACAAGTGCTGATGAACCTGGTTGTCAACGCCCGGGATGCGATGCCCAACGGCGGCAAAATCACCGTCGAAACGGCCAACGTCGCGCTGGGGGAAGAATACGCGCGGGCGCATCCGGGCGGGCGGCCTGGGGACTTCGTGATGCTGAGCGTTGGGGACACAGGAACGGGAATGACGGAGGAGGTCAAGGGACGAATGTTCGAGGCGTTTTTCACGACCAAGCCCAAGGGCAAGGGGACGGGTTTGGGCCTGGCGACCTGCCAGACCATCGTCCAACAAAGCGGCGGTCAAATTGATGTCTCCAGCGAGCTTGGCAAAGGCACGACCTTCCGGGTGTATTTCCCGCGAGTGGAGCAAGCGATCACGAGCACGGACACGGCCTTCAGGAGAAGGCCGATGCCGCACGGGACGGAAACGGTGATGCTGGTGGAAGATGAGCCGGCGGTGCGCCATCTGGCGGTCAATATTTTGCGTTCGCTGGGCTACGAAGTATTATCGGCCTCCAACGGTCAGGATGGATTGCATGTGGCGCAAAACCACAAAGGGAAGCCGATCCGTTTGGTCATCAGCGATGTCATCATGCCGCTGATGGGGGGCAAGGTGATGGCGGAGTGGCTCAAGGCGACGTTCCCGGATCTGAAAGTCCTCTTCACTTCCGGCTACACTGACGACGCCATCGCGCAACAGGGCGTTCTAGATGCGGGGCTGGAGTTCCTTCCCAAGCCCTACACGCCGTCCTCCCTGGCCCACAAAGTGCGGGAGATGTTGGACGCCAAATGAAACCCGCTGAGATCCATCTTGGCGGCAAAGGGCGGTGGCTGCGGCGGGCGATGCCGGCGTGGGGCGTGTGGTTTTATTTTTTGCTGGCGGGCAACGGATTGGCGCTGG
>JBEKOF010000135.1:0-12010 GCA_049522055.1 Verrucomicrobiota bacterium | reverse complement strand
CGCGGTTTCTCTACGCGGCCCGGCGGGTCCACTGCCCGGAACATGGAGTGGTGGTGGAGCACGTTCCTTGGAGCGACGGCAAGCGTCCGGTCACCATCGCCATGATGTGTTTCCTCTCCCGCACTGGTTTGACGGGCGACGTTGGCTCGAATTGTCGGCAACAGAGAAGAATCTGTTTGCACAGACAATTCCTGGAGAAGTGCCCCCTTTGCGCCTGGCTTCTTTGGAAGAATTGGAAGCGTTGCTTGAAATCAATCGGAACATCCCGCCGCAGAATATTGAGCGGCTGAGAAAAAGAGGGATTCCCGAATCCGACCTCGGCGGGTACAAAATGAAGCGCCAATCATTCAACGCTATAGAGGTTAAAGGATTATCTGGCATCCTGAGAAACATCCAGCCGAACGACTGGCGCAAAGGCTGCTCCATCCTTGCCCTCACGGTGGATTTCGCACACTACAATGACAAGGAGATCTCGGACGCTTTCAAAATCCTGCTCGGTCTTGCTCGTCCTCCTGAATTCGCAACCCCGAAACGGTCGTCGCTTGTCGCCAAGGCCAGGGGGAGGAGCCACAAAGCTTGGCGCGTTTCCCTGGAGCGACTAGCGGTGGCGCGCCTCGTGCAACATTACGGCCCATTCCCTGAAAAATTTCCAGAATCAGCACGCACAGATTATTCGTGCCGCGTTTATTATAGGCACAAACGCGAACTGGAAGCTGCGGAAAAATTCTTCCACAAATTGTTCCCTTTCCTGCAAGGTGAGCGCATGCTTTGCAGGCAAAAAATGCTCTCCAGTAATTGACCGCCAGCAAATCGGGGCGATTTTCTGCGCCAGATGATTGGTTTGGTTATATGGTTGCCGCAAGAACGCAGAGCGGCGAAGCCGCCAACCAAACGAACTGAACAGTCAGCACAATAAGAGGAAGAGCAACAGAGGGGCGAACGGATTACGCGGATGGCACGGAGAAAAGACCTTTCAACGCCAAGTCGCCAAGACGGAAAAAACCGGGTCTGTGGCATAATCTGTGGGTGATTTTGGGCTGATTCCGGGTTTTTGCAATTTTTTTTTGACAGTTTTTTGTAATCGCTGTTCGGACCTCACCGGCGCGCCTCTGGGCGGGGGCGGGCGAGTCCGTTACGCGTGGCGACCGGCGGCGGCGCGAACTGGAGTTCGGCAGACGCCGCCGCCGCTCCCAGCTTCGTTGAATCTGAGGCGTGCCAGAAAAAACGGCCTTGCAAAATAAAAATCTTAAACGAAAGACGCATGAGAATCACTCTCATTCAGACTGAAATACGATCAGTGCGAGTAGAGCACCTGCGGCGACTGGACGTCGTTTGCGATCCGATGCCATCCGCAAAGGCCCTGTTGCCTCTTATTTGCAAGCGATTGATCGATATGCTGCGAAAAGTGCTCACTCGCCATCAGTGACGCCTGCCATCTGCGCTATCTTTATCAGCGGCTCCACATGGAATGTTGCGCGAATGACAATTTACGCAAAGGCGGGGCTTGGGCGCACGGCAAAAGTTGCTTTGGAGGGGGCGCATACGAGCAACTCCACAAAAAATGTAGTGCAATTAACAATTGCCGCAAAGCCGGGGCGGAGCGGCCCTGCCATGCTTGGGTTGTGAAAACGAACCAGAACGCAACGGCCGCTGGAAATGGCGGCGAGATTTAGAACGGACCCCATGCCGCGATTTCTCAAGATGCCGCCGCAAATCATCCGCCTGGTGCTGCTGACGATCGGGATCGTGTGCGCTTATTTCACGGCGCGCTACTTTTTGACGCCGCAGTCCTTTGGGCAATACGGGCATTACAGGGGGGACGCGTTGCAGGAAATCGCGGCGCGGCAACCCTTTTGGGCCGGAAAAGCGGCGTGCGTGGAATGCCATACCGATCACGCGGAGAAGCTGGCCAAGGGCGAACACAAGACGCTTTCGTGCGAAACGTGTCACGGCCCCGGCGAGGCGCACGTGAAGAATCCGGCGGAGAAGCTGCCCAAGCTGGACATGACCAAGCTGGACATGAGCCTGTGCGTGCGGTGCCATGCGGCCAGCCCGTCGAAGCCGAAATGGCTGCACCAAATCAACCCGCACAATCATTACACGGGGAATGTCTGCACCGAGTGCCATGTGCCGCACCAACCCAATGAGGTTCCACCATGAGTGAAAACATGACACGTCGCGGCGCGATCAAAGGTCTGGCCGGCATTGTCGGCGGATTGCTGGCCCTGCCGGCGGCCCGGACTTGCAAAGCGGCGGTGCAGAATGGCCTGGCCTCCTCCCCCGCCCCGGCCGGCTACGACCCGTTTAAGCACAAATGGCTGATGGCGCTGGACGTGGACCGGTGCATCGGGTGCGGTCTTTGCGTGGAGGCGTGCTGCCAGGAGAACAGCGTGCCGGAGGGGCACTGGCGGACGTGGATTGAACGCTACGTGATCACCAAGCCCAAGGCGGAGTCGGGCGACACCCGCGGCGAGACTTTTGTGGACTCGCCGGAAGCGGGCCGGAACGGCTTCCCGGAGTCGCTGATACCCAAGGAGGAGATTCTGAAGTCGTTCTTCGTCCCCAAACTGTGCAATCTGTGCGAGCACTCGCCCTGCACGCAGGTCTGCCCGGTGGGCGCGACGTTTGACGCGCCGGACGGGGCGGTGCTGGTGGACAAGAATTATTGCATCGGGTGCGGATTCTGCGTGCAGGCCTGCCCGTACGGATGCCGTTTTCTAAACCCGGTGACGCACACGGCGGACAAATGCACGTTGTGCTATCACCGGATCACGCGGGGTCTCAAGCCGGCCTGCGTGGAGATATGCCCGTCGCAAGCGCGGATTTTCGGGGACCGGATGAACCCGGTGGCGGAGGATCCGCTGGAACGGTTCATCGCCAACAACAAGGTGGAGAAGTTGAAGCAGAGCCTGGGCACGGGTCCGCGCGTGGTCTACGCGGGACTGGATGAGGAGGTGCGGTAATGAACACGACCATCCTGACGAACCTGGTGGACACGCTGCCGCAATTCCAGGGGTACGCGTATCCGAACGAGCGGACGCTGCATCCGCTGTGGGGAGTGCTCATCGTGGTGTATCCCTACATCACGGGGTTGGTGGCGGGGGCGTTCATCATGGCGTCGCTGGTGCGGGTGTTCAAAGTGAGGGCGCTGGAGCCGACCTACCGGCTGGCATTGTTGACAGCGCTGGCGTTTTTGCTGTGCGCGCCGCTGCCGCTGCTTTTTCACCTGGGGCATCCGGAGCGGTGCTTTGAGATCATGATGACGCCGCATTTCAGCTCGCCGATGGCGATGTTCGGTTTTGTGTATGCGTGGTATCTGATGGCGGTGCTGCTGTTGGAGTTGTGGTTTGATTACCGGCGGGATTTTGTGGCGTGGGCGAAAACGGAGACGGGGTTGCGCGGGATCATTTACCAGGCGTTCACGCTGGGGGTGACGGACGTATCGGAGCCGGCGCTGCGATTGGACGAGCGGATAGGAAGGGTGATCTCCATCGTGGGCATTCCGTCGGCGTTTCTGCTGCACGGGTATGTGGGTTTTATATTTGGCTCGATCAAGGCCAATCCGTGGTGGGGCAACGTGCTGATGCCGATCATTTTCATACTTTCGGCGGTGGTATCGGGGATGGCGTTGTGCGTGTTCGCCTACATGTTCCTGTGCTGGGCGCGGCGAATCACGGCGGAGATGCGGTGCCTGGATTTGATGGCGAGCTTTCTGTTTTTCGCGCTGGTGGTGGACACGACCATCGAGGGGCTGGATTGGCTGCACCGGCTGTATTCGGCGGAAGAGGGGATAGATGTGTTGCGGTCGCTGGCGACGAGCAAGTTGTTTTACACGCTGCTGATCGGACAGGCGTGCCTGGGGACGCTGGCGCCGTTTATGTTGCTGGGAACGATGCAATTGTTCCGCAGGAAGGTGGCGGAGTTGAATCGGCGGCGGGTTTATTTCGCCAGTTCGGCGCTGATCCTGCTGGGGGTGCTGGCGATGCGGTGGAATGTGGTGATCGGCGGGCAGCTTTTTTCCAAGAGTCTGCGCGGCTTTATGAGCTACAAGATGGAGCTGGCCGGCTCGGAAGGATGGCTGCTGTCGCTGGCGCTGCTGGCGCTGCCGTTCCTGGTATTGACGGTGCTGGTGAAGTATTTCCTGGCGCGGGATCTGCCGACGATCGAGAACGTGGTTCCGGGCGCGGCGCCGCGCGGCGGCAAGCCCCCGGCGCCGTCTTGAGCTTTGGCCGCGGCGGGCGCGGCCCTGATTTTCCCGGCGGGATGGAGTTCGCCGCCGGGAAACACGCAAGAAAACCCGAACTCGTGGAGGAAGTATGAAAAGAAGCATGATAGTCGCGGCGGCCATCTTCGTGGTGGCGGCGGCGACGGGATCCGCGCAGGACAGCAAGGCGCTCTATGGAACGAATTGCCAGAAGTGTCACGGCGCGGAGGGCAAAGGGGATACGACGATGGGCAAGCGGCTTGGCGCAAAGGATTATTCCGATGCGAAGGTGCAGGACGCGTTGAAGGACGACGTGGCGTTCAAGTCCGTCAAGGAAGGGCTGAAGAAGGATGACAAGACGATGATGAAGCCCGCCGAGGGCCTGACCGACGAGCAGATCAAAGGCCTTGTCGCGTATATGCGGACCTTCAAGAAATGAACCCGGAGCACGGGGGGGGTGAATGGGGGAGCGGCGGCAGGCCGCCGCTCCCGCCAACCCGGCCCCAGAACGAACGCGCATGAACACAAGCTCATCCTCCAGTTCGATGGGTTCCATTTCGCTGCCCGCGCTCTTGCGCAATTGGGTGAGCCTGGCGGGGCTGGTGCTGATGGCGTCAAGCATATTTGCGTTTGTTCTATTGTTTTTCCTGGACACGATTGCCTACTCGTCGAATCCGTATGTGGGGATCCTGACGTTTCTGGTGGCGCCGATGTTTTTTTTCGCGGGGCTGGCGCTGATACTTTTTGGGGCGTGGCGCTGGCGGCGGAAGATGGCCAAAGCCAACGGGGGCGCGGCGGCGTTGCGGATCAACATTGACTTTGCGCGGGCGCGCGACCGGCGGGCGCTGGCGTTCTTTGTTCCGGCCAGCACGGGATTTCTGCTGATCACGGCGATGGGGAGTTATCATACGTATCATTTCACCGAGTCGGTGGAGTTTTGCGGGGAGTCGTGCCATACGGTGATGAAGCCGGAGTTGACGACCTACCTGCATTCGCCGCACGCGCGGGTGGCGTGCGCGGAATGCCACATCGGCAAGGGGGCGACCTGGTACGTGCGCTCGAAATTGTCGGGCACCTACCAGGTGTACGCGACCCTGGCGAGGAAGTACCCCACGCCGATCCCGACGCCTGTCAAGAATCTGCGTCCCGCCCAGGAGACGTGCGAGCAATGCCACTGGCCGAAGAAATTTGTGGGGAATCTGGACCGCACGATATCTTATTATCTGCCCGACCAGAGCAATACGCTTTACTCAGTGCGCCTGCTGCTCAGAGTCGGGGGCGGGGACCCGACGCATGGGCCGGTCGGGGGCATTCATTGGCACATGAACGTGGAGAACAAGATCGAGTATGCGGCCACCGACGCGGCCCGGCAGCAAATCCCCTGGGTCCGCATGACCGATCCGCAGGGAGTGGTGACGGAGTATCGGACGAAGGGTTTCACCAACGCGGTAAGCCCGACGGAGATTCGGAAGATGGACTGCATGGACTGCCACAACCGCCCCGCCCACAAACTCCAATCGCCGGAAAGCGCGGTGAATCTGGCGCTCTCGCTCCGGTCCATTGATCCGTCGCTGCCCTACATCAAGACCAACGCCGTGGGAGTGCTGTGCCGCAGCTACGCCAGCCAGAAGGAGGCGCTGGAAGGGATCGCCACGACGCTGGCGGAGCGGTTCCCCAATGATCCGCGCATCCGCGGGGCGATTACGGCGGTGCAGGAGATTTACACGAACAATTTTTTTCCCGAGATGAAGGCGAGCTGGCGCGACTACCCGGACAACATCGGGCACAAGGACTTTCCCGGCTGCTTCCGGTGCCATGACGGCAAACATCTTTCCAGCACGGGCCAGGGCATGATCAAAGCCAACGACTGCAACGCGTGCCATTACATTTTGACCCAGGGGAACGGCGCGCAATTGAACCAACTCAACGCGCTGGGCCAGAAATTTGCGCACCCCTTCGACGAATATGATCCCGCTTACCAATGCACCGACTGCCATAACGGCGGGTTGTAGGACGGCCCGCGCGGCGGTCTGCCTGCTGGCGCTCCTGGGCTGGACCCAGGCGGGCCGCGCCGCCGCGGAGACGTTTTCCAACCAGGATTGTCTGGATTGCCACAGTGATCCCACCACGGCGCGCACTGTGGCCGGGAAACCCGTGCCGCTGGCGGTCTTCGCGACCAACGCCTTTGCAGAGTCGGTCCACCGGCAGCTCCATTGCACCGACTGCCATAACACGGTGAAGGAACTGGTGCATGCCGGCGGACTGCCCCCGGCGCAATGCGCCACCTGCCATGCCTCCGAGACGGCGCAATACCAGGGGAGCATCCACGGCATGAGCAAGGCCCGGGGGGCCTCGGCGGCCGCCGGGTGCGCGGACTGCCACGGGGCGCACGACATCGTTTCTGTGAAGACGGCCGATTCGCCCGTCTTCAAGCTCAACCTGCCGGTGACCTGCGGCAAGTGCCACAACAATCCGGGACTGACCAGCGAGTATCAGATGAAGTATCCGCAGGTGGCCAGCCAGTACACGGACAGCATCCACGGGCGGGCGCTGTTGAAAATGGGGCTCATCGTCGCCCCTTCGTGCAACGACTGCCACGGCACGCACAACATCGGGCGGAGCGTGGACCGCAGTTCGCCCATCAACCACGCCAACGTGGCCGCCACCTGCGGCAAATGCCATCTGGGGATCGAGAAGACTTACAACGCCAGCGTCCACGGGCAACTGCTCGCCCGAGGGGGGAAAAACGGCCCGGTCTGCGTGGACTGCCATTCGGCCCATCAAATCGGGGCGCCGGAGGAAAGCAATTTCAAGGCCGCGAGCGACGAGAAATGCGGCAGTTGCCACGCTGACCGGCTGGCGCATTACCGGGACACCTACCACGGCAAGGCGATGTTGCTGGGCCGGCCCAACATCGCGCCCGAAGTGGCGGCATGCTACGACTGCCACGGCTATCACGACGTGCTGCCGCAAAGAGATCCGGCCTCCCATCTTGCCAAGGGGAACATCGTGGCCACCTGCCAGAAGTGTCATCCGGGCGCCAACGCCAATTTCGTCAAGTATATTCCCCATGCCGATCCGACCGACGCGAAGAACTATCCGCAACTGCATTACACCTTCGTGGCCATGACGGCGCTGCTGATCGGGGTGTTCCTGTTCTTCGGCGCGCACACGGCCTTGTGGCTCTTTCGCTCCGGTTATCTCTGGGCCCACGACTCGAAAACGTTCCGCGAAGCCAAGACCCGGACGCAGGAAGGCGACGAGTGGTTCACGCGCTTTCCGCCCTTTGAACGGTTCCTGCATTTTCTGGTGGTGACCAGCTTTCTGCTGCTGGTGCTGACGGGCATGCCGCTGAAGTTTTACTATACGCAATGGGCCAAAGTGATCTTCGGATTGCTGGGCGGCGCGGAAGTGGCCCGCACCCTGCATCACTTCGGGGCGCTGGTCACTTTCCTCTACTTCGGACTGCACCTGGCCAAGCTGTTGCGCAATGGCTGGCTGGGGCGCGCCAGATTTTTCGCCGCCAAGGGAGGGCGCGCCAAATGGGACCTCCTGCGAGGTTCGCTCTTTGGTCCCGATTCGATGATTCCGACGTGGCAGGACTGCAAGGATTTCGTGGCGCACCAGAAATGGTTTTTTGGGAAAGGGCCCAAACCGCAATTCGACCGCTGGACATACTGGGAGAAATTCGATTATTTCGCGGTTTTTTGGGGCGTCTTTGCCATCGGCGTGTCGGGGTTGGTGATGTGGTTTCCGCAGTTTTTCTCTCTTTTTCTGCCGGGCTGGGTGATCAACATCGCCCTGATCGTCCATTCCGATGAAGCCCTGCTGGCGGCGGGCTTTATTTTTACGATTCACTTCTTCAACACGCATTTCCGCCTGGAAAAATTCCCGATGGATACGGTGATATTCTCCGGGCGGGTATCCAAAACCGAACTGCTGCACGAACGCCGCCGCTGGTACGATCGTCTCCTGGCCGCCGGTCGCCTGAGCGACATGCGCGCGACCGGGGACTGGGAACACTGGAAAACAATCGCCCGCTCGTTTGGCTACCTGTTTTTCGGGGCGGGCCTGGTCCTGCTGGCGCTGATCATCTACGCCATGGCTTCGCGGCTGGCGCATTGACACATGGGCGACCCATTTTAGAGCGGTTTCAATGAAACTTGCAGCCACACGAGGCAAGCCGGTTTGTGAGCGGCGGCTTGAAAATGTGGTGAAAACGCCAAGGCGCCTATTTGAGGCGCTTTTCGATCCTGGAAATTATTGAGCTTCCTTCCAGTTCGGACTCGATTAACTTTCCTTCCGGGCTGACCAGGAAGATGGCGGGAATGCCCTCAACACCGTACTGCCCGGCCACCTTCGTCTCGGACCAGTCGCCGAGGTATCCTTGCACCCACGGGAGATCGTTTTTCTTCAAGAATTCGCGCGGTTCGTTGATGGTCTTGTCGAGACTGAGGCTGATCATGGCAAAGTCACCTCGGTCCTTGAATTTCTCGTGGGCCTGTTTCAGGTACGGAATCTCGCCGATGCACGGGCCGCACCAGGTCGCCCAAAAATCGAGCAGCGCGTATTTGCCGCGGTAGTCGGAGAGCTTGAAGCTCTTGCCGGCCATGTCAGTGGCTTCGAATTCTGGTGCGCCCGTTTGTCCGGTCTTGAGATCCGGCTTCAAAGAGATTTCGAAGACTCCGATGTCGAGCGGCTCACGCGCGTCGGACTGAGGCACCTCAAACGCTTTGGTAGCGCGGGCAATATACTTGGAGTAAGCCATGGCGTTCGGGTCCCTTGGGTCCAGGATTTCGATTTGCATCTCATATTTCCCGGGCGTCACTTCGTCCATGCGGAAAGATCCATCCGCGTCCATTTTCATGGGATAATTGCGGATGGCAGCCCGGGCTTTCTGGATTTCCGGCTGGTTTTGCCATGCCTCGATTTGCTCCCGCGTCGTAAAATTCGTGGGAGGTCGCGGAGAAATAGATTGTGCGTAGAAATAATTGCGGCCACCTGACCAGTCAATCGGCAGGTAGGGATTGGTGATCTTCATCTGGCCCACGATGGGGCGCCCCACTCCACCGACTTTCACCGAGGCCGTCTTGCCGGGCTGGACTTCAATCACCTCATGCGGCCCCGAACTGGCACCACTGCCTATGGGGATCATCCGATTAAGGTAATATTTGCCAGGTGGCACCAAGTCGAAGGCGAATCGCCCCTGAACGTCCGTGTTGGTTTGGAAATAAATGCGCGGACTAAACTGTAGTCGTGCTGGATCTACACCTGTTGCCGTAATTTCCTGGTTCGTCACGGGATGGTCATATTCCCAAACAGTGCCTTCAATCCTGCCCCACGGCTGCAGTTTGAGGGTTATATTGCTGGAGAACGAGTTCGCTACGAGCTCGGCGAAGCCCTCATCATGGATGGCAATAATGCCCTGCTGTGCTGGATCTGTCGTGAGTTGAAACCGTCCCTGTGCGTCGGTGAGCCTGATCCCGGGATTCGGGGGCCCCGAGAAAGTTGGGCCGCCCAACATGAACAATCTTGAAGCCGGCGACCTGAGCGCAACTTGCGCACCCGCAACTGGACGGCCTTCGGCATCAATTACCGTTCCAGAAATCTGCGGCGTCCGCTTGAGATTAATGTTGCAGGAGACCTCTCCAACATCGCTGGCATGAGATGAGAACACCCGCGAGAAATAGGCCGCGTACCCGTCTGCTTCGACTCGGAAAACACACTGGTGCGCATATCCGCCAAACCAGTTCTGCGCGTAAAGCCTGCCCACATCGAGCGAGTAAACCCCGTTCGATCCCGGGATGGTGGAGAACGGGTAACCTTCGGCGAAATCGCCCGGATTACCCCGGTCCAACCAGTCAATCTGGAATTGCTTGATCGGCTCTCCCGTCTCCGCGTCCAGCACTTTGCCCGCAATGCGCAGCGTCCGGTTGAGCTGAACCACCAGATGGCCGCCGGCACTGAGGTCCACAGTTTTCTGTTGTGTGATGAAGCCGTCCTTTTCAATTTGCAGTTGGAATTTTTCATCCGGGGCGTTGTCCCATTCGAAACGTCCGTTGCTGTCGCTGACGGTTTCCCACTGGACGCCACGCCAGATGCCGAAATCCGCAAAAGCAATGTGTGCGTTATCCACCGGATTGCCCAGACTGTCCTTGATCTCGCCGGCCATTTTTGTGCCCATGGCCAGACGCAATTCGATGGAAGAATCGGGCTCCTTCGGGTCCAGTTCCGCGACCAGCGGAGCGTAACCGGCGGTTTGCACCAGGAAAAAGAGATGTTTTTGCGGAACGTGGCTGATCTGGAATTTCCCGTTTGCGTCCGTGATGACGGTGCGCCGGCCCAGGAGTTGGTCGGGGGCGTGCGTCGAAGAGAGCAATTCCGCGTAACTGACTTGTTGTCCGGAAAGTGGCGTCCCTGTTTCGTTAATGACCCTGCCATGCACGGCGACGCCTTTCGTCAGGGTCAGCCGCACGGTATGGTTCGTCAAGTCATCGAAACTAACCTTCGCGCCTTTGCCTTCCGCCTGCATGGCGCTGGTGAGGTCGGTGGAACAGGTGGCGTCCGCAAAATCGGGATGATGAATTCTCAGTGAAGCCCATTGAATCCCCGGCCAGATGCACTTTGCCTTCCAAGTGCCGTTGGCGCCGGTGACCGCGGCCCGTTGTCCGCTCGGCACGATCCACAATTCGGCGTGGTCCGTGCGGTAATGGCCAGCCGAGAGCAGCATTCTCATGGGTTCATCGAAGGAAATCTCCGCGCCATTGACTGGCTTGCCATTCTCGTCCACGACGCTCCCGCCAATTTCGGAGCCTTGGCCCAGCTTGACCGGATACTCCTCTCCGAGCAGCGACAGTTCCTGATCAAACCATTCTCCATTTAGCGTGAGGTAATTGGATTTTTCCGCCGCGTAGGCCAAATGCTTCAAGTCCGACGGGACGTACTGGAGGGCGGCGCGGCCGTCTTGATCCGTCAGCGATACCTCTTTAATGGATTTGCCATCGAAGTAATCCAAGGTGTAGCTGACGGTGACTCCAGCCAGAGGAGTTCCATTATCATAGTCCGAGACTCGCAGGGCGAAGTTGCGCTGGTTTGGCGTGTGTGCCGCTTGATCGGCGGCGAACGGCGGATGGTTTTCCTGAGCGCCGGTCAAACCAATCCCGGCGACGAGTGCGGCCATGCCGATGGCGGCCCAACGCCAGGGTTTGGCGGCGCCGCAGCGGGCGATGGCCCGGAGGCGTTCCTTGAGGCCCGCTTTGCCTTCCGCAATGCCCACCAACCCAGGTTGAACCGCGCCGCGGGCCAGATGCTCGACCACTTTGAGGATGGTCTCGCCGTAAGGGACGTTTTCCGTCGTCGGGAAGTGGGTCAGCGCGAGCGCGTCGGTGGCCAGTTCCCGGTCGGCGCGCATCCGCGCGAAGGCCAGCCACAGAACCGGATTGAACCAATGCAGAATTTGCAAGACAGAGGTGAGCCAATTGACCTCAATGTCGCGCCGTTTGATGTGGGCCATTTCGTGGAGGAAGATGTGCCGGAGTTCTTCGGAGGAAAAGCGTTCGAAAGTTCCGTCCGGCGCCAGCAACTTCTTTTTCCACAGGCCGCACACGGCCGGGCTATCCACCTCCTCGGTCTCCAACACGATGACGGGGCGGGTGAGGCGAAGGATGATGGCACAATCCTCCACCAACCGGATGATGGTGGCGTCTCTAACCGGCACACGTCGTGAGAGAAGCAAGCTGAAACGGACATTGGCCCAAACCAGCCGCACGGCGAGGAGGCCAATGCCCAGGAGCCATATCGCGCACG
>JBEKOF010000134.1:0-12029 GCA_049522055.1 Verrucomicrobiota bacterium | reverse complement strand
GGCCAGATGGAACAACAATGGGCTGGCCCGCAGCGATGCGGGCTGCAGCGGTGCGGGCTGCCCGCGCTCCCCCAAAATCCCGACGTTTGAGCGGCTACAGTTTTCATGGAACTGCTCTAATTCTTCGTTCCGCCGCGGCGGCATCTCCTTTTGGCGGGTGTTGCCACAGGCTCGACCTGAGGCTGAAGTCCGGAGCCACGAGGCGTGCCTCTCCCAATGGAGCACCAGGGGTGTCAGAAGATGAGCCCCACTCTGATGCTCACACCCGGTGATCCTCGCGGATGATGGTGCGGCAGCCGCCGGCCTGGCTGGAACGCCAGTTCTTGGGCGGTTTCGTCTTCTTGAGTTGGTCCAATTGACCGATTTCCTTGAGACGCAGGTAGATGAGTTGCCAGGCACAAGGGCGGGCGGGGTCCACTTCGCAGTGGTCTTCTCGGGAGCCGCTGCACGGGCCGTTGAGCATTTGTTTGGCACAGCGGGTGACCGGGCAAATGCCGCCGTAGAGGTGGAGCACACATGCGCCACACGCGCCACATTTTTCCGCCCAGACTCCGCGTTCCTCGAGGATGCCGATGAACGCGGTGTCCAGGCCGGCATAGACCGGTTTGCCGTGGTAACGCTCGGCCAGGGCCTGAACGCCGGCGCCGCAACCCAGGGACAAGACGGCGTCGTGGTTCTTGATGATATCGGCCGCTTGCTCGAGGAAGACATTGTCGCACTGGCGTTCGATGGTGGCTTCACCGACTTCCAGGGGGAGGCCTTTGAGTTTTGCCGCCATGCGCAGCGCGGAGGCGATGATGCTGACTTCGCGTTGTCCGCCCGCCAGGCAGACGGTGACGCAGGTGCCACAACCGAGCAAGAGCAGTTTGCGGTGTTTTTCGACTATGGCCAGCAGGTCAGGGATGTTCTTTCTTTGTGCAACGATCATGAGCAGCTCTCCGGTTTAGGCGAACTATTGGGTTTGATGGGGTTGGGGCCCAGTTTGCGAATGGTCTGGACCATATCGGTAATCGTATCCGCCAGGGGCCGGGCCATGGCGGCGGAAATGTTGACCATGCGGATGCGGTCTTTTTCCAGGCCGATTTCCAGCAGCAGGTCCCGGGTATAATTGACCCGGCGTTTGGCGCAAAGATTGCCTTCGACAAAATGGCAGCCGCCTTCCAGGCAGCCGGCGACCAGCACGCCGTCCGCGCCGTATTCCAATGCCTTCATGAAATACTCGGTTTCCAGCCGGCCCGTGCAGGGAGTGCGGATGATGCGCACATTGGGCGGGTACTGCATGCGCATCGAGCCGGCCAGGTCAGCCGAGGAATAGGCACAGTAGTGGCAGCAAAAGGCCACGATCTTGGGTTGAAATGCTTCGGCTTGCATGGTTCAGACGGTTTCCACCAATTCCCTTTCCGGGTGGACGGCTGTCAAAAGTTCCCCGTTCCGCTCCGGGAACAATTGCCGGATCATGACCAGGAACTGGTCGGTCTCAAAGTGATGCAGTTGGATGGCGCGGGCGGGACACTCGGCGGCGCAGATACCGCAGCCCATGCACTTGGCGGCCTCGATCTGGCCCTTGCCGTCCTTGTTGCAGAACGGCGCGGAATACGGGCAGACGGTGACGCAGGTCATGCAGGAGATGCATTTCTGCTGGCTGACATAAGAGACCTGGGCGCTGACGTCAAGTTGCGTCTTGGAAAGGACGGTGGCGGCGCGGGCGGCGGCGGCGCGCGCCTGGGAAATGTTCTCGTCAATGAACTTCGGCGAATGGGCCAGCCCGCAAAGGAAGACCCCTTCGGTGGCGAAATCCACCGGCCGCAACTTCATGTGGGCTTCCACATAAAATCCGTCCGCGTTAAGCGGCACCTTGAGCATGTCGGAAACGCGCTTGTTGTTCTTCAGGTCGGTTTCAATGCCGGTGCTGAGCACAACATTGTCAGCCTCGATCTGGATCGGCTCGGGGAAGTCGGGGCTTTTTAGGCTGACGACTAGGCCCTGATTATCGCGCACCTCGGGCGGCGCTTCAGGCGTATAGCGGAGAAAGACGACCCCGGCCTCGCGCGCCTGCTGGTAGTAGAGTTCACGGAAGCCGTAAGTCCTGACGTCGCGGTAGAGGACGAAGACGTTGGCGGCGGGATCTTGTTTCTTGATGGCCAATGCATTCTTGATGGCCATCGAGCAGCAAATTCGGCTGCAGAAAGGATGCTGCTCGTTGCGCGAGCCGACACACTGGATCATGACGACATTTTGTCCCTTCGCGGGCCAGGCCTTGTCGTGCAACAGTTTTTCCAGCTCAACCTGCGTCAAGACGCCCGCGGCGCGGCCATACAAGAACTCGGAGGTCTTGGCCTGGCGCGCGCCGGTGGCGACGATGATGGCGCCGCCGGACACTTCGAGTGGCTTGCCGCCCTTGACCAGCGACAGATGGAATTTGCCGACGTGGCCTTTGATGCCGGAGATTTCTGTTTCCAGATACAGCTTGATGCTGGGATGCTTCTCGACTTCCTGGATAAGGCCGTGGGTAAACTGGGCGAGGTCCGCGTGCTCGAAGGTGCTGTGAATCTCGTGCAGGGTCCCTCCCAGACGATTCGTTTGTTCCACCAGATGCACTGGAAATCCCTGATTCGCGAGCGCCAGGGCCGCGGTCATGCCACTCAAGCCGCCGCCGATGACCAAGCCCGTCTGGTCAACCTGCAGCGTCCCGCCTTCCAGCGGCGAAAGCGTCCGCGCCCGGGCGATGGCCATGTTGACCAGTTCAACCGCTTTTTCCGTGGCGGATTGCGGCGCCGCCGAATGCACCCAGGAACACTGGTCGCGGATGTTGGCCATCTCGAACAGATGGGGATTCAACCCCGCTTCGCGCAAGGTTTCACGGAACAAAGGCTCGTGCGTTCGCGGCGTGCAGGAGGCGACCACGATACGATTCAGCCGATGCTCCCGGATCACATCCTTGATGTTCGACAAGCTCGTATCGGAACAGGTGAACATGGTATGAGTCGCCAACACGACATCCGGCTGGTTTGCGACGCTTTTCGCCACTCGCTCCACGTCCACGACCGAGCCGATGTTCATGCCGCAGTGGCAGACAAAGACCCCCAGTCGCGGCGCTTCATCGGCGACATCGTGCTCGGTGGGGTAACTCTTTCTGGTGATCAGCGTATTGCGCGCCGGCGCCAGCATCTCCATCGCCATGGACGCCGCGGCGCTGGCTTGGGTCACCGTTTCGGGAATGTCCTTGGGCTCCTGGAAGGCGCCGCTGACGAAGACGCCCGGCCGGGAGGTCGCCAAGGGGGCCAGGCGGTCGGTGCGGCAGAAGCCAAAGTCGTTCAGCTTTATATCGAGGCTGGCAGCGCGCTTGACCATGGAGCTCGGCGGTTCCATGCCGACGGACAGAACGATCAGGTCAAAATCCTGCTCCTGAAGCTGGCTGTTGCCATCCAGAAATTGAACGCGCAGGTCTTTGCTGCCGGGGACCTGAACAATCCGCGACGGAATGCTTTTGACGTAGTGGATGTTCTTCTGCGCCCGGGCGCGCTCATAGTACTGGTCAAAATCTTTGCCGTGGGCGCGGATATCCATGTAGAAGATGGTCGCGGCCAGGCCTTCGACGTGATCGCCCGCCACCATGGCCTGTTTGGTCGCCATCATGCAGCAGGTGGACGAGCAATAGTCATTGCCGCACGCCGAATCCCGCGAACCGACGCATTGGATCCAGGCGATGCGCTGGGCTTTCCGGCCGTCGGACAGCCGGATGACATGCCCTTCAAATGGCCCCGCGGCCGAGAGCATGCGCTCGAATTGAACACTAGTAACGACGTTGGCATATCGGCCATAACCGAATTCGCCTTTTCGTTTGGCGTCGAATTCGCTAAAGCCCGGGGTCAGGATCACAGCGCCCACGTTGAGCGTAACCGTCCGCTCCTTCATCGCGTGGTTGATGGCGTGCTGTTGGCAAGTCTCGACGCACCGATTGCACTCCGAGCACAGGGCGCAATTCAGACAACGTTCCGCCTCCGCCAACGCTTGCTCCTCGGTCAGCCCTTTTTCCACTTCGTCGAAATTCCTCAGCCGATTGGCCGGCGGCAGTTCGGCGGCGTGGGGCCGGTCCTTCTTCGCGACTTTCTCGGTATCGGGCAGCAGCTCCTCCGGCATGGGATGGACCATGCTCTCAAAACGGGCAGCCAGCAGGTCCTTGCCGGTCAAATAGCGTTCGATGGATTCGGCGGCCCGTTTGCCGGCCGTGACCGCATCAATCACCGACGCGGGACCCGAGGCATTGTCGCCGCCGGCGAAAACGCCGGGGATGGAGGTTTGCCCGGTGATAG
The DNA here is from genome assembly GCA_049522055.1 of Verrucomicrobiota bacterium. GTDB lineage: Bacteria > Verrucomicrobiota > Verrucomicrobiia > Limisphaerales > Palsa-1400 > JBEKOF01. Next base: position 7,716 of record JBEKOF010000134.1, on the reverse strand, counting down.
GGTCGGCTTTGAAGCAGCCTCTTTCGCTATCCACCGGGATCTGCCCGACCAACTGCTCATCCACCATCTGGCCGATGGCCACAATGATTTGGTCGGCCTCCAGAGTCGCCAGGTCGTTTTCGTCAAAGGCGGGACGAAACCGTTTCTGATCGTCGAAGACCCGGATGCACCGTTTGAGTTCCAGGCCGGTCACCGAACCATTCCCCGTGATGCGCTTGGGGCCCCATCCATCGCGAATCGTGATGTTCTCGGCCAGCGTGGCCTCGATTTCTTCCTTGTAGGCGGGCATTTCATCGCGCCGTTCCAGGCAAACCATCTCAACCTTCCTGGCGCCGAGGCGCAGGGCGGTCCGGGCGACATCCACCGCCACATTGCCGCCGCCAATCACCAGGACCCGATCCTTTACCACCGGCTTCCGGGCCGAAGCCGCGTCCCGGAGGAATTCGACACCATGAAACACGCCATTGATTTGTTCGCCTTCGATGCGCAGCTTGCGGCTTTTCTGGGCGCCGGCGCAAAGGAATATGGCCTGATATTCCTGCCGGAGCGATTGGAAGGTGATGTTCTCGCCGATGCGGCAGTTATAGACGAACTTGACGCCCTTGCGGCGGATCAGCTCCACTTCATGGTCCAAAATATCCTTCGGCAGCCGGTACTCAGGAATCCCCCAGCGGAGCATGCCGCCGGCGGCGCTGAGCGCTTCAAACACGGTGACGGCAAAACCGGCATCGGCAAGGTCCCCCGCCGCGGTCAATCCGGCCGGCCCGCCGCCAATCACGGCGACCTTTTTGGCGTCCGGCGCGGGAGATTTCTCTTCCGGCAAAGCGAGTTTCCCCGCCGCCAGCATTTCGATTTCCTGGTCGGACGCGAACCGCTTCAACAACCGGATGGCGATGGGATCATCGGCCTTGCCGCGCGTGCAAACCGATTCGCAGGGATGGGTGCAAATCCGGCCGCAGATCGCGGAGAGCGGATTTCGCTGGCGAACCAGGTTGACTGCCTTGACGTATTCCTTCTTCTTGATGAGCTGAACGTAGCCTTGGACGTTGACCTTGGCCGGGCACTTCACCTTGCAGGGCCCATGGCCGTGTTTGAGGATGCCAAAAATATTGGGCGTGGCCTGAGCGTAGAGCTTGGCGATTCCCTTGCGCGTGCCCAGGCAGCGGTTGAACTCGTCCGGTATATCAACGGGGCACGCTTGAGTGCATTCGCTGCAGCCGGTGCATTTATCCTCATCCACAAATCGCGGAAACCGCCGGACGGTTGCTTCAAAATGCCCCGGTTCACCCTTTAGGTCTGTCAATTCCGAGAGGGTCAGGATCTCGACGTTCAGATTCCGCGCGCATTCCACCAGTTTGGGCGAGACAATACAGGTCGCGCAATCGCCCGTCGGGAATGTCTTATCCAGGTGGGCCATCATGCCGCCGATGGCGGCGTCGCGCTCGACGAGATAGACCTTGAAGCCGCTGTTGGCCAGATCCAGCGAGGCCTGCACGCCCGCGATGCCCCCGCCCTGCACCAGCACCGCGCCAATCTTCTTGTCGTCGGATTTGCTCATATCAGTTTGCCGCTGCCTTCTCCAAGACCGTGGAAGCGGGAACTATCAGCTTCTCGAACCCGAGCTCCTCTGGCCGGAGCCCTAGACAAAGCCCAACCAGTTGGGTGATGTACACGATGGGCACGTGATAGTTCTTCCCGGTCTGTTTGTTGATATCCTGTTGGCGCAAATCCAGGTTGACTTGGCACATCGGGCAACTGACCGCGATGCAGTCGGCGCCCGCCTGGCAGGCCATGTCGAGAATCGAATCCGTGAGCTGGACCACCACATCCGTTCGTGAAACCGACAACCCGCCGCCGCAACATTCGACCTTGCACGGCCAGTCCAGGCTTTGGCCGCCCATCGCCTTTACCAGGCGGTCCAGCGAAGTCGGATTTTCCGGGTCGTCGAATTTCAAAATCTTGGGCGGCCGAACCAGCAGGCACCCGTAGTAACAAGCCACCTTGAGGTTCTTGAGCGGCTTCTTCACGGCGCGGGAGATCGCCTTCAGGCCCACATCGTCCAGCAGCACTTCGAGGAAAAGCCGCACCTTGACCGAGCCGTCGTAATCGCGCTCCAGCGCTTGGCGGACCTGCTCCCGCATGCCGCGATCGGCGGTGATTTCCTGGTTCGCCACTTTCATGCGGCTGAAACAGGCGGCGCAACTCACGACCATGTCCAGTTTCATGTCCTGGACTTTCGCCAGGTTGGCTGCGGGGAGCGAGACAGCCAGGAACCGATCGCTCTGGTGGGCGGCGGTCGCGCCGCAACACGTCCAGCCTTCGGGTTCAACCAGCTCAATGCCCAGCGCGCGCGCCACTGCCAAGGTGGATTGGTGCATGTCCCGGGCGGTGGATTCAGCCGAGCACCCTGGATAATACGCGTACCTCATGCTTGGGGTCCTTTATTTTGTTGGGAGCGCTTGAAGATGCGACCCACGGTTTTCCGGTCGCCACCCCGGGGGGGCAGCAAAGAAATCTTCCGTTTCTTGAGCATGGCTGGAAACTTCTCCACATCGTTCTTCCATTTCCCCGTGCCAAGTTTGTAGGCGGCGATCATCCCCATCTCATAGCTGCGGCCAAACATTTCGACCGTCTTCAGAAAAGCCCGGTTAAACAGCGGCACATTGCCGGCCGGCTTGGACGCGCCGCGTTGGAGGGCCAGTTGGCGCAAGGCGTCCATGACCGCGGCGACATCAATCTCCATCGGACAGCGCGCGGAACAGATCTCACACGAAACGCAGGTCCAGATCAGATCGCTCTCCAAGAGCTCATCGCCGGCGCCCAGATGCAGTTGGCGCATCAGCTCCGACGGCCGCGATTTGGTTAGCTTGGCTACCGAACAACCGCTGGAGCATTTCTTGCACTGGAAGCAGACGCTCAGATCAACGCCGCAGATTTGCTCCACCGCGTCCTTTAAGCCGGATCCGGTTTTCTTTTTGGTGATGGTCATCACGGGAGGTTCTCTGGTTACTTCGCGGCCACCTCTTGGAGGCCTGCTTCAGCGTCGTCGGTATTCTGCTCAGCCAAGGCGGTCACGCTGGCGGGAACAACCTTGCGATACACGGCCGCGGGTTTGCGCATCCGACCGTTTTCGGTCAAAAGGTGCTCGATAGTGATTCCGAACAGCCGCTGATTCTCTTGGAGCAGCGGCAGGATCAATTCCCAGTCGGCATTGGTCAATCGGGCAAACTTGCCGCCGTTTAACTGCTCCTCAACCATGGTTCGGTTCGGATCGCGCACGAAAATGGCTCCGCCGGAAGCCAGGGAGAACAGATTGCTGCCGGGATAAGGCTCTGGCAGTGGAACCAATTGGCCGTCGTCATCGAACTTGACGCCATTCAAGATCACGAACCCGCCCCCGTTATGAGGGTCGCCCGCCATGAATGACTCGGCCAGGAAATCCAGGCACGTGCCATTGATGACGACTTTGGGCCGGCCGACGGAGTTGATGAGCGGCCGGCCGGCGGCGTTGCCGAGCACATAGACATTGCCGCCTTTGGCGCCATACATAAAGGTCTGGCCCACGTCGCCGTGTATGACCAGCTTGCCTTCCTTGATAATCTGGCCCAACTGGTCCTGCGCATTTCCATGCACCGTAATCGTCAACCCATCAATGCCGGAGGCCAGGTAGTCTCCACTGCTGCCATACACATCAATGGTCACCTCCTCCGTATTGGGTCCCAGCCCGCACCCGAGAAATCGCTGGCCAATACAATTGAAACTGATGAAGTGCCGCCACCCCATCATGTAGGCCTCCACCAGAAGGGCCGCATCACAATGGTCGCCTTCCGGCGGAAAGTGCGCCGTGTCAATCACCAGCGTCGTTTCGTTCTCCCGCGGTTTGCGCAGGTGCTGGCGGGACTCGAAATCAATGAGACCAAACGCGCTCTTGCCGGCATCTTTGGAGCCGACGTTGGGAAGCTGGCTGAACAACCGGTTCCACTCGTGGTGGATAATGTGGAGCAGATGGCTGCGCTTTTTGGCGCCGGTTGAGTAGATCCGGTCGTTCAGCAGGGTGAGAACCTCAATCGCGGTGGCGGTTTTGGACGGATCTTTCGCCTGCTGCGTGATCTGCCCGCACGCCAGGCGAAACTCATCAAAAGTCCATCGCGGCGCCAGCGCCCGCATCGTTTCGAAAATCTCCACCCCGGCGGCGCCGGCGTCCCAGCCGCCAGCGCCCGCTGACGCGGCTCCCGGTGGCGGCCATTCCCGCGAAAAATCGCACGATTCCGTTCCTCTGGGCATGGGGACCGGCTTGCCGAATTTGTCGGTGCATGTGATCCGCATCTTGCCGGCGGCGTCCTTTTGCAGATTGAAAATGAAGGCCCCGCCATCGTTGTGACTGCCGCCGCGCGCGTTCCAGTACCGGTCCGCCACTGGGCAAATCCGTTCGTCGTCCTTCGACAAGCTCAGCAGCGTGGCGTCAATGGCTTGTTTTTCCGAACAAATCAGCCCCACCTGCACTTTGCCGTCGCAGAAAGCAAACACCTGCGGCCGTAGCATGGCGGTGTCCGTGATGCCCATCAACTGGAACTGCTTTTCTCGGGCGAGTGTGCGGGCGATGATGAAGAACCAGGGACCATCGGGCGACCCGTGCATATGCGTGGCCTGGATCGCCCGGTAGATCTTCCTTTTCTCCGCATCCAGACGGTCAAAGTCCAGTTCCGTCGTGGGCGCCAGCGCCTCGATGATATATTCCAGCGGATAATGGTAGGTCCGGCTCAGCAAATCGAAGAGCAGGGCCGAAACCTCCGTGTCGGTCAGGAACTGGGGATAGATCTGACGCTGCTTGAGGTACTCGCTGACGGAATGGTAATTGGCAAAGTCGCCGTTATGCACCAGGGCCATGTCAATGGCCGCAAACGGATGGGCGCCGCCAGGGTGCCAGACACGGCCCTTGGTCGGGAAACGTTGGTGGGCAATCCATTCGTGCGCGCACAGCTCCTCAATCTGGTAGTACTTGACGATCGCTTCGGCGAACCCGACCACCTTGAGGATCATGATGTCCCGCCCATGCGAGAGCACGAAGGCTCGTTTCTCCCCGAGCGACGCGTAGTATTTCTGATTCAGGCTAAAGCTGTTCTGGTTGACAAACTCGGCTTCCGCTTCCTCGCGGCCCAGCGCCTGCAGATTGTTCCGGGCGATGAACGCGTCCAACACCTTCGGTTTGACGCGCACAAAATAGCGGCTGACCGCCGGTGGCATCACCTCAAGCCCCGGCACGGACTTCCAGTCCTCGATCTGCTCGAGCTGGCCGGTCGCGGCAATGTCGAACTGCGGGGTGATGAACTGCGCCTCGATTTCGGGCCGCACCTTGGGGTCAATGAACGCCAGGTGCAGCAGGTAATGGCTATCGAGGACTTCCCGGCTAACCCCAAGCTGCTCGGGGACCAACCCCACTGCGGCGATACCGCCTCCCTTGCCATTGCCCCGGTTGTGCATCTGGCGGGACGGTTCATAGATATGCTTGCCCGGCACAGGCTCGCTGCAACAGAAACCCACGACCCCGCAGCCCCCTTCCTCGGCTTCCTTCTTCAGGCTCGAGGAGTAGTTGAGAGTCTGGGCCAGCCGTCTTCTGGAATCGGCCAGGCGCTTTATCAATTCACCGTTCATGAGGTTCCCCCCAAGTCGTTGGTGTAATCCAGGTGCATCATCAAGTCGGTGCGTCCGCGCAGCTCGCTCACGCTGCGCAGACCGAGGCGTTGCAGAATCGAGACAAGCACGTCGCGCCACGCGCTGTAAAGGTTGACCAGTCGCTGCGTGCCCCAATCAATCTGCATCTTCTCACAAAGCTCGGAGTCGGTCGTGGCGATGCCGCGCGGACAACCCCGTCCGCTCTCACAGCGGCTGCACCGCACACAACCCAGCGCCACCAATTCCGCCGTGCCGATGACCGCTCCATCCGCGCCCAGGGCGATAGCCTTGGCCACATCGTAGGCCGAGCGAATGCCCCCGCTGGCAATCAGGACCACCTTGTCCCGCACCCCTTCATCGGCGAGAAAACGGTGCACCTTGCCAATGGCGTATTCGATGGGCATGGCGATGTTCTTCTTGGCGATGTCCGGCGCTGCGCCGGTCCCCCCGTAGCCGCCGTCAATGTGCACGATATGAGTGCCCGCGGAGTAACTGCCCACCGCGACCATATCCACGTCCGTCGGAGTCGAAACCTTCGTCGAGATCAAGGCGCGCCGGTTCACATGCTTGACCCAGTCAATGTGCTTCATGTGGTCTTCGATGGAATAGACGCTGTGGAAGGGGAACGGGGAGAACAGCGAGAAACCCACCACCGCCTCGCGCATCCGGGCCACACTGAGCGTCACCTTGTCGCCCAACAGGTGCCCGCCCAATCCCGGCTTGGCGCCTTGGGCGTACTTGAACTCCACAATCGGCACACGCTGGATGGTTTCTTCGCGCACGCCGAACAGGCCCGTCGCCACCTGCGTAATCACATGGTCGTCATAAGGCCGCATCCGCTCCATGTAGCCCCCTTCGCCCGTGCAGGTAAAGGTATTGAACGCTACCGCCGCCCGGGCTTTGGACAACTGGGTCACATTGCTCACGGACCCGAAGGACATGCCGCCGCCATACCAAGGCACATCTATCGTCAGCTTGGGCCGGCCATCGTCGCGCTTGTTGAGCAGGAGGCTGGTGTCAATTTGCTCCGGGCGCAGGGCTACAGGCGGTCGAGCGGGGAATTTGAAGCGGAGCCGGTCGAAACCTCCGCCGGAACGGCCGCACTCATAATCGTAGTCGTAGTCTGCCGGCGGCACTTCGCCGGTTTCCGCCATCTTCCAGGTCGCCAGGATCAGATCGCTCGACCAGCGACAATCGCCCAGGGCCTGGCACATCGGATTCTCCCTCACCTGCAGCGCTCCCTGGGGGCAAAGCGCCACGCAATAGTGCCCGGTCTTCTCACAGGCCGGTCCGATACACAAGTGATGGAGCGGCTCGCCGAAGTATTTGAAGCCGGGGTTGCGCGCATGGACCTGGTAGGAACAAACCTCCGCGCACTTCCCGCAACGCCGGCAATCCTGGCTGCGATGGACAATGTACTTGGCGATCTCGTTGCGGAAGCGCGACGGCGCCGGGCGAGTCACTCGCTCCACCTGTTCCTGCGCCACACGGGTCTTGAGCGTGTTCTCGGGCAGTAACTCTTCAATGCTTCTTTCTGGTGCCATAAAGCTTGCCGAACGTTTCCTCCTCAAGTTGCTCGAAGAACATGGCGCGGCCGACATCCCCGCGCAGCCGGCGCGCCTCGCGCATGCCCATCGCCCCCATCACCTCGATCAACTGATCGTGCCAGGCGGCGATTAGATTCGTCATGCGGCCCACCGCGAAATCGCGATCCAGGGGCTCCAGCTTGGCGGGACACGGCTGGCCCGGTTTGCAGCTCTCGCACAGATGACATTCCAGCGCAATGAGCAACGGCAGATTGATGCTCACCAGGTCCGCGCCGCATATAATGGCCTTGGCCAGGTGTTCCGGCAGCCCGATGCCGCCCCCGGCGATGAGCGTGATCTCGTCCCGGATCCCTTTCTCGATGAGGGCCGTATGAATCTGTCGGAGCATGTCCTTCACAAAGCGCGGCGATGGCGCGCCGATTTCGTTGCCGTTGGCGTCCGCCACCACATGAATCGCCTCCACCTCCGGCAACTCGGCCAGCTCGATGGCGCGTCC
>JBEKOF010000133.1:0-12124 GCA_049522055.1 Verrucomicrobiota bacterium | reverse complement strand
TTCAGTTCTTTGCTCATGTTCATTCACACCAATTCCTGGTGTCTTTTTCCCATGAGTCAACGACCCTTTTGGCCTCCTCTCAGTTTCGCTCCCCCAGTGTCTTTTAATTTGAGTCAACTCGACTCGCGCAATTCTCCATTTTTGCCTGTTGACTTCCGCCCGTTCTCTGGTAGCTTCATCATTCCTTTGATGGTTACTTGATGAAAACGTATCTGCCGAAAGTTGATTTGGACAAGCGCAAATGGCATGTGGTGGACGCCAACGGCGCAGTGCTGGGCCGCCTGGCCGCCCAGGTCGCCAACATCCTGCGCGGGAAAAACAAACCCATTTATACCGCCCATCTCGATGCCGGCGACTTTGTCGTCGTCATCAACGCCGAGAAGGTGCGCGTGACCGGCAACAAGGAAACCGCCAAAGAGTTCATGACCTATTCCGGCTGGAAAGGGGGCGAGAAATACGCCTCCGTCGCCCAGGTGCGCGCCTGCCATCCCGAAAAACTCATCACCCACGCCGTGCGCGGCATGGTCCCCAAAAACCGCCTCGGCCGCGTGCTCATGACCAAGCTCAAAGTTTACAAAGGCAGCCAGCATCCCCACGCCGCCCAACAACCCGCCGTGCTCGCCCCGGTCGGCTAAGACTCTCCAATTTCAACCCATTTCCATCATGGCAGAGACCAAAGAATTCCTCGGCACCGGACGCCGCAAAACCGCCATCGCCCGCGTTCGCCTGGCTGTCGGCTCGGGAAAGATCATCATCAACGGACGCCCCTTTGAGAATTATTTCGGCGTCGAGGCCCTCCGCACCACCGCCGTGCAACCCCTTTCCCTCACCGAATCCGCCGCCAAATACGATGTCTCCGTCAACGTCGAAGGCGGCGGTCCGGCGGGGCAGGCCGGCGCCATTCGCCACGGCATCGCGCGCGCCTTGCTGCATGTGGATGCCGCGTTGCGCGGCGTTCTCAAGACCGCCGGCTGTCTGACCCGCGATCCTCGCATGAGGGAGCGCAAAAAGTACGGCCAGCCCGGCGCCCGGAAACGCTTCCAGTACAGCAAGCGCTGATCGTTTTGCGGTTTGCCGGCGGCGCGGCCCTGCGTCCCCCGGGTCAAGCACGCGAATTGTATGAATCGGGTGAAAATTGGCATCGTCGGCGCTTCCGGCTATTCCGGCGAGGAATTGGTGCGCCTGCTGCTCCGCCACCCGGGCGCCGAGCTGGCGGCCGTGACCTCGCGCCAATACGCCAGCCAGACCGTCGCGCAAGTCTTCCCAAAATTCGCCAGCCAGCCTGGCGCCAAAGAACTGTGCTTCAGCGAACCCAAAGCTCAACTGCTGGCCCGGGCCGCGCGCCTGGTTTTCCTGGCCCTGCCTCACGGCGTGGCCGCCGAATTTGCCGCCCCCCTGCTCGACCTCGGCTGCCAGGTCATTGATTTGAGCGCCGACTTCCGGCTCAAAGACGCCGCCACCTACAAGCAATACTACGGCCACGATCATCCCGCCCCGGATCTGCTCAAAAGGTCCGTCTATGGGCTGCCGGAACTGCACCGCGCCAAAATCAAAGGCGCCGCCCTGATCGCCTCGCCGGGCTGTTATCCCACCTCCATTTTGCTCCCGCTCTTCCCCCTCCTGCGGGCCAAGCTTGTCAAACATAGCGGCATCATCGCCGACTCCTTGAGCGGCGTCAGCGGCGCGGGCCGCAAACCGGAAATGGACTTCCTCTTCGCCGAATGCAATGAAAGCGCGCGCGCCTACGCCCTTCTCAACCACCGCCACCTCTCCGAGATCGAGGAGCAACTGGGTGCCGTCGCCGGCTCCAAGGTCGTCATCCAGTTCACGCCGCATTTGATCCCCGTCAACCGCGGCATCCTGACAACGCTTTACTTGACGCCCCTCAAACGTCCCGCCGCCGAAAGGGACATGGAAGCGTTGCGCCGGGAGATCGGCCAGGCCTATCAAGCCGCCTACGCCCGCGAGCCTTTCGTCCGCCTGCTGGACGGCACAACGTTGCCCGACACCAAAAATGTCGCCGGCACAAACGTGATCGAAATCGCCTGGCGGCTGGACCCCCGCACCGGCCGCCTGATCGTGATCAGCGCGCTGGACAACCTCACCAAAGGCGCCAGCGGCCAGGCGGTGCAAAGCATGAACATCCTCCGCGGCTTCCCGGAAACCGCCGGCCTCCTCTAACCGCCTCAGAGCATGGACCTGGCCGCCAATCTGCAAAGCGTCCGGCAGCGCGTCGCCGCCGCCTGCCGGCGCTCCGCCCGCGACCCGGCCGCCGTCGCGCTCCTGGCCGTGAGCAAAGGACACCCGCCCGAAACCGTCGCCGCCGCCGCCGGCTTGGGGCTTTCCCTTTTCGGTGAAAGCCGCGTGCAGGAGGCCAAAACCAAAATTCCCCAATGCCCGGGCCGCTTGCGCTGGCAGATGATCGGCCATTTGCAGTCCAACAAGTGCCGCGACGCCGTTTCGCTTTTTTCCATGATTCAAAGCGTGGACAGCCTGCCCCTGGCCGCCGAAATCGCCAAATGGACCGGGCATTTCGCCAAAACCATGCCCGTGCTTCTGGAAATCAACGTCGCCGGCGAATCCAGCAAATTCGGCTGCCCGCCGGAAAACCTCCTCGCCGATATCCGCCGGTTCAACGCCTTGCCCAGGATTGAAATCCACGGCCTGATGACCGTGGCGCCCTTCGCGCCGGACCCCGAAAAAGTCCGCCCCATTTTCCGGCGGCTGCGCGACTTGAAGGAGCAGTGCGAAAGCATCCTCGGCGCTCCCCTGCCCCATTTGAGCATGGGCATGAGCGGCGATTTTGAAGTGGCGATTGAAGAAGGAGCCACTATCATACGTCTGGGCGGCGCGCTGTTCGGGCCGCGCGGCAGGGCCGGGCTTCCGCCGGGCCGCGGGGAGGGCGGCGCCTGAGAAGCGGCCCAGGCCCGCGGATTGGAACCAATGGAATTGACAGTCCAGACATTCGAGAGCGAGATCGCGGAGGCCTTGCAAACCTTCGAGCGGTTCATTGTCTGCATTGATAAAACCCCGGAGGATTGTCGCGCCAGCCTGGTCTCGCTTGTGGAAAAAGCCATCAAGGCCTATCTGAGCCGCGGGCCGCATCTGCGCCATGGCATCGCCCTGGACCGGCAAGTCACCGTCATCCTCAGCCAGACCGAAAGCGAGCATCCTCTCTGCGGCATATATTTCAACCTCCATTCCCCCTACAAAAAAAAGTCCGCCCCCCAAAAAGCCGGCAAGGACGATGTTTGATATTATCGTTCCCTTTCCCGGGCAGCAGGTTTGCCAGGCAACCGGCTAGCAGACCCGTTTGATGGCTTGTTCTCAGGGTGCATTCACTTTTTTGGGTGACTCCTGTCGGCGAAGAGGTGCTTTAAGATTTCGGACCTTTCAATTGAGAATTGGTCATTGAAAAACTGTCATCGGTTATCGCAAGAGTCGTCTTCGGACCGTCGCCGGGCAACTGTCTTCTGCCAGCCCACACGGGTCTCCGGCAGCCCGTCCACCACCTTGGCGATGCGGGCCGCAAACTGCCACCATCGCTCGGAGAGTTGCTGGGGCGTCATCCCGAAGGTGTTTACATGACAAATGACAAATTCTCGATGGCCAATTCTCAATCGTTTCAATCGCTGAAATCCAGTCCACGTCACAACAGCACCCAAGAAAGTGATATGCGCCCTGGTTCTCAAATCGGCAAAAACCCGCCTTGAATCTTCCGGCCAACGGCGCCAAATTGCATTGTAGGCAAAGAGCCGTCAGAGACGACGACCGGCGATTTGTTTTCGGTCGTCGCGCAGACTCCCGCCGTGCAGGCCCTGCGCCGCCGCGTGGAGGAGGGGGGAGTTTTGTCCCTGGACGCCGTCAGCCCCGCCGCCCAACCCTTCCTGGCCGCTCTCCTGGCCGCCTTGTTCCCCGCCCGCCCGGTCATCGTCGTCAGCGAAAGCCTCAAAACGCAGGAGGTCTTTCAACAAGACCTGCAAACCTGGGCCGCGCTCATTCCCAACGCGCCTCGGCCTCCTCTCTTCTACCCCGCCTGGGAAGTCCTGCCGCAGGAAGCCCGGCTGCCGCATGTGGATGTGATCAGCGAACGTCTGGAAACTCTGGTTGCCCTGGCGCAAAAACCCGTGCCGCAGGCCGCCCTCGTGGTCACCTGCGTCACCGCCCTGCTGGAAAAAACCCTGCGCCCCGAAGAACTCGAACGCCGCACCCGCCGCTTGCAAAAGGGCCATCGCCTCGACCCGCTGGACCTGATTGAATGGCTCGAGGCGCAGGGATACGAGCCGGAGGCCCAGGTCACGCAAAAAGGCGACATCTCCCTGTGCGGCGGCATTGTGGACTTGTGGCCCCTGACCAGCCGTTACCCGGTCCGCCTGGAGTTCTTCGGCGACGAACTGGAATCCCTGCGCCACTTCGATCCCCTCACCCAGATTTCCTGCGACCAGATTGTCGAAATCCTCATCCCGCCCGGCGGCGAACTCGGTCTGTTGAAGCAAGCCGTGGCGCAAGTCGGCGGCGCCCGGGCCGGCGCCGCCAGCCTCCTGGATTATCTGCCGCCCCGCGCCATTTTTCTCCTGTGCGAGCCGGAAATGTTGCGCGCCCAGGCCGATCGTTACGAATCCCAAAACCACGATCAGAACCCGTTGCTCATTCCTTGGGGCGAATTTCAAAACGACCTCTCGCGGCGCGGCATGGTTTCGATTTCCGCCGGCGAATTGGAAAACATTTTTCTCGAAGACCTGGAGAAACTCGCCGTCCAAAATCCTCCCGCCCCGCCTCATCTTCCCGCGCCGGCCCTGAGGTTCCAAGGCCTGGAGATTTTCCGTCCCATCGGCGACCGTCCGCCGGAGGCGCACATCGCGGAAGCGCAGCGCAAGGAGTTTTTCGGGCAACTGCACCGGTGGACCCGCCAGAGCTATGCCGTGTTTGTTTTCTGCAACAACCAGGGCGAGCGCCAGCGGTTCGAGGAGGTCTGGTGGGAATACGGCCTGGGCAACACCAGCGCCCTGCGCCTCCGCCTGGGTTCCCTGGCGCGGGGCTTCCTCTTCGAGCCGGCCAAACTGGTCGCCGTGACCGACGCGGAGATTTTTGGCCGCTACAAAGTGCAGCGTCCCCGCCGCCTCAAATCGCCCCACGCCCAGACCGGCAGATCGTTGTTGGACATCAACTTCTCCGAATTGGAGGAGGGCGATTACGTCGTCCATCTCCAACACGGCATCGGCCGCTATTTGGGCTTGAAGGTCATGCCGTCCCGACAGCCCTCCTCCCTTTCCGGCGACGAATGCCTGGTCATCGAGTACCGGCCCGGCGATCCGGACCAGCCTGCGCCCAAACTTTATGTCCCGCTCAGCGAGTCGCATTTGGTCGGCAAATATGTGGGCGCGGGCAAGGCGCGTCCCGTGCTCAACACCCTCGGTGGCGCCCGCTGGGCCAAGACCAAGGCCCAGGCCGAATGCGCCGTGCGCGATCTGGCCGGCGATATGCTCGCCCTCCACGCCATCCGCGATTCCCAGCCCGGCCACGCCTTCCCCCCCGACGCCGGCTGGCAGTGCGAATTCGAGAACAGCTTCGTCTATGAAGAAACCCCCGACCAAACGCGCGCCATTGCCGCCACCAAAAAAGACATGGAAGCCCCGCGCCCCATGGACCGGCTGATTTGCGGCGATGTCGGATACGGCAAAACGGAGGTGGCCATTCGCGCCGCCTTCAAGGCCGCGCTGGCGGGCAAACAAGTCGCCGTGCTGACCCCCACCACCCTGCTGGCCCAGCAGCATTTCAACACCTTCCGCGAGCGCATGGCCGATTACCCCCTGCGCCTCGAACTGCTTTCCCGCTTTCGCACCCGCCGCGAACTCGCCTCGGTCATCGCCCAGCTCGCCGCCGGCTCCGTGGATATTGTCATCGGCACCCACCGCCTCTTGCAACGCGACATTGCCTTCAAAGACCTGGGCTTGGTGGTCATTGACGAGGAGCAGCGTTTCGGCGTTCTGCACAAGGAGAGATTCAAACAACTCCGCGCCACCGTGGATGTCCTCACCCTCACTGCCACGCCCATCCCGCGCACCCTCTATCTGGCCCTGGCCGGCGCCCGCGACATGAGCACCATCGAAACTCCGCCCCAGGACCGGTTGCCCGTGGAAACCATTGTCGCCCAATACGACGAGCGCACCGTCCGCGACGCCATCCAGCGCGAGATCAACCGCGGCGGCCAGGTCTTCTATCTGCACAACCGCGTCATGGACATCGAAGCCGCCGGCCATCGTTTGCGCGCGCTGCTGCCCCAGGCCCGCATCGCCATCGGCCACGGCCAGATGGAGAGCGGTGCTTTGGAGGAAGTCATGGCTGGATTCGTCAACGGCAAAACCGACGTCTTGCTCTCCACCACCATCATCGAAAGCGGCCTGGACATCCCCAACGCCAATACCATTATCATTGATCGCGCCGATCGTTTTGGACTGAGCGATTTATATCAACTCCGCGGACGGGTGGGCCGTTACAAGCACCAGGCCTACGCCTACCTCTTATTGCCCCGCCACGCCGGCCTTCTGGCCGAAGCCCGCAAACGGCTCAGTGCCATTAAACAGTATTCCACCCTGGGCAGCGGCTTCCGCGTCGCCATGCGCGACCTGGAAATCCGCGGCGCGGGCAACCTCTTGGGCCCCGAGCAGAGCGGCCATATCGCCGCCGTGGGCTTTGAACTTTACTGCCAACTGCTCAAGCAAAGCGTCAGCAACCTCAAGGGCGAGAATATCAAACCCCGCCTCGAAGTGCAAATCCGCCTGGATTTCCTGACCCAGCCCCACGAAGCGCGCGCCAAAACCCAGCAAGCCGCCCCTTCCGCCAAAACCGCCGCCACCACCCCGGACATCCAAGTCCCGCGTGAAGTCAGCACCTGGGTCACCCGCTCCGCCCCGCCCGCCACGGAGGAGAATGAACAGCCGGCGTCATTCCCCAAAGCGGTCGCCTCACTGCCGGTCGCCTACATCACACAGGCCCAGCATCGCATAGACATTCACCGCAAGCTTGCCCAGGCCGCCGACGCCAAAGCCTTGGGCGGCTTGAGAAACGAACTGCGCGACCGTTTTGGCCCATTGCCACCGTCGGCCGAACTGCTTCTCCAGACAACCGAACTAAAGCTGCTGGCTGCAGAACGAAACGTCAGCCGCATTGAAACCAAGGGTGAAAAGCTCATGCTGACCCGCAACCACGATTACATCATGGTGGATGGAAAATTCCCCCGTCTAAAACGAACAATTCCCGCCGCCCGTCTGAACGAGATCAAGAAACTGCTCCTGTGGCTTTAAGAACTGCGGCGCCAAAACCGATCGCCGTCAACCGATCTTCCCGCTGCTGCACGCATACCCTGTGCCAACTGCCGTGGGGACGAAGTCTTTTGCGAAATTAAATATCGTTGCCCCCTTGACGAACGCAGTGGCCGTCCAGCATATTGTCCTTCATTTTTGCAAAGGTAAGAAGTGCCTTGAAAAAAAACAGGCCAAAACCAGAAGCCAAGTCCGCGGCCAATAGCGTCGAGCCAATCGCCAGAATTGTCGCTCGC
Organism: Verrucomicrobiota bacterium; assembly: GCA_049522055.1. Taxonomy (GTDB): domain Bacteria; phylum Verrucomicrobiota; class Verrucomicrobiia; order Limisphaerales; family Palsa-1400; genus JBEKOF01. Next base: position 4,566 of record JBEKOF010000133.1, on the reverse strand, counting down.
AACGGCGGCCTTGGCAGCGCCGGCAAAACCAACAATTCAGCGATCCACATGGCTAATCCCAGCGCCCCTGAGCCAAATGCCGTAGCGCCGGCCTCGCCGGGCAGATCCGCCAAACCCCCGGCGGCCAACGGCCAGCGTATCGCCGGACTTGAGCTGGCCGAAAAAGTCAAGGAACTGGTCCGCCTCGCCCAGGAACAGGGCTATCTGACCTACGGCGACATCAACGACGCCCTGCCCGATGTCGTCGTCTCCACCGAAGAACTGGACGACCTCTACAGCAAGCTGCGCAATTTCGAAGTCGAAATCGTGGATCAGGCCGAAGTGGACCGGGTCAAACAGCCGGAGCCGGACGAAGACGAGGAAAAAGTGCGTCTGGACATTCTGGACGACCCGGTGCGGATGTATCTCAAGCAGATGGGCCAGGTCCCTCTGTTGACCCGCGAACAGGAAGTCGAAATCTCCAAGCGCATTGAGGACGCCGAACACGAAATCAAGCTCATCATCCACAGCTTCGGTTTCACCGGCAAGGAGCACATCGCCCTGGCGGAGAAATTGATCTCCGAGCCCCCCAAGGAACGCTTTGACCGCGTGATCGTGGACAAGAAAATCGAGGGGCGCGAAGACCACCTGCGCGAGTTGCGCAAGCTGGTCAAACAGGTGCGCCAATTGGACCAGACGGTGGACGACAAATACGCCGCCCTGCAAACGGCGCCCGCGAAAAAATCCGCGGCGGACAAATTGGCGCGCCACTTTAAAAGGCTGGACGAGAAACTGCGGCGCACGTTCAACAAATTCTATTACAAACAAAAAGTCATCGAAGAAATGGCCCTGGTGGCCGACAACATCCACGACAAAATCCAGTGCAGCCTGCGCGTCATCTCGGAATTCGAAGAGCAGAAAAAATCCCCGCCCCAGGAGCAGCTCATCCAGGGCGAGGAGCGGAAGATCAAGGCGCTGGAGGAATTTGTGCGCATGCCCTGGCAGGAATACCTCCGCGCCTACGAGCAGTTGCAATACTTCACCCAAAAAGCCATCCAAGCCAAGGCCGAGATGGTGGAGGCCAACCTGCGCCTGGTCATTTCCATCGCCAAAAAATACACCAACCGCGGCCTCTCCTTTCTGGACCTCATTCAGGAAGGCAACATGGGCTTGATGAAGGCCGTCGAGAAATTTGAATACCGCCGCGGCTACAAATTCTCCACCTACGCCACCTGGTGGATCCGCCAGGCCATCACCCGCTCCATCGCCGACCAGGCCCGCACCATCCGCATCCCGGTCCACATGATCGAGACCATCAACAAGCTCATGCGTGTCCAAAAGCAATTGATCCAGGATTTCGGCCGCGAACCCTCTCCGGAGGAACTCGCCGACGAATTGCAATTGCCCGTAGATCGCGTCCGCGCCGTCTTGAAAATGGCCCAGCAGCCCATTTCCCTCCAGTCCCCGGTCGGCGACAGCGAGGACACCAACTTCGGCGATTTCATCGAAGACAGGAGCGCGGAGAATCCCTCCGACATGACCAGCTACAGCCTCCTTAAGGATAAATTGGGCGACGTGCTGGCCAGCCTCACCGAGCGCGAGCGCAAGGTGTTGGAACTGCGCTTTGGCCTGGGCGACGGCTATCCCAGGACCTTGGAGGAGGTGGGCAGGCAGTATAAAGTCACCCGCGAGCGCATCCGCCAAATCGAAGCCAAAGCCCTCCGCAAGATGCGCCATCCCACCCGCATCCGCCAGTTGAGCGGCTTCCTGGAAGCCGAAGAGCCGGTCTAGTTTTGCCGACGCTCCAATAATAAAGCCTCAGCACTCGCGCACTGTGGCGTGGAAGGATTGCTTGAATTGTTCGACCAGTTTCTTGTGCGCGGCGTTGACTTCCGAGTCGGTCAGGGTCCGCTCGGCATTTCGATAGATAAAAGCATACGCCATGCTCTTTTGTCCGGCGGCAATGTTTTGGCCGCGAAAGACATCGAACAACTCCACCCGCTCCAGGTTCGCCGGCCGGGCATGCTTGACCATTGCCAAGATCCCCTCGTGGGTGGTGCCTTCGGGCACGAGCATCGCCACGTCGCGCCGGATGGCGGGGAATTGCGGCAATGGCTTGAAGGATTTGGCGGCAATCCTGCGGGCCAGCAGTTCGTCCAAATCCAATTCCGCCAGGAGCACCGCCTCCCGCAGATCATGCCGCCGGGCTTGCTCGGGAGAAAGCCGGCCAATTTCGCCCAACTGCATTTTGCCCAGGCAAATGGCGGCCGACTCCAAAAAGAAGGGCCGGCTCTCCTCGCGCCTCACCCAGGTCACGCCGCGCAGGCCGAATTGCTCAAGGAATTCCTCCAGCACGCCTTTCAAATCGAACAAGTTGCTCCGCGCCTCCCGGTCCGCCCCGTCCCAATACACCGGCCAGCGCGCGCCGGTGAGGGCCATCGCCAGGCTGCGCTTTTCCCGGCACGTCCGATCGGCTTGCAGGGAAAAGACTCGCCCGATTTCAAAAATCGCCGCGTCGTTGTTCTTGTGGCTGATGTTGTGACGCAGCGCCGCCAGCAAACCCGGCATCAAGCCGGGCCGCAGCACGTTCATGTCGCCGCTCAACGGATAACGCAGCCTGACGATCTTCGCCTCCGTCTGCGTCGCCGCTTCGCCCTCGGAGATCAACGTCTGGCCCTGCGTTTCGTAGAGGCCCAGCCCGGTGAGAATCCGGCGGGCTTCGGCGATCTCGTCATGCGCCGCGTCGAAGGCATTGGCGCCCACGGCGCCGCGGGGCGGCGTGGCGGGAATTTTGTCCACGCCGTAAAGGCGGGCGATTTCCTCGATCAAATCGGCTTCCCGCTTCAAGTCCACGCGAAAACTGGGGACCTGAAAGACCGCGCGGGACGGCTCCTGTTCGAGGACCTCCAGCTCGAGGCGTTTGAGGAAATTGATTTGGGTTTCGGCGGGAATGGCCACGCCGAGAAGCGCGTCGCTTTTGGCGAAGCGCAACGGGATTTTCCGCGCCAGAGCGGGGTTGGGATAGGCATCAATACTGTTGTCAATCATCGCGCCGCCGGCGGTCTCCAGGATCAACTGGGCGGCCCGGCGCCCGGCCCAATCACAAATCCCGATGTCCGAGCCGCGCTCGAAGCGATAGGAGGAATCGGTGCGCAGCCCGAGTTTCTTGGACGTGGCGCGGATGTTTTGTGGTTTGAAACAGGCGCTTTCAATGAGCACATCCACGGTCGCCGGATTGATTTCGCTGTTCTTGCCGCCCATGATTCCCGCCAGGGCCAGCGGTTTGGTTTCGTCGGCAATCAACAGCGTCTGGTCGTTGAGCGCATGCGCCTTGCCGTCCAGCGTGATGAATTCCCCGCCGGACGCCGCCCGGTGAACCACCACCGTGGGCAACGCCCCGGGCCGCGCGCCCAAGAGCCGAAAATCAAAGGCGTGCAGCGGCTGCCCGGTTTCCAGCATCACATAGTTGGTCGCGTCCACCACGTTGTTGATGGCGCGCAGGCCGGCCTTTTCAAGCAGCGAGCGCATCCAATCAGGGCTGGGAACGATTTTCAGGCCGCGCAGCAGGCGGGCGGTATAACGCGGGCAAAGATCGGGGTCCTCAATGCGCACGTTGAGAAAATTTGCGGCCGGCTCGCGGCTGATTTGCGAAGGGGGAATTTTGATTTCCGGCGGCATCAACGGGTGCCCGGTGCTGGCGCTGATTTCCCGCGCAATGCCGATGAGGCTGTTCCAATCCGGCCGGTTGGGAGTCACTTCCAGATCATAAACCACATCCCCGGCGGGCCGCCCCAGATATTGCGCATAAGGCTGCCCCACCTTCGCGTCTTCGGGCAGAATCAACAAGCCGTTCCCCGGGGCCGGCAAGCCCAGTTCGCCGGGCGAGCACAACATTCCGTGGGACTCGACACCGCGAATCTTTCCGACTTGGATGGTCAGAGGCGGTTGGCCCCCATGGGCCGGAAGCGTGTGGCCGGGCAAAATCAGCGCGACCTTGTCGCCCGCCTTGAAATTCTGCGCGCCGCAGACAACCTGGCGTTCGCCCATGCCATCGTGGACACGGCAGAGGGAAAGCTTGTCGGCGTTGGGGTGCTTCTCGCGCGTGAGGACCTGGGCCACGACGATCCCGTCCAACTCCCCGCCGACTTTTTCCGCCCGTTCGACTTCCAGCCCGAGGAACGTCAGGCGGCGGGCCAATTCATCCGGGGACCAGTCGAAGCGGACATATTGCTGGAGCCAATTAAAAGTGATTTTCATTATAAACAGTGGAAATTGATTATGACCGGCGCTCCGCAGAGCGGGCCTGGATGCCTGGACCGGCTCAACGGTGTCTGCCGCCACCGCCGCGGCCGCCGCCACCGCCGCCTCCTCCTCCTCCCTCGCCGCCCTGTTCCTGCGGCGGGGGCGCCGCCGCCACAGCCACAGGAACGACCGGCGCGGGGGGTTCAAGTTCCGCCAGGGAGACGTTGGCGTTGGTTTGGATGTTCTGGTAGGTGTCCGTGATCGTCCCCTTGAGTTTGGCGATCATTTTCATTTGATTGATCTGCGCGATGGAAACCGGTTTTCCGCCGTTCATCGCCCCCAATG
>JBEKOF010000132.1:0-12416 GCA_049522055.1 Verrucomicrobiota bacterium | reverse complement strand
CAAAAAAGCGGACAGGTTTGAGTCCGCACCCTGCCGAGCCTCAAAACCCAGAAAATACCCAGAACTATCGAGGTAAAATTAGACCGTTCTTGTTGACTCTATGTCAGGAGTTCTGGAGGCATAATGGGGCTTACGGAAAGGAAGACATGAATTATGGGTCAAACATCAAAGAGAGAATATCTGGCAGCCATCTGGGGTCGCTATCAACGGGCCGGGCGGCGCTTTAAGAGCAAAATCCTGGACGAGTTTTGTGCGGTTTGTGGTTACGCGCGCAAGTATGCCATCAGCTTGTTGAGCCGCAAACCCAGTCGCCGTCGGCGTCGGCCTGGCCCCCAACCCCGCTATGACGCCCAAGTCCTGGGGCCTTTAAAGACGATCTGGCTGGCCTCCGAGCAAATGTGTTCCAAACGACTCAAAGCCGCCTTGCCTTTATGGCTGCCCTTCTGCGAAGAAAAATATGGAGCGTTGCCGGTGGGGACCCGCCGCCAACTTTTGCAAATCAGCCCGGCCACCATAGACCGGCTGCTGAAAAAGGTGCGGGCTCATTATTCCGGCAAAGGACTCAGCGGAACTCGCCCCGGCAGTCTGCTCAAACACCAAATTCCCATCCGCACCGACAACCGCGACATCGCCCAGCCCGGCTTTTTGGAAGCCGACACGGTGGCCCACTGCGGCACGTCCATGGCGGGGGATTTTATCTGGAGCCTCACCCTTCCCGACATTTACAGCCAGTGGACGGAGAACCGGGCCGTTTGGAACAAAGGCGCCAAAGACGTGCTGGAACAGGTCCAGGATGTCGAGGGGCGGCTGCCCTTTGCCATCCTGGGCTTTGACGTGGACAACGGCTCGGAGTTCCTGACCTTCCATCTGTGGCGTTATCTGCTGGATCGGCCGCCCGGTGCCTTTGACTCGCAGCCGCCCTTACCGAAAAAATGACCAGGCCCACGTCGAGCAGATGAACTGGACCCATGTACGGCAACTGCTGGGCTATCAACGTCTGGAGTCCCCGCAATTGCTGCCCGCCCTCAATGAACTCTACCGCACCTGGGGGTTGCTCCATAACTTCTTTTGCCCCTCCTTGAAGCTCCTGGCCAAAACACGCCGAGGTTCCAAAACCATCCGAAAATACGCGCCCCCCCAGACGCCGGTCCAGCGCCTACTGGACTGTCCACAGTTGACGGCTCAACAAAAGGACAATTTGCGAACCCAGCTCCAACGCCTCAATCCTCTGGCCCTCAAAGAGCAGGTTGAACAACAGCTCAAACGGGTGTTAAATGCAAAGCAAGCTCGGTAAGCTCGATCGTGAATCAATCACCGGAAAAACTCTTTACCGTTCGGTAAGGTTTTGCCGTGAGTCAACGCGTCGGCAGGAAGCCCTCGCCCCGCCACAAACCACGGACGCCTCGGCGAGGCTTCCCTACCAGTTGCGTATTCCCGCAGCAGCGGCGTAAATAATCTCTTAGATCACAATCGCCTCAAAAGCTGTTGAGCACGTCTATCAATTGGCGCAGGCGGCCGTATTGGCGGCGGTCGAAGCCAAAGGCGATCCGCCCCAGTTCCAGGCAGTCGTTGTCCTCCCGCTCCTCCGGCGTGGCCTCGATGGCGTGGAATTTCTCGCCGCTGAGGATGTCGCCGAAATCATCGTTCAGCCCCGCCATGGCCGAGGCCGGGGGCACATTCTTGACACGGATGACGAGCAAATCGTTGACGAAGCGGCTGGAATGGTAGTTGCGGTAAAAGCGGGTGATGATGCGCACGGCGTGGCCGGCCGACCGGGCAATCTGGTAAAGATGCAGGTCATCGGCCGAAATGAGATCGGCGCGCAAAAGGTGTTCCCGCACGTTCTTGTCCCACGCCTTCCAATAGGTTCCCCCGGCCCGGTCCAGCAGGACCAGGGGCACCAGCCGCGCCTTGCCGGTCTGCATGAGGGTCAGCGCCTCGTAACACTCGTCCAGCGTCCCGAATCCGCCCGGAAAGAGCACGATGGCGTCCGACTGCCGGACGAAGGTGAGCTTGCGGGTGAAGAAATACTTGAAGGAAATCAGCTTGGCGTCCTTGTCAATAATCGGATTTGGGGACTGCTCCCACGGCAGGCGGATGTTGGCCCCGAAGCTCATTTCCGGCCCGGCACCCTCGTGCCCGGCCTGCATGATGCCCGGCCCGGCCCCGGTGATGACCATGAACCCCGCCCTGGCGATCTGCCGCGCGAACTCCACGGCCTCGCGGTATTCCTGCTTCGCGGCCTCGGTGCGAGCCGAGCCGAAGATGGTCACCTTGCGGGTCTGCTGGTACGGGGCGAAGAGGCGGAAGGCGTAGCGCAACTCGCCCACGGCCGTGCGGATGACCCGCGCGTCGCCGCGGTCCTTGACATCGGTCAACAACTTGAGCGCGTTGACGATGATGTCCTCCACCAGGTCGGGATTGGCCCCGGTTTTGCCGCCCTGGAGGGCGATCAGTTCCTCAATGCGTTTGCGCAGCGCCGGGTCCACCCGGCTTTTCTCGTTGCTTTCCACGAAACCAGCCTATCTGCCGCCGCGCGAAAAGCAATCCTGCGGGTGGGAGTGGCGTCTTAATTTGAAAGCGGCGCTGGCGTGCGCTCACTCCAAGACCTGTCGGCATCTCGGACGCGCCGTCTGAACGCGCCTCAATTCGCCGCCTCAATAGCGCATCAGCTTCACGCGGAAGATGGAGCCTTGCGCCGAGAGCGAGACGCTGGGCGGCGAGTAGGACCCCTGGTAAGTCCGGCCGATGTTGGTCGTCTTCCACGCCCCGTTCTCATAGACTCCCTCCTCGACCTTGAGAAATTGGGCCGCGGTGAAGCCCGAACCGACCGTGGGCCGGAAATCCACCGCCGCGTCGAAGCCCATGATCAGAAACTCGTCCGGCCCCAACTCCCCCACCAGCACCCGCGCGGCGGGCGTGGGCAATTGCGGCGGCGTCACGAACACCGGCGATTGCGCCGTCGGAGCGGGCGTGGGCGGTTGCGTAAACGAATTGGCCGCCGCCAGGAATCGTACCAGCAGGTGGTAGCGGTCGTAGATCAGGTTCTTTCCACGGATCACATCGTCCGCGATGGCGGCCCTGAGCTTCCCCGATGCTTGCAACTCAAGGATGGCGGGCATGGCCGCGTTGACCATCCGGTAGTCCGCGCCCAAATCCACGTATGTGGCCGTCAACTCGGGACCCGCCCCGCCATCCACTCCGTAGGCGCCGAAGCCAATCGCCGAATACTCCGCCAGCGCGTAGAAAAACGCCCGCGCGCCCGACATCGTCCGGCCCGCCTCCGGGCTCCAGTAGGGGTTATCGGGTCGCACGTAGCGCCCGTTGATCATCCGGAAGTTGACCAACGGCTGCACCGACGTGTCCGCCGAAAGGATATCAATGTCCGGCGCGCTCGACTTCCAGAGGTCCAGCATGTGCGAGACCGGCCCGCCGCTGGGGTAACTCTCCCCGGCGCGGTCGAACGAGTCAAACGCGTCGGCCGTGTCTTCGCCCCCTTCCCAGGCGTTGTCGTAAGTGGCCAGCGGATAGACTTGCTTGCCGGCCTTGGCGATTTCGTCAATGTAGGAGGAGACGTAGTAGGCGGTGAAAGACTCTTCCGCCAGACGGCTCCCAAAGACCTCCGTCCAGGTCCCCGGCTTCTTCTTCAGCGCCGCAACCAGCGCGGCGGGCGCCGGGCCGTTGAACAGCTTGGTGGCCTCCGCGGAGTAGTCGCGGATGCTGCCCAGCAGGCCGGGTTCGTTCTCCACCTGCATCAGGATCACCGTGCGGTCCGCCTCGTCAACCTGGCGAAGGTGGGTCATCATCGCCACATAAGCCTTCTTGTCCGCCTCCAAAGTGGTCTTGAAGTGCGGGGAAAGCACACGAATCGGTTTGCCGCCCGAATCCACGACGCGGGGGAAGCGCGTGAGATCGGACTTCACCCAGTTCGGCGCCCAATCCATCGCTCCATTTTTCCAGGTGCCGAACCAGAGCAGGACCACGCGGAGGTCCTGGGCGCGCGCCCGGTGGAGAATCTGGTCAAAATCACCGAAATCGAACTGGCCTTCTTCGCGCTCGATTTCGTTCCAATAGACTGGATACTCCACCGCGTTGGCGTTCATCGCCTTGAGCTTGGGCCAGGCCCGCTCCATCCGGTCCGGGAAGCCGCTGTCATTGACCACCTGGCCGCCCAGAATGATGAACGGCTTCCCGTCCACCATCATCGTGAACTTGCCGCCCGTCTTGACCAGTTGCGCAATCGGCTTGCCTTGCCCGTATCCAAGCGTGACGCCGGCTGACAAGACCAAAGCCATCAGCACGAGCTTCTGCGCCAACAAGCCAGTTTTCCGTGTCATATGAATTCCTCCGATTTCACAAAGATCGAGTTCTTGTTACAGTTGTTGTTGCTTGTGCAATGTTTTTACGCAAGTCGTTGAGCCGCAATGGTGAATCCGGCCAATGCGCTCCAACCCCTCACCGCCCATCCACCAGCCGCCGAATCTAAGCACATTCCAGGGGATGACGCAAGGGGGATACACAAATAACGGTTGTAGAGTACCGGATTTTCCCCGCCAAACTGGTGCAAGCCATCCGATGGGAAGAACTGCGGCACCCGTTCCTGCTAGAAACCATGGTCAAGCCGCTGAGATTACTAAGCGACGAAAGCGGGGATCCGTGACGCGCGCGCCGAGGCGCAAGCTCAGGATGGAGATGAAGCTTGGAAGAGCCGTTGAAGGCGGACAGCCAAGCGGCCCTGGTTTCTCTGGCTTAACTGGTGTTCCCATATCCGCAGCACTCGCCATCCAATGGAGCACAGGGCGTTGGTCACCTTGCGATCGCGGGCTTTGTTGCTCGCCATCTTCTTGCGCCAGAATGCGGCATTATTCCGAGGTTTGCAGGAATGCAGTGAGCAACCATGCCAGAAACAGCCGTCAACAAATACTGCAAGTTTTTGCTTTGGAAATACGAAATCCGGTTTTCCGAAGATGGTCTGGTGGCGTCGCCAACCCACGATGTGGTAACGGCGAAACAATTTCATCAATGCGAGTTCCGTTGATCTGTTGCCGCGCCCGCGAATCCGTGACATCACCTCAGACCGTTTCGCCTTGGTGACAACGTCAGGCATCTTTCCCAGGAGCTTGGTGAGGCGAGGATGATGTCAATCTTGCCAAGGCGCTTCAACAGTGCATCGATATCCTGATCTTCAAGACGGCCCTCAAAGAATTCAGCGTCTGGGAAATTTGCCTTGTGGGCTTTGCCTGCAAGCGGCCAGAGGTCAAAGGCAGCGACAATCTCCACGCCAGCGGATTTTGCTCCCCAACTGCTGCCTCCGGCTCCACTGAATAAATCCAGCCCACGGATTCTTATTGATTTCGCCATTTGACCATTCTGCCAAGTCGACGAAGATTTGGAAGATAAAAAATGGCCTCCGAAGGGGTGCGGTTGAGAGTCGGCCTGGGCGAATCTGTCAGCAGGCAGTGAAAACCGGCCAGGGATGGGCACTTCAAACTAAGCCATGTTGAGGAAGGCATTGCGTATTGGACTACCGCGCCTCGCCGCGCTTGTTTGAGCCTAAAAAACGCCAGTTGAGTTTTTAAAACCCTAGTAAATAACTCATATTACTTATCTTTAACTCGATTCTCAGTTCACATTTTCTATTGTAAGATGCTAGTATGCAAACAGTTACAATTCAAGCTGCTTGGCACTTTTTGCGCCTCCAAACTACCGTTCCAGCTTCTCTGAAACCTCCGATTTCACCGATTTCACCGATTTTTCCGGCCTTGGCGCGCGGGGCTTTCTTTCAGGCCGCCTGCCCGCTTCGGCCGATTCTCCCGCGGCCATGTCTTCCGGGCGCGCGCTCTCGGCGCGGCGATGCCCGCGCGATTCCGTCCGCGCGCGGGGTTCCTTGCCTTCGGCGGGCGCGGGCTGTGGGGCTGGCGCGGGCGCGGCCACCGGGGTGGTGCTTTCCACCCGCACCTTCAAAGTCGCCGTCACCTGCGCGTGCAGGCGAAGCTCCACCTCGTGCTCGCCCAGCGCCTTGATCGGATGCTCCAGGTGGATTTTCCTCTTCTCCAGCACCACGTCGAATTGCCTCTTCAACTGGTCGGCGATCATCCCGGCGGTCACCGCGCCGAACATCTTGCCGTCCTCGCCGGTCTTCACCGACACCACCGCGATCAGATTGGCCAGGCTCTTGCCCAACTCGGTCATGCTGCTGAATTCATGGGCTTCGCGCTCGCCGCGCCGCTGCTTCAGGGCCTCGATGCGGCGTCGGTTGGCCGAGGTCAGCGGCACGGCCAGGCCCTGCGGAATCAGATAATTGCGGGCATAGCCGGCGGCGACCTTCACCTGGTCGGACTCTCCGCCCAGGCCGACGATGTTTTGGATGAGAATAACTTCAGTTTTTGCCATAAAATAAACAGTGTGATTGCGGGCCGCAAACAGGGGAACCCGCCTGCGGGCGATTGGTTAAAATGGAACGTCGTCGTCCTCCGGCGGCTGCGGTTCGTTCTCCGCCGGCGCTCCATCCGTCTTGGCCGAGGCGGCGGGCTTGCGGGGCGATTCCCCGGAGGGCGGGCCGCCAGCGCCTCCGCCTTCCGCGCCTTTGGAATCAATAAACGAGAAGGACTCCAAAGTGACTTTCAATTTGGATTGTTTCTGATGCGTGTTTTTGTCTTCCCAAGTGTCCAGCTTCAGACGCCCCTCGATGAGGATGGGGCGGCCTTTGCGCATATATTGGGCGATCACTTCGGCCTGGCGGCCCCAGGCATCGACATCCACAAAAGTGACTTCCTCCTTGGTTTCCCCGCTTTCCGATTTCCAGGTGCGGTTGATGGCCATTCCCATCTTCACCACCGCCATCCCCTTGGGAGTGTAACGCAACTCCGGGTCTCGGGTGAGATTGCCGGCCAGAATGACTTTGTTGAAATTGGCCATAGATCGGGTTAATTGGCCGCCGGGATGGCCGTCGGGATGACCGCCGGTTTGGGCGCGGCGGCCAGGGTAAAGAGCACCCGGAAAACCTCCTCGTTATTGACGAAGCGGTGGCGCAGTTTGGCGATGACCGCCGGTTCGCACTCGAAGAGGATATTCACATAATAGCCCGTGGTGTGCTTGCGGTCGGCCACGCGGGTGAACGTCTTCTTGTCCATCTTCTGGATCGTTTCCACCTTGCAGCCGGCGGCGGTGATTTCCGCCGAGATTTTGTCAATCATGTCCTTGACGGTCTCCTCCCGGCCGGCGGTGTTTAATATGAATAATCCTTCGTAACGTTTCACTCTTTTCCTTTTGGCAGCGGCGCCGGCGCGGCGCCGTTAAATTGGTTCATCGCTTCTTTAATCCCCGCGCTCAGCCAGCATTCCACCTGCCGGCCCGCGCGGCTCAAAACTTCTTCCACCATTTCCTCTTCCGGGCCGGCAAACCGGCCCAGCACATAGTTAGTTATCTGGCGGCCATCGTCCTGCCGCCGCCCGATCCCCAGCCGCAGACGCGGGTACTCCCGCGTGCCCAAATGTTGCTCCACCGATTCCAATCCGTGATGCCCGCCGCTGCTGCCTTCGGCGCGCAACCGGATTTGCCCCAACGGCAAATCCGCATCATCCACCACCACCACCATCCGCGCGGCCGGCAAATGATAATATCCGCCCAACGCCGCCACCGCCTCCCCGCTGGCGTTCATAAACGTCTGCGGCTGGCACAAAACAACCTTCGCCGCGCCCCGCTCCACCCGCGCCAGGCGCGCGTGGAACCTCTTCTCCACCGCCCAGGACGCCCGCCAGAGAGCCGCCAGCCGCGCCACCATCATAAAGCCGATATTATGCCGCGTGCCGGCATATTCCCGCCCTGGATTCCCCAATCCCGCAATAAGATACAAATTCTCCATGCGGCGCGCGCTTCGAGCATGGCAACGGCCCACCTGACCGGCCCCGGCCGGGGTGTTGCGCTGCCGCCAAAATTATCTCCTCTTTTCCTGCCTCTTCTCGCCTTTCTTTTCCCAGGCTTTTTCCACCACGGGAGCCGCCTTCTCTCCCGGCTTGACCGCTGCGGCTTTCTCGCCTGGCTTGAGAGTCGGGGCCTTCTCGCCCGGCTTGAGGGCCGGGGCCTTCTCGCCTGGCTTGAGGGCTGCGGGCTTTTCGCCCGGCTTGAGGGCTGCGGGCTTTTCGCCCGGCTTGAGGGCCGCCTCTTTCTCCGCCGGCTCGGCTTCCTCTTCGGCGCCCTCTTCCTTCTTCTCCTTGATCATTTCCACTTCGCCAACCGTCGCGGTGGCTGCTTCAAGCACGGCCGCCTCCTGGGCCTCCGTGATCGGCGCGGCCACGGAGAGCACGGAAATATCCTTGTCCCCGATAATTTCCACGCCGGGCGGCGGCTTGATGTCCCCGATATGAATGGCCTGGCCGATTTCCAAATGGCTGACATCCACGACGATGGTCTCCGGCAGATCCTTGGGCAGCGCGCGAACTTTCAACTTGAAAAGAACGTGCTCCAGCGTGCCGCCGCCGGTCTTCACGCCGGCGGCTTCCCCGGAGCCGTTGACCGGCACCGTCAGGGTCACCTTCTCATCTTCCGCCACCTCATGCAAATCAATGTGCAGCACTTGACTGGACAAAACATGGTGCTGGATTTCCTGGATGATCGCCAGCCGTTTGGGCTTGGCATCTCCCTGGACGGCGAGATCCAGCAGCACATTCTCCGAGGCGGCGCTGTGGACGACGTCCCGGATGTCCTGGAGGTTGATTTCCAGGCTTTGGGGCTTGTTTTGCCGTCCATAAATGACGGCGGGGACGCGGCCAGAGGCGCGCAGGGTTCTCGAACCGGCCCGGCGGCCAAGGGTTCGCGGAAAAGCGTTTAACGGGACAGATTTCATCGTATCACCATTTTATACCACATTCTTTAACACTAAATAACACTATTTCACACTGCGGCGGCGGACACCAGTTTAACTGGTCCGCCCCCCCTTGAATTCAAACAACGAAGTGACCGACGAATTGCAGTTAATTCGCTTGATCGCTTCGCCCAACAGCCCGGCCACCGACAGGGTGGTTATTTTCAGCCCATCAATATGGGGGCGTAGGACAGTATCAGTAGTTATTAATTCGTCAATGGCAGATTTTCGGAGCCGTTCGATGCCCAGATCGTTCAAGATGGCGTGGGAGACGCAGGCGATGATTTTTTTGGCCCCTTTTTTCTTCAGCAAGGCGGCGGCGTTGGAGAGGGTTCCAGCGGTTTCCGTCAGGTCGTCCACCAGGAGGACGTTGTGGCGGCGGATTTCTCCGATGACGGCCATGGACTCGATCTCGCTGGCGCTTTTGCGGCGCTTGGCGACGATGGCCAGCCCAGCTTCCAGGACTTGGGAATAGGCATGGGCCATTTTCAAGCCGCCGACGTCGGGGCTGACGACGACCAGATCGGGAATGTGCTTCTGCTTCAAATATTCGTACATGACCGGAGCGGCATAAAGATGGTCCACGGGGATGTCAAAAAAACCCTGAATCTGCTGGGCGTGGAGGTCCATGGTGAGGATGCGGTTGGCGCCGGCGGCGACCAGGAGGTTGGCGACCAGCTTGGCGGTGATGGGAACGCGGGGCTGGTCTTTGCGGTCCTGTCGGGCGTAACCGTAAAAGGGGAGAACGGCCGTGATGCGGGAGGCGCTGGCGCGGCGCACCGCGTCCATCATGATGAACATCTCCATCAAGTAATGGTTGGTGGGCGGGCTGGTGGACTGGACGATATAGACGTCCTCGCCGCGGACATTTTCCTCGATTTTGACAAAGGTTTCGCCGTCAGGAAAGGAGCTGACGCTGCATTTGGCCAGTTCCATGCCGATGGAGGCGGCAATGCTTTTGGCGAGCGGAATGTTGGACGTGCCGCAAAAAATTTTCACAGGTATTTGGTTTTGCTCAAGAAATGAGAACCCCCGTTGAAGGCGGTTCCATTGTGGCGGCAATGTAACAATTTGGGCGGGTGATGCAAGCATATTGCGCGGAAAAGTGGCGGGCCGAGCTGGACGGGAAAGGAAACGGGACGGGATCGGAAGTTTTGGGGTTTAAACGGCGAGAGAAAAAAACGGAGAAATCGGAGGTTTTCGCAGCAGGCATGGAATCTCGATCAAAGAACTCTAGATAATGTTTGCTTATCAATGGAAAAGGCGGAGGTAATGCCGGATGTTGGTAATAAGGCAGTTGACGGCGCCAGGAGCGGGGTTGTTGGCGAGGCTGGTCCAGGCTGCGGGCGCCAAGTCGGCGGCGGTCTGGAGGCAGGTGACGGCGCTTTTGGCGGGGCACGGGGAGATTGGTTCCGCGGCGACCAACCCGGATTGTCCGCGGCCTGTGGCGGAAGTGGTGACCCCACCAGGAATTGAACCTGGATCACAAGTTCATGGAACCGAGAAAGCGGGAGGAGCAAGAGTTCGCTCAAGCGCCTCAAGGGCCGGGCGCCGGCAGCAGTGTGCGGATGCGCCTCTGGCGGCCTCTTTAATGTGTTGACCCGTTTCAAAAGATGGGTTTTCTTGTGAAGACGACGGATGCCTTGAGATTCAGATCATTCATACCGTTTACGACACTTCTTGTCTTCTTTGGGAGCGGGCGCATTTTTTCCCACGGCCCGCCGGCGGCTCGTTCGCGGGCGGAATTCGCCAGGGCCATGGCAAGAATCAAGGAAAAAACGCCGCAAGACAAGGTGCTTGCCGTTCTCGGCCAACCGGACGACATACGCGCACAGTTTGATCCAGGCGGAATTTGGGGACGGGCCATAAAAGAGGTCTGGTGTTACGGCACCAAGGGTCATTTAAGTTTTCCCACGCTCGGGTGTGTCTTTATTGATACGAATGGTCTGGCCCAAGAGATTGTCGGGGCCAGAGGCCAGCCTCCAAGATCCGGGCTGTTCAAGGAGGATGAATTACAGGATCTTCTGCGTCTGCTGAACACCGCGCCAGCTCTGGAGGGAGATACCTTCAACCCGCTGCCGCTCATTCAAATTGTCAATACGCTGCAACCACTTGGGAAGGAGAAGGCGCTGGCAGCCATCGGGGAGTACCTCCGTGTTTCCATGCCTTGGAGAGATTTTTCTGGGCCTCGATCGGGATTATTCCTTGTGATGCGGGTTTTGTTTGACGTCCCAGGCGGCATGGATTCCTGCCCAAAGGGGCTGATCGGCTACATCCAATCACCTCCGCAACGGAATCCCCATCTGACTCCTTGCTTTCCCATCGCATTGGCTGATGACATTCCGATGCTGTTGTCGGGTTTCGGAGCTTTGGAGTTTTTTTTCAATCTACTTGATCCAAGTCCGGTCGAAAATGATGTGAAATTCTACCGTGAGCACGGACATTTTCGTTCCCAACCGCTGGGACCCAGCAACGATCCCCTGGCGGCATTGACGCATTTGATGAAATCCCAGCAATGGATTTATGCAGACTCCAAACTGGCACAATCCGGCGGGGTTTCATTCGGGGATGCCCAAAACAATGAAGAGGAAAAATCCATGCTCAGGGAGCAACTGCTCCGGCTGATTGACTCGGTGTACCGCCTGCCCACTGACTATTTCGGCAACCGGCTGCCTGAAGGCCCCTCGCTGGAACCGAGTTGGCAAAAGATTGTCGCTGACGTCTCCGCGCTCAAAATAAAATGGGATCCGCAACAGAATATGTTCGTCTTTCAGGATGGCTCGCAGCTTTCCAAGCTGACCCGCAAGATTTACCAACGGGAAATTTGGCGGCTCACCGGAATGGGGTTCGAGGACGCGGAACTCATCATCGAGCGGAAAAGTGATGAGTGGGTGGATGTTATGCTGACGCGGGTTGAGAAAACGGGAGCCAAACTTAGACCTTCCACGCTAATTCTCTTCGCTGGCGACGAAAATCAACCGCCGTTGCTGACCTTCAAATATACTAATAATTTGGCAATTGGAGGAGGCAGTTGGGAGACGCGAACGGTCCGCCTAGGAGCAAACACCGAACTCAGGGCGAGATTGGAAATTGCCGGGTACCGCACCAACACCAGCTTTGTATTCAAACCTTAGTTGCCGGCCGCGCGCAAAAGGGGGTTCCGGGGTCTGAAATTGATTGGCGCTTGGACCTGGTGTGTGGCAGTATTTGGGAGGCATAGGAAGCGCCTGCGAAGGTCGGTTTCAGGCGCTGGACTTGCGAGCGCCCCTGTACCTCAAATGGATAGAGGAGCGGTTTCCTAAACCGTCCATCCCGGTTCAATTCCGGGCGGGGGTACCATTTCCAAATGAAAGTGCACCCATTAGGGCAGTCGCGGTTATCTGACCTGGCTGCTGCAGTGGCAAGGCAATGTGCGGCGGCGTGTCCGCGAACAGGAGGCTGCTGCCATGAACGAATTGCTTGCCACTAACTCGGACGATCAGTGGAATCATATTGCCCCCCAACTCGACGCCGCGTTGGGTAAATTGAGCGAACCGGAATGTGAAGCGGTGTT
>JBEKOF010000131.1:0-12537 GCA_049522055.1 Verrucomicrobiota bacterium | reverse complement strand
GCTGGGGTTGTTTTGTATTTTTCATTCCTGTCGTGTGACAGGAAAAACTCTCCCAGCCAAGTTCTCTATTTTCCTATGGGATGGCTGTGAGAATTTGTCATTTGTCATGTAAACGCCTTCGGGATGACGCCCCAGCAACTCTCAGAGCAATTGTGGCAGTTTGCGGCCCGCATCGCCAAGGTGGTGGACGGGCTGCCGGAGACCCGTGTGGGCCGGCACGTCGCCAGCCAGGTCTCAATTGAAAGGTCCGAAATCTTAAAGCGCTTCTTCGGTGAAAGGAGTCGCCCAAAAAAGTGAAAGGCACCCCTGGGGCCGCTGTTTTTCCCGGCCTTTCCAATTCTTGGGCTTTCGTCTAATCTGTTTCCATGCGTTATCGAAATCTCGGCGGGACGGGGCTGCGGGTGTCGGTGATCGGGCTGGGCACGTGGCAATTTGGCGGGGAATGGGGGCGGGCGTTCTCGCAACGGGAGGCGGACGCGGTATTGGACAAGGCGGCGGAACTGGGGATTAATCTAATTGACACGGCGGAATGCTACGGGGACCACCTGGCCGAAGGGTTGGTGGGGGATTACCTGGCGAGGCGGGACCGCTCGCGCTGGATTGTGGCGACCAAATTCGGGCATCACTTCAGGAGCTTCATGGACCGGACGGATGATTTTTCGCCGGGCGAGGCGCGGCGGCAATTGGAGGCCTCGCTGCGGGCGTTGCGGGTGGAGAAGATTGACCTTTACCAGTTTCACTCCGGCCCGGATGCGGCCTACTTGAACGAGGATTTGTGGGCGGCGCTGGCGAAGGAAAAGGGCGCGGGGAGGATTGGCCATCTGGGGGTCTCGATCCTGCAGAAGGGGAGCGAAACGCAGGCGCGCGAGGCCCGGCGTCTGGGAGTGGAAACGGCGCAGGTATTCTACAACCGCCTGGATCGCCGCGCGGAGGAGATGTATTTCCCCTGGGCGCGGCGCGACGGCTTGGGGCTGCTGGCGCGGGTGCCGCTGGCCAGCGGATTGTTGACCGGCAAGTACAAGGCCGGGGCGACCTTTCCGGCCAACGATGTGCGCGCGAAGTTCGACCCGGAGAAGATGCGCAAGGATCTTGCGGAGGCGGAGCGCATTGGGAGGACGGAAGTTCCGGCGGGCGTGGCAATGAGCCAGTGGGCCATCGCGTGGTGCTTGCGGGACCCGGTCGTCTCGGCCACCATCCCCGGCTGCAAAGACGCCGCGCAAGTGGCCGCCAACGCCGCCGCCGCCGATCTGGTCGCCGAGGTTTGACATCGGCCCTCAGGCCTTTTTGCTGTGATCTTCTGGCGTGGCAGCAAGCCCTGGCGTAACGATCCTTCTTCCTTGGCCAAGGAATGCTGACTGATTATTAAGAGATCCGCAAAGAAACATACCCACATTGACTTTGTGGAATGTGGGTATGTTCATTTTAACGAAGCCATTAGATTTGTCGAGAAAAAAGTTTGGGACAGAAAAAAATTTTGAAGGCATTAAACATGGCGGCATAATTCATTGCCGATGCTCTGGCAGGGCGACGCTGCCGCGGAGCCATCCTCACCGCCAAACCGCCCCTGGCTCGGCAGGAACCTCGCCCTACCGAAATGGGTGGATGCGCAAAGAAATATGTCGCTGTGTATAGATACCGAGTTGACTCAAATTAAAACACCAAGGAGAGGAAGTGGGGTGCGTGGGATACAACGGTAGCGGCAACCGGCGAACCAGGCCATCGCATCCTGGCGGTCGTGTATGGCTACAGTTTTATTGACACCGCCCTAGCGATCCATTATATTGTCAATTCGCCCATTCCACTTGGAGGTGTCATCGGGAGTGGTGATCTTATCAAGGCCGGGGCCGGTGGCGTTGGTCTTGGTGAGGAAGGGGCCGGTGTAGCCGGTAACAAGGATGTCGCGCAGCGTGGCATTGGTGATGTTGGCCAAATTGATGGCGCGACGACAGACGCCGGTGACATTGCTGATGGAAAGTCCGTCGAGGGGCTTGTCGGGTGAAACCAGGTGCGCGTCCAGCAGGGTGGTGACGTTGACCTTGATGTTGGAGAAAGAGATCCGGCGCGCGGGGGTCCATCCGGCTAGTCCGGTGACCGGTTCTTCGTCCTTGATGCCCTTGTCCAGCAGGTCAATGACCAGGAAGGTGGTGGCGCGGCAATCGAGGTTTTTGCCGGTGATTTCTTCAATGTAGCCGGCGCGGTCTTCCCGGCTCTTGATGAAGATGCTGTTGGCGCCGCGGGTGAAGGCGCAGTCTTCCACCCGAATGCGGCGAATGCCGCCGGACAACTCGGTGCCGATCGCCAGGCCGGCAAAGCCGCTGCCCAGCGTGCAATTGGTGACGACGACATCCTCGGTGGGCCGCCCAATGCGCACGCCTTCGGAGCCGCGGCCGGATTTGAGAGCGATGCAATCGTCGCCGGTGTCAATATCGCAATGCTCGATGCGGACATTTTTGCTGGAATCAACGTCAATGCCGTCACCGTTGCTGCCGGTGCTGCGGAGGGTCAGATTCCGCGCCACTACGCCGTCGCAAAACGACACGTGGATGGACCAGAGGCGGACAAATTTGGTGGAGAAACCCTCCAGGCGGACGTCCTTGCACTCGACCGGCTCTATCAGGCACGGGCCGCGCGGATTGCGCAGCGGGCCGAGGGCCGCGTTACCCTCGATGGAGCCTTCGCCGACGATGGCAATTTGGGTGGCGTTGGTGGCGAAGATGAGGCCGCGATGGCCGGGGCGCAGCCGCCCCTCCCAGCGGACTTGGATGAGCGGATAGTCGTTGGTGTCCGGGCTGCCGAGAAGCCTAGCGCCTTTTTGCAGTTCCAACGTCGTGCGCGAACCCAGCGTCACGCTGCCGATCAGGTAGGTTCCTTCGGGCACGACCACCGTGCCGCCGCCGCCGGCGGCGCAGGTGTCGAGGGCTTTCTGAAAGGCGGCCGTGTCCTTGTCGGCGCCGTTGCCGGTGGCTCCGACCGAGCGGACATCCACGCGGGACGGTTGTTGCGCTGGCAAACCGTTTGGCAGACAGACCAGCGCCGCCGACAAGACCGGCGCAATGGTGAAGAGGAGTTTTTTCATGGCCAAAGATTATCCCCAAGGGATGGCGCCTTCAACTTCATATTCGCCTCACTTTTCCGCTGTCTCATCCAGCGCGGCCCGCACTGCGGCGACCAGCGCGTCCACCCGCGTGGGAAGCGGGAAATCCGACGGGGCTTCCAAAGTGCAACTCTGGCGGGTTTTGTTCTGGGCGACCAGGTAGAGGGATTCGGGCCATTGCGGGCGGTCCATCGGGTTGAAGACGGGGCGAATGACGCCCTGTTGCGCCGGCCGGTCTTCAATGACGGGGGACAAATCCACCGGGCAGACCGCTGCCACTTTGTCAATGATGCGTTCACCCAGCGGGGCGCGCCGGCCGGGGTTTATTTCGTACAAATAAAAACCGCGCGCCTCCCAGTCTTCGTGCAGGCAGAGCGACAGGTCGAAATCCGGCTGTTGCGCCAGCCAGTCCAGATGGGCGCGGACCTCGCTGCTTTGCCGATGGCGGTAGTCGCGGTTGAGGTCAATTCCTTGCGCGTTCTCCCGGCGGTTGAGCGCAAAGCCGTCCGGGTTCAGACACGGGCAAACCCAAAGCGACACATCTTTGGGCCATGAGTTTTCCCGCAGCAGCCGCAACACCGCCAGCGGCCCGGCGGGTTCGTCTCCGTGGATGCCGGCGGAAATATAGATGCGGCGGCGCGGAGAGGGCGAGAGCCTGCGATAGGCGACGAAGGCCGCCGGCCCGGCGGCGGCGTCGCGGCTCCAAAGATTTGCCAGCGCCGCCAGATCCAATTCGCGGAGGACGCCTTGAATTTCGATGGTCTCGCCCCGGTAACCGCCCAGATTTTTGCCCAAAGGGTGCATGGATTCAGATCAGGCCTCACTGGCAGCCAAATTGCGGCGATTAATAGATTCGGCCTTTGTGACTGTCCAGCGTAAAATTATTGCTGAATAAAGCGCGCCATGTTCTACACTATCTTCCAACTATGACTATCCAAGTCGCCGTGCTGTGTGACGCGGCCACCGACTACAACACCAAACTCAATCTGCTGGGGACCTTCGACACCATTGTGGCGTCTCAATTGCCCGCCCTTCACCCCCAATGCTCCATTGCCCTGCGCATCGCCTTCGAGCGGCAGGAGGAAGGGCACCACCAGTTGGCGCTGAATTTTGTTGATGAAGACGGCCACCCGATCATGCCGCCCGTGAACAACATCCCGGTCGAGATCACTTTCCCCGCCGACGCCACCTTTCTCTCCCGCAATTTCGTGCTGAACATCCAGCATTTGAAGTTTGAGAAAGCGGGCCTTTACTCCATTGACCTCACCCTGGATGGCCGGCCCTTGTCGAGCATCCCGCTGGCGGTCAAATTGATGGAGCGGAAGCAATCGTTCTGAGGCAATTATGGCCGGGACAACAGTAACCAACGCGACCCGCCTGCTGGAACGAAGCCTGCAAAAAAACCGGCTCGCCCATGCCTATTTGTTTACCGGGGATTCGCTGGAGGCCTTGGAGGCGATGGCCCGAACGCTGGCCAAGGCCCTAAACTGCCCATCCGCGGCGGGGGCGGCCCAAGGCCCGCTCCATTCCTGCGGCCACTGCGATTCCTGCCGCCGCATCAATCACGACAACCATCCCGACGTCCTCTGGGTGCGCCCCGAATCCAAATCGCGCGTCATCGTCATTGAACAGATGCGCGAATTGATGAAGACGATGAACCTAAAGCCGAAGGCCGCCGAGTTCAAGGTCGGGGTGGTGGTGGCGGCCGACCGCCTCACCGTGCCGGCCGCCAACGCCTTCCTGAAAACGCTCGAGGAACCTCCCCCAGAATCCATTCTCATCCTCCTGACGACCGAGCCGCAGCGCATTTTGGAAACCATCCTCTCGCGCTGCCTGCGGCTCAACTTCGGCGGCGACTTCGCCCCGTCCAGCGCCAAACACGCCGCCTGGCTGGCGCCCTGGAGCCTGATGGCCGCCCGGCCCGAATGGGGCCTTCTGGCGCGATACCAGCTCCTGGGCCTGATCATGAAAAAGCTGGCCGGGGACAAGGCAGACATTGAAAAGTCCCTCACCCGGAGTTCCCCCTTGGAGCAATACGGCGACTACGATATTGACCGCGAAACGCGCGAAAAACTCGAAGACGAACTGGCCGCCGCCATCGAAGCCGAGTATCGCCGCCAGCGGGCCGAAGTCATCGGCGCGTTGCAATGGTGGCTGCGGGACGTATGGCTGCAAACCATGCAAACCAACGGCCAACTGCTCTGCTTTCCCGATTTCCTGCCCGCCGCGCAAGCCGTGGCCGGACGGATCACCTCCGCCGAAGCGCTGCACAACCTCGAACAAATGGATCGTCTCCATCGCCAGCTCAACACCAACGTCCAGGAGGCCCTGGCGGTGGAAGTCAGCCTCCTGAAGCTCAAGCTGTAGCCCATGCGGCCAAACCCGGCAGCCAGCCCGTCCAAGCCCTCCCCGCCCAGGGGCCAGAGTGCCGCGCGGCTGGTGTTCATGGTTTTGGCGGGGGCCTTTTTTTTCATGGCGGTCCTGAAACTCGGCGATCCGGTCATCCTGGACTACCTGGTTTTCCCGGTGCGCAACTGGCAGGATGCCATCGCCGATTCCTGGAAAGTGAAATGGGGTTACCTGCTGATGATCCCTGTGGTGGTGGCGGGGTTTTTCGCCATGCGTTGGCGGCCGTTTCCCCGAAAATGGCCGTTGCTCCTGCCGCTGCTCTGGCTCGGTTGGCAGATCATTTCTGCCACAAGCTCCGTCGCCCCCCGCGTGACCAGCCCGACCCTGGCCCATTTCTCCGCCTGCGTGGCGTTCTTCTATTTGGGGCTGTTTGCCTTGCGTCGCGTCCAGAACCCCTGGCCCATCTGGACGGGATTGGCGCTGGCCCTGTGTTGGACGATGCACAGCGCCCTGGAACAACACTTTGGCGGCTTGGCGGCCACGCGCCAAATGATTCGTGAGGGCAAAGGCCTTGAAAACCTGCCTCGCGAGATACTCGCCAACCCCGACTATCTGAATCTGAAGAAACTCAACAGCGACCGGGTTTTCGGCACATTCCTGTATCCCAACGCCCTGGCCGGAGCCATCCTCCTGCTGCTCCCCCTGACCCTGGTATTCCTGTGGCAATTGACGCCCAAAGTTCGGACGGCGGTCCGGTGGTTATTTGAGCTGATCCTGGGCGGGTGCGGGCTGGCTTGTTTATATTGGTCCGGCTCCAAAGTCGCCTGGCTGATTATGGTGGTGATGGGGGTCATCGCCCTGGCCAATTCCCCCATAAGGCTGGCATGGAAGCGAACCTTGGTCTATGGATTGCTGGCGGTTGGCTTAATGGGTTTCACCGTCCAATACGCCAACTCGGTTGCGCGCGGCAAGACGAGCATGGTGGCACGAATCGTTTATTGGAAAGCCGCCCTTCACATTTTCATCAAACATCCGGTCATCGGCACTGGGCCGGGAACTTTTGGGGTCGAATTCGAACAAATCAAGAGCAAGGATTCCGAAATGGCCCGACTCGCCCACAACGATTTTATTGAACAAGCATCAGATTCCGGGATTATTGGGTTTTTGACGTTTTCAACGCTAATTGGAGCCTCGATTATACATCTTTATCGTTACAGATTCTTTAAGAACGACCAATTTCACATCATCCGATTTGCCGTTTGTCTCGGGTTGTTGGGCCTCTTCGCGCATTGCATGATGGAGTTCCATCTATACTACCCGGCACTTGCCTGGCCTGCATTCTTTCTACTTGGATGGCTTTGGAGCTTTGATGACGATATTATACAATATCGTTAACGTTGGCATATTTGAGGTGGATTGAGCAAAAATCGAGGTTTTTTTGCCTTATTCCTGGCACCCATAGATTTTTAGTTTTGGGTCTTGACTCCAAACTCGCCGGGGTTTACTCTCAGTGGCAATAAGAAACATGATAAAAGCAGGGTCAATTCTTGGCCACTGCTTTTTTGCTTAAATACATGGCAATAAAACCAGACGCACAAAATGCTCAACCACAGTCATCCACCCTCAACTCTCCTGAGCAAAAAACAATGGACCTAAAGGACATTAAAGCAATCATAGACTTGATGAGAAAAAACGCCATCTCCGAGTTCGAGTTGGAGCGCCAGGATTTCAAGATCAAGTTGAAACGAGGAAACGGGGGAAGCCCCGCGGGGTCTGATGAGCCGGGTTTGTATGCGGCTTCCTCAGCAGCGGCGCCAGCCCTTCCTTTGGCGGCTCCGGTGGCGGCGGCAGCGGCCACAGCGGCAGCGGCGGCGGCGGCGGCCGGGGCTGGGTTGCTGGAAATCAAGTCTCCCATGATCGGCACTTTTTACCGGGCGCCTTCTCCAGAGTCGCAAGACTATGTGGAGGTGGGGAGCGAAGTAAACCCGGAAACCATCGTCTGCCTCATCGAAGCGATGAAGGTGATGAATGAAATCAAAGCCGAAGTCAAAGGCGTGGTGACCCATATATTGGTGGAAAACGCCAAGCCGGTTGAGTTTGGCCAGCCGCTGTTCCGAATCCGTCCCACCTAGCCCCTGGACGGCCCGGTTTTTAAACCATGTTTGAGAAGATACTCGTTGCCAACCGTGGGGAAATTGCTGTGCGCATCA
The DNA here is from genome assembly GCA_049522055.1 of Verrucomicrobiota bacterium. Taxonomy (GTDB): domain Bacteria; phylum Verrucomicrobiota; class Verrucomicrobiia; order Limisphaerales; family Palsa-1400; genus JBEKOF01. The sequence continues at coordinate 4,884 of JBEKOF010000131.1, read as the reverse complement.
TTCGCGCCTGCAAGGAAATGAACATCCGGACGGTGGCCGTTTATTCGGAAATTGACGTCAACTCGATGCATGTCCAGATGGCCGATGAGGCCATTTGCATTGGCAAGGCGGCCAGCAGCGAGAGTTACCTCCGAATTGACCGGATCGTTTGCGCGGCGGAGATCTCCGACGTGGACGCCATCCACCCCGGTTACGGCTTCCTTTCCGAGAACGCCCATTTTGCCGATGTTTGCGAGAGCTGCAATATCCGCTTTATCGGCCCCGGTTCGCGCGCCCTCAACGCCCTGGAAGACAAGGCGGCCAGCCGCGCACTGGCCAGGAAGGCCGGCGTCCAGACGCCGCCGGGATCGGAAGGGGCGGTGGAAAACGAGCCGGACGCGCTGGCCACCGCCAAAAAGATTGGCTATCCGGTCATGATCAAAGCCATCGCCGGCGGAGGAGGACGCGGGATGAGGGTCGCCCACAATGATGTTTCGCTGGTCAAGGGCTATCACACGGCGCGAAACGAAGCGGAGAAGAGTTTTGGAAATTCCGGCGTCTATATCGAACAATACATCGAAAATTCCCATCACATCGAGTTTCAGATATTGGGGGATAACAAGGGCAACTACATCCACCTCGGGGAACGGGATTGTTCGATACAGCGCCGCAATCAAAAGCTGGTCGAGGAAACCCCCTCCCCGCTCCTGGAAGGCAAATTCAAGGATCTGCGCAAAAAAATGGGCAAGGCGGCCATCCGGATCGCCGAAGTGGCTCATTACACCAATGCGGGCACAGTGGAGTTCCTGGTGGACGAACAGGGCCGCTACTATTTCCTGGAGGTCAACAAACGAATCCAGGTCGAACATCCCATCACCGAGGAGGTCACGGGGATTGACCTGGTCAAACAGCAGATCGCCCTGGCGATGGGGGAGCCTTTGCGCCTCAAGCAGGGCGACGTTCACATGCGCGGTCACGCCATTGAATGCCGGATCAACGCCGAAGACCCGTTCGATGATTTCCGCCCCTGCCCCGGCCGGGTGGAGATGTATTACGCCCCGGGCGGACCGGGCACCCGGGTGGACAGCCACGTGTATGCCGGCTACACCATCCCCCCGAATTACGATTCGATGATCGGCAAACTCATCACCCACGGCAAAGACCGCCGGGAAGCGATGGACAAAATGAGCCGCGCCTTGTCCGAATTCATGATCACCGGCGTCACCACCACCATCGCCTTTGAACAAGCGATCTTGCAGGACCCCAATTTCCGGCGGGGCACCTACTCCACCACTTTCCTGGAGCAATTGCTCGGAGGCGCCCGGCGGGAATTGATGGAAGAACATGCCTGAGCCAGCCTCCCCAGTTGAAACCCCTCGCCCAATGCCGCCTCTATACGTTTGTTGATACCGCCTATCTGCGCGGACGCAAGGCGGCAGCGGTGGCCGGGCAGCTTTGCGAAGGGGGATCGGATTTGATTCAATTGCGCGCCAAGGACTGTTCGCCGGAGGAGGTCCGCCAATTGGCCGGGGAAATCCAGCCGATTTTGCGCCGCGCCAACGTCGGTTTGGTCATCAACGACCATTGGGACATTGCGCGGGAGGTTGGGGCGGACTTTTGTCACCTGGGACAGCAGGACTTCTTCGGGGCCGGCCGGACTCGCGTCTCCCAACTTGCGACCCTGGACGGCAGGCCGCTGGCGGGTCTAAGCACCCATGCGCCGGAAGAGGCGGCGCGCGCGCTGGCGGCGCAACCGGCCTACATCGCCATCGGCCCGGTCTTCGCGACAGGAACAAAGCCGCGGGCGCGACCGGTCACGCTGGAGTATGTGCGCTGGGCGGCGGCACGGGTGAAGATCCCGTGGTTTGCGATTGGCGGGATCAACTTGCGCAACCTGGATGAGGTCCTGGGCGCGGGGGCTGAGCGGATTTGCGTGCTCTCGGCCATCCTTAACCAGGCAGATATCGCGCGGGCGTGCGGAAAGTTCAGCATGAGGATCAAGGCTTCCGCCGCCTCCGGGCCGGCGGGGGACCAGATGGAGGACGGGAAAGGCTGAAGGCAAAACCCATGGCGGTCGGCGGCATTTTTCGGGAGGGTGTGAGACTTGCCAAACCATGGCCCGGGAACATTTTTGGCAAATGGATTGTTCTTGCCTGGAACAAGGCGCGGATTTAGAGTGTTCCCATGGCCTTGGCGAAAATGCGCGGGAGCAAATTGAGTTCTTGCCAGCCGCATTGTTCTCCCCCAAGTCATTGGTCTTCGGTGAAACATCTCGCCCGAAGGCTGCAAAAAAAACAAGAGATCTAGCAAATTCCAACAAAAGATGCTTATGAAACGAAATGTTCTCTGCGCCGCAATGATCTTGATGGCGGGATCGCTCATTGCAGCCGACAAAGATGATGTCAGCGCCGCCATCGCCAAACTGGCCGCGGCCGACAGTTATAGCTGGACAACCACCAATGCCAATGCCGGCGGCGGCGGCGGGGGCGGACGCAGGGGAGGAGGATTTGGCGGCGGGCCTGCGAGCGGAAAAGCCCTCAGAAGCGGTTTGATAGCCATCACCATGCCGGGAAGGGGGGGCGGACCCGGCACCGAGGCCTATCTCAAGGGCACCAATGGCGCCTTTCAAACCCAGGACGGATGGCAATCCGTGGCCGACGCGCTCAAAGACGATGGCGGCGGCCAATTTAATCCCGCCAGCTTCATGGCCATGCGCCTGCAGAGCACACAAGCCCCTGCCGAACAGGCCAAGACCCTCCTGGCGGCAGCCAAAAGCATCGCCAAGATCAACGATGCCTATGCCGGAGATCTGACCGATGAGGGCGCGAAAGCCTTGCTGCAGATGCCCGGCTTCCGGGGCGGCGGTGCGGGCGCCCCGCAAATCACGGTCACAGACACCAAAGCCTCGGTCAAGTTCTGGATCAAAGACGGAGTGCTCACCAAATACGAAATCAAATCAACCGGCAAGACGCAGTTCGGCGACATGGATCCGATGGAGGTTGACCGAACCACCACCGTCGAAATCAAAGACGTTGGGGCGACGAAAATTGACGTGCCCGACGATGCCAAAAAGAAACTTTCGTAATGGTTTTGTTTTTTTGATTGACCGGACATTTCCGCGGGGAGATGTCCGGTTTTTTCCGCGACCAGCGCCCTGAGCCGCCGTCCGCCATTTCACAAGCTCTTGAGCGGCTGGCCCCACTCCTGGCAACCGGCCACCGTTTGTTCTACTGCCGCGGGCAATTGGAGAAAACATGATTGCAAAACTTCCCGGCGAACCGGCGCGGGAATGGCGGCCGGACGGGCCGCGGCCCGGGCCAGGCTCGAAAGCGTCGCCCGGGCGTAGGTCAGGAGGGCGGAGCGCAAGGGCCATGAATAAACGGCCAGGGACAACCCATAGACCAGCGTATGCCATCCCGAGGCCCGCCCTTCCTGGACGGCGGCAAGGTAACGCCGCACCGTGCGTTCGTCGCGCAAGGGACGCAACCGCTCCAGCTGGGCCCGGCCGGTCCGGCGGCTGGCTGAAGCCAGCGCGGGGGGGATGGGGCACACGCGCATTTGCTCATCCAGGGCGATGAGTTCGCGGGCACGACCGCGCGAGGAAAGGAACTGGGCGCGGGCAATGGCCGGCATTTCAAAAGGCGCCAGAACGCGGGTCTGGTAGCCCAGGAGAAAATCGCGCAGGGCGCGCCTGCCGCCGATTCCCCCCGAAGGCAGTGGCAGGAAGAGCGCCTGCTGGAAAGCATCCGGCGATCCGACCTGGTGAAACAGGGCGGCAAACTTCCCGGCAAGAAGCTCCGCTTCCTCCGGCGCGTTCTCCCAGCCCGGCGGCCACGGGAGAGGACATGTTTCGGTTTGCCTCATGGCGTTGCGTTGGAGCCGACGGCGCGCAAAGGGCCGACTGCTCCACTCCAGCCTAGCGGCCTGGATGATTGCGTCCAGTTGTAAAAGCGAAAAATGGAAGATTTTTAAGTTGCATTTCGCGGCGTCGCAATGTTCGCCGGGAGAGAACTGCGGGCTGGCAAAGCTTTTCAAGCTGGGCTATTTAATCCGGCAATGAATCTCACGCGCCACTGCCACCGTTGCGGATGGGAATGGACCTTGACGGGCCAGCCCGGCCGCGGCGAATCCTGCCACCAATGCAACGCGGATTTGCGGGTCTGCCTCAATTGTCTCAGCTACGATCCGCGCGCGGCCCACCAATGCCGCGACGGCCGCGCCGAGCCGGTGCAGGAGAAGGAGTCGGGGAATTTCTGCGAGTATTTTGAAATGTCGCGCCGCGTCTTCACCGCCAGGGCCGGCAATAATCCCCGCGAGGCGACCGCGCGCGAGCAGTTTAAGAAATTGTTTGGCGATTAACGCGCGGAAGAACCGGATTTGACCCGCGGCTTCAGCGTATTTGGCCCCGCCCAGGGGGTCAATACCCGCCGGTGCGCGCGAAGTTCACGGAGTCTTTGATGCGCTTGTTGTCGGCGCGAATGCGGCCGGCCAGGGTCCGGCTGATGGAAAAAAGCATCGGCACGGCCAACTCCGGAGCTTCGCGGCGGAGTTTCTCAAACGCTTCGCTGGTAATCTTCAGCAGCATGCTGTCTTTGTTGGCGAGAACATCGGCGGAGCGGGGGCCTTGATCAAACAGGGCGATTTCTCCAAAGCATTCCCCGGGGCCAAGGGTGGCCAGAATGGTCTCTTTGCCGGCAATCATCAGCCGCACGCGCAACTCGCCCTCCAGAACCAAAAACATGCCGTCATCCAAATCGCCTTGCTTGACGATCTGAACCCACTGCCGGACGGCTTGAGGCTCCATAAAGTGGACAAACCGGTTGAGTTGATCGTCGGACATCTCCGCCAGGGCCTTGACGCGGCGCAACATGCCGGGAGTGATCTTTGGGTCGCCCGTCAAGGGGG
>JBEKOF010000130.1:0-12574 GCA_049522055.1 Verrucomicrobiota bacterium | reverse complement strand
GCTGGGGTTGTTTTGTATTTTTCATTCCTGTCGTGTGACAGGAAAAACTCTCCCAGCCAAGTTCTCTATTTTCCTATGGGATGGCTGTGAGAATTTGTCATTTGTCATGTAAACGCCTTCGGTATGACGCCCCGGCAACTCTCAGGGCGATTGTTGACAGTTCCGTTGCCCAGAGGAGAGCCGGCGCGGATGGAAGAGGCGCGAAGGGGCGGGGCAAATTGGAGATGAAACATTTCTTTGGAAATCGGCAAAAGGCTGTATATTGGCGGGGTGAGTTTTCTGACCAAACAAGAGCAAATAGTGCTTTGTCTGATTATTCTTTTGCTGCTGACCGGCTGGGCGGTGGAAACGTGCCGCACGGCTCATCCCGCGGCCATCCCTTTGCCCGCGCAAAAACCGTAGTATGCAACTGCTGAATTTCGAGCAATCCGTCAAAAAAATAGTGGCCGCCGATCCGCGCTTCGATTCCGAGGCATATTTTTTCGTGCGGGAGGCGCTGGATTACACGCGGCGCCACAGCGGGCGGCAAAAGAACGCAGCGCGCGACGTGGGCAGCCATGAGTTGCTGGAGGGACTGCGGTCTTACGCCCTGGAAACTTACGGCCCGATGGCCATCACGGTGCTGGCGGAATGGGGCGTCGGCTCGTGCGAAGATTTTGGGGAGATCGTTTTCAACCTGATCGCCCACAATTTCGAGCGCAAGTCGGAAGGCGACCGCCGGGAGGATTTCCAGGGGGGCTACACTTTTGAGGAGGCTTTTCGCAAACCCTTTCTCCCCGCCCGGCGCCCCGCCGCGCAGCCGAAATCAGTCGGGGTCTAGCTCTCGCGCCATCAGAAAGAAAGGATGAAAAAGGCCCGGCGAAAAGAAGGCAGAGGAGCAAGGTCGAAAGACCGAACCGGGCAGCCGGAAGTTTCTCCACCGCTGCTGACCACATTGCAAAACGGGCTGGGGATCATCGTGGGGGAGGACCATAGCGCGCCGGTGGTTTCCGCGCAGGCGTGGTGTATGACGGGAAGCGTGACGGAGGGAAAATGGATGGGGGCGGGCCTATCGCACGTGCTGGAACACATGCTTTTCAAAGGCACGACCAGCCGTCCCGGCAGCCGCATTGACCAGGAAGTGCAGGAGGCCGGCGGTTACATGAACGCCTACACGTCCTTCGACCGGACGGTTTATCACATCAACGTACCGAACACCGGCGCCAAAGTGGCCATTGACATCCTGTGCGACATCATGCAAAACGCCAACCTTCCCGACGACGAATTGCGCAAGGAGCTGGATGTGATCCGGCGCGAAATGGACATGAACCAGGACGACCCCGGCCGCCGCTCGGGCCGCCGGCTGTTCGAAACGGCGTACACGCGCAGTCCCTACCGTTTCACCGTCATCGGCTACCCGGAGATATTCAACGAGCTCAAGCCCGAAGACATCCGCGCCTACTACCGGGAGCATTACGTGCCCAACAACATGTTCCTGGTGGTGGTGGGGGACGTGAAGGCCGCCGAGGTGGTGGAACAAATCCGGCTGGCCTTCGCCGGAAGCAAAGCCCGGGCGATGACGCCGATGGTGCTGCCGCAGGAACCGCGGCAAACGGGAGCGCGCGAGACGATCGAAGAAGCGCCGATTGAACTGGCGCATTTTCACATCGCCTGGCACATCCCCGATGTCCGCCATCCCGACATGCCGGCGCTGGACATCCTGGCGGCGTTGTTGGGGCATGGGCGCAGTTCGCGGCTCTTTCGCGAAGTGCGGGAGAAAAAGGGCCTGGTCACCGCCGCCGACGCCTGGACTTACACGCCGGGCGACCAGGGCTTGTTCGGCATGAGCGCGGTTTTGGACGCGGGCAAGTTCATCCCCGCCCGCGAAGCGCTCCTGGCGGAGGTCCACCGAGCGCAGAGGAAACCGGCGCCGGCCGCGGAGCTGGGCAAGGTTGTCAAACAATTCACGGCCGGCGCGCTGGCGGCCCGCAAGACCATGCAAGGGCAGGCGCAGGATTTGGGCGGAAGCTGGATGGCCGCCAATGACCTTCAATTTTCCGAACGCTACCTCGAAGCGGTCCGGCGCTTGACGCCCGCAAGCGTGCAAAGAGTGGCGCGGGAGTATTTAGTGCCGTCCAATCGCACTGTTTATGCGCTGCTCCCCAAGGGAACGGCGCCAAAATCGGCGGCCGCAGTGGCGGTGGTTGCCGAGAATGCGATTGAGAAGACCGTCCTGTCCAACGGGTTGCGCCTGCTGGTGAAGGAGGATCACCGCCTGCCCTTCGTGGAGATTCGCGCGGTGTTTCAAGGCGGGGTGCTGGCCGAGTCGCTGGAAAACCACGGACTGACGCAGTTGATGACCAAGATGCTGCTCCAGGGGACCCGGAGCCGGAGCGCCGAAGAACTTTCCCTGGAGATCGAAAGCGTCGGAGGCAGCCTGGACTCCTTTGGAGGCAACAACAGTTTCGGGCTGACGATGGAAGTGTTGAGCAGTGACTTGAAGACAGGCCTGGACGTCTTCGCCGATGTGCTTCTGCATCCGGCCTTTCCCGCCGCCGCATTCGAGCGCGAGCGCCGCATCCAGTTGGAGACCATCCGCGCCCAGCGGGACCATCTTCTGCAATCCTGCGGCCAGGCCATGCGGCGCGCGCTTTTTGGGGACATCGGCTACGGTCTGGACTCTTCGGGCAGCCCGGAAAGTGTCCAAGCCGCGCGGCTGTCGGACCTTGGCCGATTCCACAAGAGGCTGGTGGTGCCCGACAATTGCGTGCTGGCCGTCTTCGGGGACGTGCGGCCCGGTGAATTGAAGGCGGAGCTGCAACGGCGGCTGGGGCGGTGGAAAAAATCGGCTCCTGTGGCGCTGCCGAGGCCCAAGCCCGCGCCGCTGGCGGAGATCAGGCGCGTGACCGAAACGCGCGACAAAACGCAGGCGGTGATCATCATCGGCTTCCCTGGGGCGACGATTCAGGATGAGGACCGGTATCCGTTGGAGTTGTTGCAGGAGGGGTGCAGCGACCTTGGCTCGCGTCTTTTCCTGCGCATCCGGGAGAAATTGGGCCTGGCCTACTACGTGGGAGCGCAAAACTTTTTGGGTCTGGCCCCCGGATATTTCGCGTTCTATGTCGGCGCCGCCCCCGAAAAGCTGGGGGAAGTGGAGGCGGAATTGCTGGCGGAAGCCGCCCTGCTGCGCGAGGGGGGGCTGACGGAGGAGGAACTGCGCCGGGCGAAAGCCAAAGTCATTGGTCAGAAGAAAATCGCGCGGCAGGATTTGGGGAGCTACGCGATGAGTGTGGCGTTGAACGAGGTGTATGGATTGGGCTACCAATACCTGGACACCGAAGACGCGAAGTACGAGGCGGTGACCTCCGCACAAATCCGCCAGGCGGCCCAAAAATACCTCACCCCCGGGGCGCTGGTGGTGGCGGTCATCAGGCCTGGTTGACCTGGGCGGGAGCATCGGAGCTGTCCCGCGGCTGGGTGTGGCTGGGACTGGCACGGCTTGGAGCGGCTGACGCCGCAACCAAAGCGCCGGGTCTGAATTGAAAATCTGTCATTGGGAATTTGTTATTTGCTATTCAGCAAGACGATTCGGAAAACTTTGCCGAGAATGCACAATTCTGGTGGATGGCACTGCAAAGCAAGGGGACCATCTGGAGGGCTCGGAGGCGTTCAAATGACGGTTTTTTTCTGGCCGATTTCCAGGCGTTTGAGGTCTTCGGCGAGGAATTGGGCGACGTCCTTGAATTTTTGGACGTTCTCGGGCTTGATGCACATGAGGGTCTTGTGGGCTTCCAAACAGGTGCGCGCCAGATCTATCTGGGTGGGGGCGCCGGCTTTGGCCAGGGGTTCGTATTTATCGGTCACGGGCGCCGGGGAGTCGGTGATGTTGAAGAGATGGGCGACGCCGAGATTTTCCAAGGTTTCGGCGATGCGCGGGTTGGGATGGTGGAGTTCCAGAGGGCTTTGGCTGTCTTTTCCGTTGGATAATTGGAGGCTGATGCCGGACAAGACGCCCAGAAAGGTGCTGTCCATCGTCCGGCACTGGCAGAGATCGAAGACGAAATGGCTGTAGCCGTGTTCCCAGAGTTCGGTGATGAGTTTCTTCAAATCCATGCTGGAGGTGAAATCGGCCCGGCCGTTGATCCGGACGCAGACGGTGCGGTCAAAGACGGCGACCAATAACTTTGCGCATGAATTATCCATGACAATGCAGAGTAAATATCGGATTGGCGGCCCAGGGAGTCAAGCGGCGGTCTGGAGGGGTGCCGGGGCCGGGGGTCCGAGGATTTGGACCAGGGTTTGTTGGAGGACCAGGGAGGGGTCGAGATTGCGGGAGACGAGTTTTTGATTGCATTGGAGCAGGAGATCCATCACCTTGATGAGTTCGGTTTGGGTGTAGTTCTGTGTCTGGCCCATGGCGCGGAACAGAACATAGGGATGCATGGCCAGCGGGTTGAACTGGCGGTCTTCGGGCAAGGCGTCGGCCGGGAGGCTGGAGAGCTGGGTTTTGAAGGCCGCGAAATTGGAGGCCGGGCGCAACCATTTTTTGGCGATCATTTCTTTGAGCAGGAGGAGGGCGCGCACTTTGGCGATGAGGCCGTAGAGCAGGCCGATTTCGTTGCGTTTGTTGTCACGCTTGATTTCCCACAGCTCCCTGTCCAGGCCGCGCAGGAGGGCGACGAGATTGCGGTCGCCCAGGGCGTCGGCGAGGGCAAAGGCGCGGGCCTGTTTGTTGCGGGTGACGATGGCCTCAACGTCGTCGAGGTCGAGGCGGGGGCGGGGGCCGGCATAGAGGGCGAGTTTTTCCACCTCGGAGCTTAACATGCGGATGTGGGGTCCGACGCTGGCGGCCAATTGGGCGAGGGCATCGTCGGAGATTTCCTTGCCCAAATCGCGCAGGGCGCGGCGGGCGAAGGATTCGGCCTGCGCGGCCCAATCCTTGTCGTCGGGGGACCAGCCGGCGAAAGATTCGACGGAGCCGATTTGTTCGAGGGCTTTGTAGAAGGCCTTGCGTTTGTCCACCTTGCCGGCGCTGACGAGGAGGCGGACGTTGTCCCAGCGGAAGTTTTTGAGTTGCCGGGCCAGATCGGAGAGGGACTCGGCGAGGGCCTGGGAGGCGGGAGGGCGGTCGTCGGTGAGGAAATTGCAGTTTTGGAGCCAGACGACCTTGGCGCCGCCGAAGAAGGGGAGGGTTTGGAGGGCCTCGCGCAAGCGGGCCAGGGCCTTGAGGGCCTCAGTGCTATTGTTGACGGAAGCGTCAATGGTCTCCAGGTCCAGGGCGCCCAGGGATTGGCCCCATTGCTGGAAGAGGGCGCGGGCGCGCTGTTTGACGGCAAACTCATCCTCGCCGCAGACCAGGAGGACGGGGGAATCGGGCGTGGGGGCGGGAGGCATGAGGAGTTACTCGGGTTCTTCGGATTCGCCGGTGCTTTCGTTGATGCGGTCGAGGGTTTTGGACATGTCGTCAACCTGGGCGAACAGGGAGGCGGCGACGTAGATGGGGCGTTTCTGGGCGGTGGCCAGGGCCAGGCAATCGCTGGGGCGGGCGTCAATTTCCACGATTTTGCGTCCCAGTTCGTTTTCCTGATGGAGGATGAGGCGGGCGTAAAAGGTGGAGTTTTTGAGTTCGGTGATGACGATGCGGTCAATGGTGATGCTGAACCCCTTGAAGATGCTGTTGATGAGGTCGTGGGTCAGGGGGCGTTCCTTGGGGGTGTCGCGCAAAAACCAGCCGATGATGACGCCCATATTGTGTTCGACGGTGATGACAAAAACCTTCTGGTCGTTGCCGACAAAAATCGCCCAACCGCTGGCGGCGGGCAGGATCCCGCGGATTTCCACGGGGAGAACGTCACTTTTCATGCGGACATGGTAAGCCTTGGCGGGAAAAAAACAAGAGAGGGATTTTGGAGGCGGGGTGCTGTGGAAAATGATCCGCCGTGCCTGATGCGTCCCTGTTGGACGATGTCTGCCGGGGCGTCTGCGGCGGGGTTTATCTCAACAGCGCACTGGAGGCAACGGCTGCTGCCCCTGCCGCCGCCGCTGCCCTGTGGCGCGACCGGCGAGTTTTCGTGTGTCATGGAGGCTTGACTTTCGGTGGCCGCGGCTCAGCTTTGGATCGTTAGGCGGGATTCCATTTTATGAACATATCGAAGATTGCTATTGAGATGACCGCGCTGGTGGTGGCTGCAATTGTGATAATCACAGGTTGCTCGAAGCCAAAGCCGCCAACAGAATCTCGACCCGTTGCGCCTGAAGTCAAAACCAAGCCGCCGGTTCTCATTGAGCCAAAGGAGGGAGTTGACAAGGTGCGGAAGGGAATGAGTCAGCAGCAAGTAGAAGCCGCCCTTGGCCAGCCAAGTTCCAAAAACGGCATGGCGTGGATTTATAAGAGCCAGGGGATGTTTGTCTCGTTTGGCAACAACGGGGTGATGTTCAACATCAAATGCGTCAGCCCTTTTGCCGGCGTTACAAAGGAAGGCATTGGCATCGGTTCCACGAGAGCGGAGTTGATGGCGGCGTATGGCAATCCCGACCAAGACCAGCATTTTGAACACGGAGATGAGAATTTATGGTTCGCTTCACTGGGCACGAGCTTTTATGTGGAGAAGGACAAAGTGACTTCGTTAATTGTGCATTTTTAAACGGCCCCGCAAACCGAGATGCGCGCGTGGGAGAGGCGGCGGCGGATTGCGGATTGCCAAGGGGCAGGGGCTTGGGCCAGAATCGGCGGCGTGGATTTGAGGCGGAAAATTTTAAGCGCGGACACTTTGCCCGGCTGGCGGGAGGAGTTGCGGCGGCAGGGGCGGAAGTTGGTGCTGACCAACGGCTGCTTTGACCTGTTGCATGCGGGGCATGTGAGTTATTTGGAGCAGGCGCGCGGCCTGGGAGACGGGTTGCTGGTCGGGGTGACCGGGGATGCGGAGGTGAGGCGGATCAAAGGCCCCGGACGGCCGGTCAACCACGAAGCCGACCGGGCGGCGGTGATTGCGGGGCTGGAATCGGTGGACGCGGTGCTGATCTTTCATGAGCCGGATGCGTGTCATTTGATCGAGACGGCGCGGCCGGACGTTTATGCCAAGGGGGGGGATTACACGCTGGACACGCTGCTGCAAGTGGAACGGCGGTTGCTGGAGAAGTTGGGGATCAAAATAGTGATCTTGCCGGAGGTGCCCGGCAAATCCACCAGCGCGATGCTGGCCCGGTTGAAGGCTTAACCATTAAGAATCACACCACACCATGCCATCGGAGACATTCCAAGCGAGCCGCTGGACCAGCGGCAACCACCTATTTCCCACGGTGATCGAAGTGACTGATAAATCGGTGATACGCCGCAAACGGTCGTGGTTCAGCGTGGATGAGATGAGCATCACGGTGCAGAAAGTCGCCTCGATTCACATCACGACGGGCCTGATTTGGTCCAAGATATTGATTGAATCCTCCGGGGGGAGCGATCCGCTGGAAAGCCGCGGGCACACGAAGGCGGACGCGCGGCGGATCAAGGATTTGGTGGAGCAATATCAGCAAGGCGGCTCCGCGGGCGAGCGGGGCTGACCCGTTTTTTCAGGGAGACGGCAGCAGGAGCACGCGATAAAACTTCTGGGATGATGCCGGGCTGACAGGTTCGGATACTGCCGTGAGGCCGGCGGTGGGTGTGACCGCGGGGCCGACGTTGGTCCAGTCGGGATTGCTCAAATTGCCGGCGGCCTGGACCTGATAGGAGAGGCTGGCAATTCCGCTCCAAGTGAAGGTGATCATGCCGCCCGCCAGGGTGGCAGACTGCACCTCTGGCGCGGGAGCGGGCTCCACTCTGACGTCATCCAACCCAAAACCCGCCGGGTAGTTATTGAAATCAAATTCCAGCGTCGTGCCGGTGGCGGCGCCAGGAACGACGAATTGGAGGTTGGTCCAGCCGAAAGCGGGCAGGTTGGTCTGGGCAAAGAGCGTGGCGCCGTTCCACTTGGCGGCGAAGGAACTCGGGGTCGTGTCCCCGGAGGAGTCGGCCACGCTAGTCAACCAAAAAGATACCAGGTATTCCTGCCCCGCCGCCGTGGAAACGTCGTGCGAGAGAGAGCCTACCGCGGGGTCCCCCGGCAGCCAGGCCCACTCTCCGAGGTACGCGCCGTAAAGCCCGGAATGCACAAACAGTTCGTCGGGGACCACGTCCAGCGCGTTGGTTCCACCCACGTCCACGTCATCGGCGGCCAAGGCAAAGCAAAGGTTGGTGTCGCCCACAAAGTTCCAATAAGTGAAGTCGCCGGTTTCGAAACCACCGTTGCCCACGTACAAATCAAATTGCCGGTTTTGGGCCGTGCCGTCGGTCAGATCGAGAAAGGACACATTGGCGCTGTAGTTTCCGATCAAGAAACTGCCGGCCTCCGAATTGAGACTGACCGTGACGGTGGTGGCGAGGCCGCGAGGTTTCAGCGTGCCTGCGGTCGGGGAAACGGTGAGCCAAAGGGTCGTGTTGACGAGGCTCCATTGCAACGGCGTCGAGCCGATATTGGTGAGGGTGTAAGTTTGGGAAGTCACGGTAAAAGGCCCGCCGCCCGGTCTAAAAGGCTCGGCACCCGCTCCGCTGGAGGTAAAACCAAATGGCGGCGTGACGACCAAGGCTTCCGACGGCGGGGCCAGGAGCGCCTGCATGAGATTGCTTCCTATGATTGTTCCCCACCCTGTGCAGAGGTCATATCCGGCGGCCGCCTCATACTTGCTTGGGCTGCCGGTGCTGGCGTTGAAACTGTTGCCCGTCGTGATGTCGTGAAAGCAGGATGAGTAGTTGGTGCTTTTGGCAATGGCGTAAAGAGCCGGATTGGCAAAGCCGACCGGTGGCTGGCCGTTTTCCGCAGCCTTCTGGTTGACGAGTGCCATGAACCCGGCCCAGAGCGGAGTGGCCAGGCTGGTGCCTCCTTCCGTGTAGTCATCACCAGCCCCCAACAGTTCGTTCAGCTCAACGTAGCCATTGTTACCATTGGTATAAAAAGGATCATTGCCCCAGACGACGTTAATATTGTTCGCCACCAAGGCGACATCCGGCAGGTTGCGCATGGTGGTGGAGCCTTGGTTGGCCGTCATGCTGATGCCCTGCTGCCAGAAGGGGATGGCATAAGTGAGGCTGACTCCGCCGCCGGACGCATACTCTGGGGTGTTCGGCAGTATCAGGCCGAGGAGGGCGCCGAGCAGGGCGTTTAGGTCCGATGCAGGCGTCAGCCACACGGTTTCCGACGCCCAAGAGCCTCCTTCGGCGGTCATCGTCATTGTCGTTCCGCCCACGACCGTTAAATAGGGATCGTCCGCCGGTTGGTCAATCGCCCCGGGATAACCCCCGAAATCGCCGCTGCCTTGAAAAAAACTTTGCCCTTGCGCGGCAAACTGCTGGAAGATTTGCACGGTTGAAGTGTTGATATCCATCTGGTAGGAGGAACTCAATTGCCTGGCCAAGTTGTCCGTGGCCATGCGATTGAGCACGTCATTGATCTGGGCCGTCGTCGTGGAAGGCTGGACATAGTTGGTTTCAATCGGCGCAACATCCAGCGGCGTTGGGCCTTCATAAACCAACACGCGATCCAAGCCCGGCGCCATCGAAATCGCCATTTCAATATCACCCGTGACTTCGAGGGCATAATCCATGTTCGTGTCGTCGCCGTCGAAACCATCAATCAAAATATTTGTCACGGTGACACTGGTCGCGAAGTCAACCTCGCTTTCAAAATTGGTGATGTCGTCAGGATAGTAACCTGACAATTCAAAAAGCCCCAGCGATTGTCCGGTGCCGTCCTGCGAAACACCGGCGGCATAAGCTGAGCGGAAGTCAGAGCCAAAAAACGGGCCGGAGTAATTACCGCCTCTGCCTCCGCCTCCCCCTCCACCCCCCAAGGTCACCGCCGGCTGCGGCGCCGCCGGTGTGCGGTGTATCAGGGGCCGCGGGCGCACATAACTATCCAAGCCACTAATCGCCAGGAGTGGTATGTCCAGATCCACCGATGGTTCCACATCCGGCGCGAAGAAAGTGCGCGCCTCGACGGGGTGTTGATAGACTTGCATCTTGACGTGAAAGGCCCTCTCGATGTCGGCGACCGAGCCGCTGACATCGAGCAAAGTGCGGTTGGCATGGGTTCCTTTGACCATCAGCCCGTGGGACTTGGCGAAATCAGCCACCGCCTGGTAGTCCTTTTCGCTGGGGCCAAAGGAGGAAGCGAACTGATCGGCGGTCAGAAACTGGCGGAAATTGGCGTTGGACGGCTGATAAAGCTCTTGCAGCAGGTTGGTGAGTTTCTCGCGGTTGCGCAAAGGCAAACCGATTGCCAGGTCCAGGCGCGTGCCGCTCTCAAGCCGGCCGATGGACGTGAGCCGTTTGGTGATCGGCGGCACGTGGCCTTTGAGAACCTGTGGCGCCGCCTGGGCCGGCAACGGGAATCCCAGCGAACACGCGGCCATCAGGGCCGTTGTAGCGAGAAAAGAAATGAACCGGCTTGGCTGCACAGCGCCAATATAACTCCAAACCGGCGGTTGGACAACCGGGAATCTTCCCGCACCGCAAGCCGTTTTAACAGAGGGTCATCAATCATTGGGGGCGCCGGGAACATTATCTGGATTGGTCACGGCGACGCCAACGTAGAGATCTGCGATTGGCAGAGCGTTTTCGGTTCTGGCACTGATACTGAGGCACCACTGGTTGATTGGATAACAGTCCAGGCCGTAGGGGAGTTTTCTTGCCGCGCCATCCGCGAACAGATAGTTGGAGTTTCCAGACGGAGGAGTCGGGTGGGCGACGGCATGACGCCCGTGCTGGGAGCAGTAAATCAGGTTATTGATGCCGCCATTTTTGTTTTCCAAAACATCCATCCAGAAGTCACCTTGATCGGTATGCCTCCGCTCGCCGATAAGGATGGTCAAGGCCGGGTACTGCATCAGGTTGTCGGGCACATAGCAAGTGGCGTCGTTTTCCTGGCCCCCACTCCAGTTTTGCGGAAAGGCGTCATTGTACCCGTTCATGATGTAACTGTTGGGCGCGCTATCGGCCTGCCAACCCGGGTATGTGCCGCCGGGGTTGTTTCCCAGCAGAGTGCCATAAATGGCGATTTCCGACGGACACGCCAGCAGGTTGGTGTTGAGGAAGTAGGGAACCAGGTCGGCCGGCCAGGCCGGACCTTCAGAGCGCGGGGGGTAGTTATTGTAATCGTTGTCGTACATTTTGACGGCCAAACCCAATTGTTTGATGTTGTTGAGGCAGGAGGCTTGATGGGCGGACAACTTGGCCATGGCCAGGCCCGGAATCAACAACGCCGCCAAAATGGCGATGATGGCGATGACCACGAGCAATTCAATCAGTGTAAACGCTGCGTGTTGATGACGGGCAATTCCATTTTGGACAAGCATATGCAGATTACCGCGGTCAAATGGCTGATGTTTTTTAAAACTTCCACCACAGCCGGATTTTTGCAAGCAAATTCCATAAGAAGAATTTCTTCCCATAATTCCATTCCCGAATCAAAGCCGGCAACCGCAATTGAACCTCGAATGGAACTTTTGTCCCTGCCAATGGGGAAGCAAATTTTGTCGTGCTTTTTTTCGGGGGACGTGCTTTCTTTTCCCCCGCCATGAAATGTCACCCGCTTTGTTTTGGAATTGTCCCCGCCTGCGCCGCGCTGTGGTGCGCGGGGTTGACGGTTTGCGCCCAGCCTGCCCCTTCCCCTGACCGTGGGGAGGATGCCGGCCGCCACTTTCCGCCGGAGGTGTTTGTCCAGCCTGGCCCGTCCACCAACCGGGGGGCGGAAAGTCTCAGGAACACCCGGCCGCAATACCCGGTCCCTTACCCGCCCGCGGAGGTCGCGGAGATCACGGCCGTGCTGGACCGGGTGTTGCATTATCTGGAGGCGGCCAGTCCGGTCAAGGTGGTGGATGCGGATACGCAGGCGGCGGTGACGGATCTTGGAAAGCTGCCCAGCCATGTGGCGCTTCAGTCGGGGGACTTTGGGATCGTTGGGTATGAATGGGGAGTGACCTACGCCGGGATGCTCCTGGCGGCGGATGCGACCGGGGATCCGCACTTCAAGGACTTTGTCGCCAAACGGCTGGAGGCCATCCGGCTGATCGCCGCCCATCTGCAAGCCGTGCCCGTGGCGGAGCGGGGCCAGCTCAATTCGATGCGGCGCTTGATCGAGCCGTCGGCGCTGGATCATTGCGGGGCGATGTGCGCGGCGTTGCTCAAAGCGCAACAGGAAGGGGTGGGCGGGGATCTGCAACCCATTTTTAACATCGGACTTGATTACATCAGCGCCAAACAATTCCGGCTGCCGGACGGCACCCTGGCGCGCAACCGGCCCATGCCCAACAGCGTGTGGCTGGACGATGTGTATATGAGCGTGCCGGCGCTGGCGCAAATGGGCCGTTTCACCGGCGAGCGGAAGTATTATGACGACGCGGTGAAGCAGGTGCTGCAGTTTTCCCAGGCGCTGTTTATCAAGGACAAGGGGCTTTACCTGCACGGCTTGGTGGAAGGGATGCAGGATCATCCGCACTTTCACTGGGGGCGGGCGAATGGCTGGGCGGCGATGGCGGAAGTGGAACTGCTTTCGGCGCTGCCGGAGCAGCA
>JBEKOF010000129.1:0-12590 GCA_049522055.1 Verrucomicrobiota bacterium | reverse complement strand
CCGCCCCAGCCTTGAAGAGGAAACGCTCCGAAATGAACCATTGACCCCTCAAGCCGAAAGGAACTATGAAATAAAGACGAAAGCTCGCTTGACAATTCCCATAGCAGGGTCGCCTCGCCGAGTCCGGGGGGCGATCCGTTGCGCCGCTGGACGCGGCACGGACAGCGCGGCGCCCCGTCCCTACCTGAATAATTGCACCGTTTCTTTCACAAGGTCTGGCCCCTCAAACCAAATTAGTCAAGCTTTCCGACTTTCGTAGGGCGCGACAAAAATGCGGCAAAATGAGGGGAAAAAGCCACTTGGCGGAGTCACGGAGTTGAGCTAGAATAACCCTAAATGTGAGTTCAACTTGAAAGGATGTCGTTTATGAAAAAATCTTTGGGCGCCAAAACCCTTGTTTACCCGACGCCGGTGTTTGTGGTGGGAAGCTACGACAAAGAGGGCAAGCCAAACGTGATGACCGCCTCGTGGGGCGGCATCTGCTGCTCCCAACCGCCTTGTGTTGCGGTGTCCCTGCGCAAGGCCACCTACACCCACGGCAACATTCTGGCGCGGAAGGCCTTCACCATCAGCATCCCGTCCGAGGGCCACGTGCAACAGGCGGATTACTTCGGGTTGGTTTCCGGCAGAAGCGGGGACAAGCTGGCGGCCACGAAATTAACGCCGGTGCGAAGCGAACTGGTGGACGCCCCGTATGTCCAGGAGTTCCCTCTGATCGTGGAATGCAAGCTGGTCCACGTCATGGAGCTTGGACTGCACACGCAGTTCGTCGGCGAAGTGGTGGACGTGAAAGCAGAAGAGAGCGTGACGGTAAAGGGCGGCTTGCTTGACATCACCAAGATCAAACCCCTGATGTTTGCCCCGGACACGCAGGCATACTACGGCATCGGCCATTTCGTGGGTCAGGCCTTCTCGGTCGGCCGCGTATTTGAATAATCGCCTCCGCCAAGATCATCTCATGCCGCACAAACGTCTTGTTTTCGGGGAGCGCGGGCAGCCCGCTCTGCGGGCCAGCCTGCTGTTGTTCCAACTTCCTTGCCCGCCGTGTTCGGCGTCTCGCCGAACACATCCCCACAATTTCTCGGCTACACCGTTTCTTAAACCGCTCTGAATTTGAAATAGGAGATTGCCATGAATTATACAAAGCTGGGAAACACGGGCCTGCAGGTGTCGCGCCTTTGCCTTGGCTGCATGAGCTACGGACATGCGAAAACCCCCGGCCTGCTCACCTGGCCCTGGACTTTGAGCGAGGAGGACAGCCGCCCCTTTATCAAGCGCGCTCTGGAACTGGGCGTGAACTTTTTCGACACGGCCAACGTCTATTCCAATGGCGAGAGCGAGGGGGTGCTGGGGCGCGCCATTCGCGATTTCGCGCTCCGCGACGAAGTGGTTCTGGCCACCAAAGTCAACGGCCCCATGCGGCCAGGCCCCAACGGCCGCGGCCTTTCGCGCAAGGCGATCCTGTCCGAAGTGGACCAGAGCTTGCGGCGGCTCGGCACCGACTACATTGATCTCTACATCATCCATCGCTTCGATTATGAAACGCCGCTGGTGGAAACACTTGAAGCGCTCAATGACGTCGTTCGCGCCGGCAAGGTTCGCTATCTCGGCGCGTCCTCCATGTATGCGTGGCAGTTGATGAAGGCGCTCGGGATTCAACGCGCCAATGGCTGGGCCGCGTTCGTCTCCATGCAGAACTATTACAATCTTCTCTATCGCGAGGAGGAGCGGGAGATGCTTCCCCTCTGCCTGTCCGAGGGCGTGGGCGTGACCCCGTGGTCGCCGCTGGCCCGTGGCCGGCTGGCCCGCCCCTGGACGGAGGAGCCGCAAACCGAGCGCGCCAAGAGCGACAGTTTCGCGAAGAGACTGTTCACCAGGACGGCGGACATGGACAAGCTGGTCATTGACCGCTTGAACGAAGTCGCGCGCGCGCGTCAATTGCCGCCCTCGCAAGTCGCGCTTGCCTGGCTGCTCCACAAGCCGGCGGTCACCTCGCCGATAGTCGGCGCGACCAAGCCCCATCATCTTGAGGACGCGGTCGCGGCGCTTTCGGTCACCCTTACGGACGAAGAAACCGGCCGCCTCCAAGAGCTATATCAGCCTCATCCGCCCACCGAGGCGTTCTCATAAAACAAGTAACGTACGGCAAATTATTTATCGAGTCGGTTTCAATCAGTCGCCGTTGCCAAGTGTTATTGCCGGTGACACGCCGGCGCGACGCGGCCCGCCCTGAAAGGCCTCAAGCAGGCGGCTCAACAGGACACGAAAACCGCGGCGGAGGCCCATGCCGGGAAATCAAGCGCCTTGCCGGATGTTTGACCCGTTTCCCGCTCACACCTGCTTCTGCCAATGATGCTCGTGTCGCGCCGCATGCAGAACGGTGTAGATGACCACCGTGTCCTGGATCACCCGATAAACGATGCGATAAGGGAAAGGCCATGGGTAACACCAACGTACTTGGAGACGGCGGTTTCGTACAGGATAAAGGAACGGATTATCCGGCAGGATGGCCATCGCCTTGCGCACCGCTCGCAGGAATTCGGCGCCCAAGCCCGGACGCTGCCTTTCATACCAGATCTCGGCTTCCAGCAAATCGGCATCAACTTCCGGGCGGACGACCAACCGGAAGCTCACTCACCCAATCTCCGCTTTAATCCCCTCTCAAACTGCTGCCACGGGATTGAGGTTGCGGGATCTCGTTCGTGTGCTTCGACGCGGGCTTCGATCAGGGCCTTGTCGGCGTCCGTCAACGGGGTATCCGCGTCCGCCCAGCCATCGCCGTCCAATTCGGCGAGTTTGAGGCGAATCTCTTCCCTCTCCCTTTTTGTGAGCCTGGGCAGTTCCTCGAGAATATCGGATGTTCTCATGCTTGGAAATATAACCAAGATCGGCCGTTTTGTCAGGCAAAATTTACGCCGCGTTCGTTTCCATGCAGAACTATTACCGCTTGAACGAGGTCGCGCGCGCGTCAATTGCCGCCCTCGCAAGTCGCCCTGGCCTGGCTGCTCGACAAGCCGGCGGTCACCACGCCGATAGTCGGCGCGACCAAGCCCCATCATCTTGAGGACGCGGTCGCGGCGCTTTCCGTCACCCTTACGGACGAAGAAACCGGCCGCCTCCAAGAGCTATACCAGCCTCATCCGCCCACCGAGGCGTTCTCATAAAACACGGTCAACCTCCATGGGCGCATGTGCAGGATTGCCTTTTGCCGTGAAAACTGACAGGCTCTTTCCGTGAAATTCCCGGCCATAATATATCCTCATTCAGAAACAGACTGGCTCGTTGCCGAGTGTCCCGAAATCGGCACGGCCAAAGGAGATGAGCGCAAAGTGCGGCTGGCAGCGCCGCTGCGGGCGCAAACGACGATGAGCTGGCAATGGATCGCCGAACACCTGGGAATGGGAAGTTGGACCCACGTTTCCAATTTGGTCGGCGCCACAAGAAAACGGGAGAGGTTAAACGGTGCGAACTGATTGCAGATGACACTTGCACAGTGACATGAAAAACGAAGACATTAAATGTGTGTCAAAAGTGATGGGCCAAGTGACACCGGCAAGGCAGGGCATGACACTGGCACGATCCTTGGACGAACAAAGTAATTGCCCAACGCCCTCGATTTGATAAAAGTAAGGCCATGCTAACACGGCTAAAAGTTGACGGCTTCAAGAATTTGGTCGCTGTGGACATCCGATTTGGTCCATTCACCTGCATTGCGGGCGCTAATGGAGTGGGAAAATCTAATCTTTTCGATGCAATCCACTTCCTCAGCACGCTGGCGAATTCATCGTTGCTCGAGGCAGCCCAGTCAGTGAGGGACGAGAGTGGCCGGAATATGGATGTTCGGGGACTGTTTCATCGAGTTGGAAACGTCGCGGCCGAGAAAATGTCTTTCCAAGCGGAAATGGTTGTGCCGCCTCTCGCTGTTGACGATCTCGGTCATCCATTTAGTAAAGTAGTGTTCGCCTGTTTGGAGAACAATTGGCGCAATCGTGGTGAACCGAAATGTCCAGAAGTTGGGAAAGGCGAATTACTGGGCTATTTGAATCCGGCGGCGATGCTGAAGCACGATGCGTCAAGAATAACGCGAACGAGGCGTGTGATTGACCACCCAGAATTCGCACTATTTGTTCCTTCTACCCAGCAATGACGCTTCTGAATTACACGCTAGTCACGGATGGGCATAGCGATGCCAACCTAGTGCCTATAATAAACTGGACTCTGAAGACGGCTGCTGGTGTGGCGCTTTCTGACGGAACACATGCTCAGCTCGAGCGGTTAGAAAGACCGCCGACCTCTTTGGAGGAGCGTATCGCCAAAGCTGTCGAACTGTTTCCATGTAAAGCATTATTTATTCGTAGAGATGCTGAGAGGGAATCTCCAAACGTGAGAAGCAGGCAAATAGAAAAGGCATTTCAGCAGGCGGCTAGCGCTGGTTGCATAATACCGGCGGTGGCAGTGATACCAATTAGAATGCTTGAGGCATGGTTGCTTTTTGATGAAGCCGCCATTCGGATGGCCGCCGGGAATCCAAATGGCACGGTCGCACTGAATTTGCCCAGATTGTCGAGGGTGGAAGATCGGCCTGATCCGAAAAGGGATCTCAAGGAAGCGCTTCGTACTGCGAGTGAATTGCAAGGGCGGCGGCTCAAGAAATTTAGTTCAAGTGCTGCTTTCTGGCGCCTACTTGATTACATGGTTGACTTTTCGCCACTCAGAAGTTTGAGCGGCTTTGTTGCCTTCGAGTCTTCAGTAAAACAAATAGCGGCCTGCAATTGGGCACCGGGTTTTTACGGTTGCTAACCGGATCTTATTCCATTAGTTGTTCCTTGATGCACGGCACAGATCAGTGTAATAGATCACAGGACTCATGAGAATTCTCCGGCCATTATCCTTCATCGTCGCAAGTGTCACCAATTAGCAGGTGTCAACAGGCAAAAGCGCTTTTGTCTTCGATTGTCTTTATTGAGTTCTTACCACGGATGGCAGAGATTTAACGAACTCTCAACAGAAGCAAACCAAGGCCGCGAAGAAACACCTTCCTTTCGTGACCCTCTGTTTAATGTTCTTACCCCAACGCGCCGGTGGGCCAGGCCGGATCAAGACCCCATCCTGTTTCGTCCTCCATAGCCCGGAGGGCGGCGGAGGATCATCCTGTCAAAATAACCCATTGCCCAAGCGGGGCGGCATCAAAATTAGCAGACCTGAAAAATAAAGTCGGCATACCTAATACATCAATGCCCACGGTGGGGCGGGATCAAAACTGCTTTATAACCGATTGTTAATCAATAGTTTAGATGCTTCATGGCCGCCGGGGGGCCGGATCAAAAACCTCCGATTTCTCCGATTTCTCCGATTTTTTAGAATACCGCAATGCCCCGGATTCAGGTCAAAACAAACTCGCTCCGCAGAAGCGCTGCCCGGCCATTTCTTAGACAAGCCGCCGGCGAGCTATTTGTCGCGGCGGAGGAGGTAGGCGGCCAGGGCCTCTAGGGCGCCAGCGCGGCCTTGGAATATCCGCAGGGCCGCGAAGGCGCGGTCTGTGAGATGGGCGGCCATTTTGCGGGATTTTTTCAGGCCGATGATGGAGGGATATGTGGCTTTGCGCGCCCGGGTGTCCTTGCCCGCCGTCTTGCCCAGCTGCTCGCTGGTCTGGGTAACGTCAAGAATATCGTCAATGATCTGGAAGGCCAGGCCGACGTTCCGTCCGAACTCGCCCAGCGCCACGTATTGGGCGGGGGCGCAATTGGCGCTCATGCCGCCCAGGCGGACGGAGCAGCGGAGGAGCGCGGCGGTTTTTCTTTCGTGGATGTAGCGGAGTTGGGCGGCGGAGATTTTTTTGCCTTCGCTCTCCAAATCGGCGACCTGCCCGGCGATGAGCTGACGAGAGCCGGCCGCCTCCCACAGTTCATGGAGCATCGCGCGGTGCGAGTAGCGCGGCGTGGGGGCGCAAGTCCCAGCCACGGCAAAGGCTTCGGTCAAGAGGGCGTCGCCGGCCAGAATGGCGATGGCTTCGCCAAAGACTTTGTGATTGGTCAGTTTGCCGCGCCGATAATCGTCGTTGTCCATGGCCGGCAAGTCGTCGTGGATGAGGGAGTAGGTGTGAACGCATTCGACCGCGCAAGCCAGGGGCAGGGCGCGGTGCCACGGACCGCCGCAGGCCTCCGCGGCGGCCAGGCAGAGGGCGGGCCGGAGCCGTTTGCCGCCGGCAAAAAGGGAATAGCGCATGGCGCGGTGAATGGTGGCGGGTTTGGCGGAGGCGGGGGGCAGGAAGGCGTCGAGCGCGCGGTTGACCGCCTCGGTCTTTTCGGCAAGAAACTTGTCAAGATCAAAAGCCGGGGATGAGTTCAAAGGAGTCCTTACCAGGAGCCGTCCACCAGGAGTGAGACGGCGTTGCGTGCCAGGTCGTCGGTCAGCCCCGGCATGGCTTCGCGCTCGGTGCTGGCCAGATCGTTGCCGGGGTGAATGAAAGTGCTGCCGGTGACGGCGCGGTTGAGGTTGGTCTTGCCGGTGGTCATGTCGCGGGCCACGACCTGGGCGGTGAGAACCAGGGTGTATTCCTGGGGAGTGAGCACGTCGTTGGTGGTGTAGGAAAGTTCGTGGCGTTCAAAGCGGAGGATTCGCCCGGTGACTTGAATATCGGGCGTGCCGGCGGTTTGGAGGCGAAAGGTGCCGTCCTGCTGGAACTGGCGGCGGAGGGATGTGTTGAGATACTCGGAAATGCGGGGTTCGGGAGTATTGTTGACGAAGGGGACCACTCCGACGGTGCGGCTGCCGGCGGGGCTGCCGTTGGTGGGGCCCAGGGAGTAGCCGGCGCATCCAGCGACGACCAGGGCCGCGAGGGCGGTGAGGAGCGGGCGCATGTTATTTGTTGGTCTGGCGCTGTTTGATGGCCGCGATGCGCTGGCGGGCCTTGTCGGCCAGGGCGGACCCCGCGCCCTTGACCAGCACTTCGTTGTAATAGATCAGGGCGCCGTCATAGTTGGGGGAGCCGTCGAAGCGCTTGGTTTTTTCGTAAAACTGAGCGATGGCGAAATTGCCGCGGGCCTTTTCGACGACGAGGGACGCGATCACCTTGCGCGCATCGGCGACGCGGGGATCGTCGGGATACAGGGCGATGAAATCGTTGAAGGTGGAAGTGGCCTGGTCGGAGATGCTTTGGTCGTAATCGGCTTTGCGGGCTTGTTTGTCGTAGGCCATGCCTTCTTTGAAGAGGGCTTCGGAGGCGACGGCCGGCTGGGCGGCGTAACGATCGGCGGCCAGTTCATAGGCCTTGACCGCCAGGGGCAGATCTTTTTCCTTTTCGCGCGCCGCGCCCACGTTCATTTGGGAGGGGGGGCCGTAAGGGCCGTAAGGGCCAAAGCGGACTATTTTTTCATACATCTCCGCCGTTTTGTCCATGGACGGGAAAAACGGAATGAAGCCCAGAAGTTTAAACCATTCGCCAGCCAGGAAGCGGTTGGCGATTTGGAACTGGCGGCGTTGAATCTCTGTGGCGGTGGCAATTTTGGGATATTTGCCCAGCAACTGATCGTAGGCCTTGAAGGCCTTCTCGTCCTGCCGGCGCGCCTCATAACATTGGCCCACCAGAAATTGCCCGTCCGCCGCGTAATCGGAGAGCGGCCAGATGGTGACGACGCGCCGGGCGGCCTTGAGGGCGAGGGAATAATCCTTGTCGTCAAAGGCCTTCTGCGCCACTGCCAACTGGTCCTTGGCCCGCAGCTTGCGCCAGGCGGCCTCCTTGCCGGAGGGGCTTTCATACGTCCACCCTTCTCCCGGCCGATAAACCAGCGGGGCCGGGGACCGGGACGGAAAGAGTGCCAAGACCAGAAAAACCAAGAAAACACGCGCGCGCCAGCGATTCATAGGCAAGATCGTAGCCGATTTCCGGCCAACAAGTCAAGGAGGGTAAAAAAACTGGGTAAAAAAAATGTCCGGCCAATTTTCACTTGTGTTTCCTGGCGGCTTTGTTTCAATTTGTGCCGCCTGAGCCGACGGACGGTGTAACCTGGGGAGAGGAGGGAGCGTCTTGAGGCGAGATTAAACGACAATACTATGATGACAAATAGAGCTTTAGCGGCCACCGTCACGCTGGCGGTGATTGGGGGCCTGGGCCTGGCGCAGACGGCTTTGGCCGCGACCCTGGCCGATTTCCCCCCGTCCACCCGGACGGGCGTGACTTACCAAAAGGACATACAACCTATTTTCAAGGAATCCTGCTTTGGCTGCCACGGGACGGAGAGACAAAGCGGCAAACTCCGACTTGACAGTCTGGATGCCGTGCTCAAGGGCGGCAAAGACGGGGCGGTGATTGTCGCCGGCAAGAGCGAAAAGAGCGACCTTGTGGAGAACATCGCGCAAATCGGGGACACGCCGATGCCGCCCAAGCCCAAGCGGCCCCGTCCCGCCGCAGGGGCCACCAATACTCCCCCCGCCACGGCTCAACCCGCCGCGTCCAAACCGTTGACCAAAGAACAAGTGGGCTTGGTGCGGGCGTGGATTGATCAAGGCGCGAAATAATCCTCAATTTGAAGACGCCGCGCCGGGGCAAGAGAAGCTTCAGCGCGGCGTTTTTTTTGAGCCGGCCTTTTCCAGCGTTCGCCGCCGCGGTTTGACCGCCCCATTTCAATCTGGACTGGCCGGCAACCTGCCTTAGGCTTCTGAAGGCGCCAAATGAAGCCACAGAACATGAACCAGATTGCGCGACCTGCCGTTTCCCCCCGGTTTATGCCGTTGCTTCTGCTGCTCTTCATGGGAAGCGGCTGCGCGGCCTTGATTTACGAAATCGTCTGGCTGCAATTGCTTCAACTGGTGATCGGGGCTTCGGCCGTTTCACTCGGGGTCCTGCTCGGCACGTTTATGGAAGGAATGTGCCTGGGCAGCCTGGCATTGGCGCGGTTGATTCCAGAGCGCTGTCATCCGTTGCGCGTCTATGCGGTGCTGGAGTCGGGCATGGCGGTTCTGGGCGTGACCGTTTTGTTTGCCGTCCCCGCAGTGGGCCGGATTTACGCGCCTCACGCCTGGCAGGGTTTGCCCGGCATTGTTTTGCGCGGGCTGGTCGCCTCGGTCTGCTTGCTGCCGCCCACGATATTGATGGGCGCCACTTTGCCCGCGATTTCCAGATGGGTGCAATCCACCGCTCAAGGGATGTCCTGGCTGGGGCTTTTCTACGGGGGGAACACCGTCGGAGCGGTGATCGGTTGTTTGCTCGCCGGGTTCTATCTTCTGCGCGTTTACAATATGGCGACGGCCACCTGTGTCGCCGCCGCCATCAACGCCACCGTGGCGCTGAGCGCTTTGGGGCTGGCGTCGCGGACCGCGCATCGTTCCGCGCCGCTGGCGGCAGAAGCGGCGGGGCCACCGGCCGCACCGGGAGTCAGACGGGGCAATGGAGGGCAGAGCGCGCCGGGAGCGAACTGGGTCTATGCCAGCATCGGGTTGTCGGGTTTGTGCGCGCTGGGCGCGGAAGTCATTTGGACGCGCTTGCTCTCGTTGATGCTTGGGGCGACGGTCTATGCGTTTTCGATCATTTTGGCGGTGTTCCTGGCGGGGCTTGGGATTGGCAGCACGGGCGGTTCACTCCTGGCCCGGAACACTTCGCGCCCTGGCCTCGCGCTGGGCTGGTGCCAGGTCCTGCTGGCGGCGGGGATGGCGTGGGCCGCCTGGACGCTGACCAGTACGCTGCCTTATTGGCCGATCAATCCCGGCCTGGCGACGCAGCCCGGATACACGTTCCAACTGGATATAGTCCGTTGCTTGTGGGCGTTGCTCCCGGCGACGCTTCTTTGGGGCGCCAGTTTTCCGCTGGCCCTGGCCTCGGTGGCGGCGCCGGGCCAGGATCCGGGGCGGCTGGTGGGGAAGGTGTACGCCGCCAACACCGTCGGGGCGATCGTGGGGGCGCTGGGGGCGAGCCTGATTATGATCGCCTGGGTGGGCACGCAACAAACCCAGCGCCTGCTCATCGGGTTGTCCGCCCTGTCCGGCCTGTTCATGCTGCTGTCCTCCTTTTCGGCGCGCAAGACAGACACTAATTCGCCCTCCGCGCCCCGGCACGGAATTTTCGCGGCCGGCGCCGCGCTGGGGGTCGCGGTGGGGCTGGCCGTTGCGCTTGTTTGGACCGTCCCGCCGGTGCCGTGGCGGCTCGTCGCCCTGGGCCGCTATCTGGCAACTTATACTCAGGACCGCACACTGCTTTACATGGGGGAGGGCATGAACGCCTCGGTGGCCGTCACCAAAATGAACGACAACGGGGCGATTAACTTCCACGTCAGCGGCAAAGTGGAGGCTTCGACCGATCCCCAGGACATGCGCTTACAGCGGATGCTGGGCCATTTGCCGGCGTTGATTCACCCAAATCCGCGCTCGGTACTGGTGGTGGGATGCGGGGCCGGGATCACCGCAGGCTCATTCCTGACGTATGCGGAGGTCACCAACATCGTCATCTGCGAAATCGAACCCTTGATTCCCTCGGTGGTGGCCGACTATTTCAAAGCGGAGAATTACGGGGTCGTCCACGATCCGCGGGTGAGGATCGTTTATGACGATGCCCGCCATTTTGTCCTGACCACGCGTGAGAAATTCGACATCATCACTTCGGACCCGATCCACCCGTGGGTCAAAGGCGCCGCCACCCTCTACACCCGAGATTACTTCCAATTATGCAAGCAGCACCTGAATCCTGGCGGACTGGTGACGCAATGGGTGCCCCTCTATGAAAGCGACCTGCCCGCGGTGCAGAGCGAACTGGCGACCTTCTTCGACGTTTTCCCCTTTGGCACCCTCTGGAGCAACGACCAGAATGGCGCGGGTTACGATGTGGTTGTGCTGGGCGGCGCGGAACCGCTGCGCATCGAGCTTGCCAAAATGGAAGGACGATTTCTGAACGAAAAGGCGGTCGGGCAATCGCTCAACGACGCGGGTTTTCCCACCATTTTCAATCTGCTTTCCACTTATGGCGGGCGCGCCTCCGACCTGAAGCCCTGGCTGGCCGGCGCCCAGATCAACCGCGACAGCAACCTGCGCCTGCAGTACTTGGCCGGCCTGGCGGCGGACCTGAGTGAAGCCAACCGGATATCCGACAGCATCCTGGCCTGGCGCAAGTTCCCGGAAGACATCTTTGTCGGCCAGGAAGATGTCAAAGGCTTGATCCGCGACGTCATCGAGGCCAAATCCCCGAAACCCGTCAAGTGAGGCAGGGTCTTGGTTTGTGGAGAGCAGGGCGATATTCAGCCGGGAAAAAATCGGAGAAATCGGAGAAATCGGAGGTTTCGGTGGTGAGAAATCCTTCCGTTTTTTAAAATGCAATATGTTGAACACAAGATACTTACAACGAAGACAGCAAAACGCAAATCGTTCCCACGGTGGGAAAGACAATCAGCGAAGGCGGATGCGAAGGCGGACTTGGCGCGCCGATTCGGATTGCTGATGCGATCAGACTTTGCGGCCAGCCAGGGCCGCCGCGTTCGGCCGCCGTATGCGGAAAACCGCATGCACGGGGGTGCGGGAGGGGTGGCGGGCGCAATTGGATGGCGCGCGGAAAGCACAACAATTGGAGCGAGTGTCCTTTTCAAAAGCGCTTGACATATTAGCATGAATACTGTTTAATTACAGCGTGTCTATTAATACACAACAATTTGACATGAAAAAAGTATGAATCTCAAAGACGCTTTTGCCTGCTTCCTCGCTCTGTGCACGATGCTCGTTTCCGCCCAGGCGGCGGAGGTGACCACCACCATCAGCGACGTTCATCTATGCTGCACGAGTTGTGTCAAGGGCGCCCAACAGTGTGTGGCCGACATTCCTGGTCTGACCGCCAAGGTCAGCCTGGAAGACAGCACGATTGCCCTGAGCGGGCCGGACAAGGCCACCGTGCAGAAAGGGGCCAACGCGCTGACTGCCAGCGGCTTTTTTGGCAAGAGCAGCAATGCCGACATCAAGATTGATGCCAGCACGGGCACCACCGGCCAGAAGGTGCAAACGCTGACTGTCAGCGGCGTGCATCTTTGCTGCGCCAAATGCGTCAAAGCGGTCGGCACCGCGCTCTCCACGGTGCCCGGCTACACGACCAACACGGCGGCCAAGGGCGCCAAGACCTTTCAGGTGACGGGCAATTTCACAGACACGGATATTTTCGCCGCGCTGCAAAAGGCGGGGCTGACCGGCAAAGTCGCCCCGTAAGGAGCCGGTAATAAATTAAGGTGTCAACCTGACTTGGTCTTTTGGCATCTGGCGGGGTTGCTCTCTCGTTGCAGATCCATGCGGATATGCGCCTCTCTCGCGCCTTGCCAGGCGCCAAAATCCCGGCGTCATCTTGCCGCCTTAATTTATTACCGACTCCTAATCGCCCCCGTAATCGCCCTGGTTGTTTTCAATCTCGCCCAGCCCCGTGTTTGAGGCCGCTGCCGCCGGGGCGTGACCCCGCGCTCTCTGTTGGTTTTTGAAATGGTGGGCCCAACTGGATTTGAACCAGTGACCAAGCGATTATGAGTCGCCTGCTCTGACCTCTGAGCTATGGGCCCACGTGATTAAATATGAACGATTTACAAATCTACATCCAATAAGGACTTGACAATCTGATACTGCCATGTGATACT
>JBEKOF010000128.1:0-12644 GCA_049522055.1 Verrucomicrobiota bacterium | reverse complement strand
GGCGAACTGATTGTAGGAGGTGTCCAGGAAGCTGGGGTCCACCCACCCGCTGGGAAGCAAGCGCGCATAGCCGACGCGCCGGACCAGGCCGATGCTGGTGAACTGGCCCCCCACCAAGATCGCCCCGTCCGGCTGCACGGCCACGGCATAAACCGTGTTATTGGGGCCGGGATTGGCGTTGAAGTTGGTGTCCAAGCCGCCGTTAAAATTGAGCCGGGCAACGTCGGTGCGGGTGGCAAAATTGATCTGGGAGAAACTGCCGCCGATGACGATCTGATTGTTCGGCTGGACGGCCAGACTATAAACGGGGCCATTGACGCCGATGCCGGTCTGGAAGGTGGTGTCCAATGCGCCCGACGCGAGCAAACGAGCCAGATTGGGAGAATTGGTGCCGTTGACAGAAGTGAAGGAGCCGCCAATGACGATGTTGTTCAGCGAGTCAACCGAAACGGCATAGATTGTCAGCGGACTCACCTTGCCGGCAATCGCGCCGGGATTGAAGGTGGTGTCCAACGCTCCGCTGGGCAGGAGGCGCGCCAGATGGGAGACCGGGATGCTGTTGAAGTTGGCGAAGTCACCGGCGATGAGGATGTTGCCGGAGGCGTCCAGAGCGACGGCCCGGATGGCGCCGTCCGCCCCCCCGCCGGTGCTGAAGCTGCCATCCACCGAGCCGTCGTAATTGAGGCGGATGATGCGAGAGGAGCCAGGGTTGCCGGTGAAGGAGGAGAAGCTGCCGGCGACGATAATTTTGCCGTTGGAATCCACCGCCAATGCCAGGACGGAGCCATCGCTGTCCTGCGGCGGATTGAAAGAAGCGTCCACCAAGCCGTTGCGGGTGGCGCGGACCAGGCCCCCCAGGGCCTGGGAGTTGTTGAAAAGAGTGAAGTCGCCGCCGATAATGGACATGCCATTGGGCTGAAGGGCAATGGCGTTGACTTGAGCGTTGGCGCCCGGAGCGGCGTTGTAAGCGGGAGGCGCATTGTCCATGTCCCACGTCCGGTCCACGGCGCCGCCGGGCTGCTGTCCGCCCAGCGTGTCATCGAAGAGAATGGTGACATTGGCCGTGGCGATATCGCCCAGGTATTCATTGGCGGGGGGCTTGGTGCCCTGATAAAGCTCGCAATAGAAATCCTCGTTGAACTCAACGGCGCCGCTGTTGTTGATGGGGATGGCGATGGGCTGGTCATCAATGATGTTGGCCGCGAAGCTTACCGTGCCGGTCACCCCCGAGTAGGGGAGTTCAAAATCCCAATTATTGGTCGGATTGCCCGCCCCCCCCTTGGAGATGCCAATGGCGTAGTCGGAGCCGGCCTCGGTTGGGAAAGTCTGGTAACAAAGAGCGATGAGCGGCTCTCCATCAATATAGTACATCACCGAATCGCCGTTGCCGATGTTGCCTTCGCGATGGACCCAGATGGTAATGTTGCTTCCATCCACGTCTTTCCTGCATCGGAAATTAGGCCGGTTGAAGTTAAAAGCCCTGGTGTTGGTGTTGCACGGGTTGTGGTCCGGCTCCGTGTAATAATCCTGGATGACCATGTCCGCCGTATTGTTGGTGACATAGACGAGGTTGGTGGCGATGCGGCCGTTGGTGATGATCTCGACCGACTCGTATTCGGTCTCCAGGAACGGGGGAATGATATCCAGGCTCTCCAACGGATCCAACCGGGGATTGCTGAGGGTGAGAGTGATGCTGCGGTTGACGCCATAGACAATAAGATTGCCGAGGTTGTCCGGATAGTCGGCCCCGCCCAGATCGCTGACATCCTCCGGGCTGATGGTGAGAAAAACATCCTTGCTCATCTGGAAATCGTCAAAGGTGACGGTCTGGGAGTCGCTGGAGAAAAAGTCCACCCCATCTGCCGCCGCGGGAGTGATGACGTTGGTTTCTCCACTGATGTTCTCGTCCACGGTGATGTTGGTGAAAACCTCCAAATAGGAGACGATATTGCTGTTGGCGTCCACGTTGGTGGTGATAACCGGGGTCCCGATAACGCCGTATTGGTCGGGCAATTTGGTGTAGCCGCCGCAAGTATAGTTGCTGGCCTGCTTCAACAAATTGCCGTTTTCATTGGTTGCAACAATTTGGACAGAGTTCGTCAATATGGAATAGAGAAAGACCGCGCCTTCGGTCGGCAAGTATGGATAGACTCCGCTGGAATCGTATTGGATCTCCAATTCGATATCAATGTTGGTGGTTTCCACATTTGTGTAGCCCATAATGGTCATACCGTCGGGGCTGACCACTAATTTCTCGACGTCCACGTCCCAGGCATTTGTAAAGTAAATGTTGGTGTAGTTGTTGGCGGCGACCGTCAGATCCACCATGCACCGGCCGGCGGCCCCGCCGACGCGGGTGATGGTGACGCGGCCTTCGGGAACCAAGGTGTCCAGGCCGTCAATGTTGGTGGTGGAGAAGAAGCTGTTGGTGGTGTCGGGGTTGGATAGGCTGGGATAAATCGAATTATATTCAATCACCGAGTAGGCGGCATCTATGTATATTTCGTCATCGTACTGGCCGAAATCAAAGACCGGGCTGGTAAACATGAACTCGCCGGCGAACGGGTTAGGCCCCCAATTGAGGACGATGTTGCCTTCCCAATAGCTGCCGGTGGCGAGGTTTTCCTTGCCGTCCACCTGGATGTAATAGGTGGTGCCGGCGATGCCTTCGAAATAAACACGGCTGACATCCGGCGCGGCATTGGTGTTGTCGTCAACGGCGTTGGCGTTGACCAGGGACAAGTTGGTGAGGGAAGCCACGCTTCCTGCCGAGAGAGTGTAAACGGAGATGACCGTCGGCAGCGGGGCCGGCGGGACGTTGGTCGTGTAGCTGCCGCGGGTGTTGAAGTTAACGACCGAGGTGACGGGACAGGTCCAAGTGTACCAGATGGTGGCTCCGGCCTGGTTGCCCGTGTAAGTCTCGGAGGGGGGTTCGTTTTTCTCGGCGGTGGCGCCGACGTTGCTGCCAATGACGGAGCCGGAGACGCCGGCCAGGCCCTGGGCATTGGTGAAATTGTCGTTGGGCGGCGGCGAGGCGGCCCTGGAGTGAAGACCGATGCCAAGAAGGGCCAGGCAGACCGGGAAGGGCAGGAAGAGTTTCCTCACCCACTTTAAATTAATCTCTTTACGCATAAACTTCGCAAGCTGATCTGATTATTCTCCATTCCAGAGGGCTGGCATTGGCCAGGAGGGCCTGCGGCTAATCGCCCTGCAACAACACCGTGCCGCTTTGGTTGGTTCCGAGGAAGAAACCCCGGGCGACGCTCTGGTCTTGCAGAACCACTCCGGCCAGCGGCGTCCTGGCTTTGGAACCCGCCGCCTCATAGTCGCCGCTGAAGAGGCCGGTGGTTTGATTGATGGTCAAGGTCAAACTGCCGTCGGCGCTCTCATATTTCTTCCCCTTGCCGCTCAGGGTCACGGGGTCGGTGAGGGGAACGGACAGATCGCCGCAACTGAGGGTGATGGAGGAACTGGCCAGTTTGAGGATGTTGGTGCCCACATAAATGCCGCCCTGCAAAACCGCATTGGTGTCGAAACCGCTGGGGTAATAAGGTCCCGGCCCCGCGGCTTTGATCCAATTGACCTGTCCGGTGAAACTGGCCGGGGCATTGGTATTAAAGCTCACCCAGCCCAAAAGCGGCTGGGTTAAACCGGAGAGGGGAGTGAAATAGAGCGGCCAGACGCCCGAGGCCGCCACGGGGACGGACTGGCTGAGGCCGGCGCCGAGGCCATCGGCCAAATGGAGCACAGCGGTCAGGTTGGCCAACTTGTCCACGGTGACTGTGCCGTAACTGTCGCCGCCGGGGCTGGCCGCAGTATTGGGGTTGCCAGGCAATATCATGGTGTAATAGCCGGCCTGCGGGGCGGGATGTTTGGAGGTCCAGACTGGCGCGTGATCGGCGATCAAGATCGCGTCCCAATTTCCGGCCGAGGACACCTGGCCCGTGACCTGCGTGGAGGGGCTGATGATATTGGCCGTGTCGAGCTGCAGAGTGAGGGAGAGGATGTTGCCGCCATTGGTGGTGTCGAACGAGGCAAGTCCATCGGCGGAGAAGCGCGAGCTAAAGGAGTATTTGTTGGTGTTGATTTGCAAATGGCCGGAGAAAACCCCGTTGGTGTTCAGGGTAAAGCTCACAAAGCCGGAAGTGCTGGCGGTAACCCCATTAGTATTGGTTTGATAGAACAGGCCGTTGTAGCCGCCGGCCAAAGCGGGGAACGGATTGGGAATGAAAGTGGCGGTCAAGACGGCGTTGGTCGGCGGCATGAGGAAGCTGATGTCGGGCTGGCTGGAAGCGACCGCGCCGGACCAATTGAGGAAAAGCCAGCCGCGATCCGGCAACGCCTTCTGGCCGATGGTCTGCCCGACGGTGACACCCGGCAGCGCAGGTGTGACCACGCCCTTGCCCACGGTCCAAACCACCAAGGATTGAGTGGTGGCGCCATTGGTGGCGGTGACCACCTCGGTGGAGGCAATCGTGCTGGGGCATGGAATGGTGCCCACGTAGGGATTGGGATTATCGAGAATATAAGGCTCTTTTTTGGAATTAGGGACGCCGTCGTAGTCGGAGGAAATCTCCGTGCTGTTGGCGACCAGGGCGTTCATGATGCAATTGCTGCCGCCTTTGTAGAGCACCTCCACGGAGCTGTTCGGCCCGGCAAACTCCGGCACCCAGATGATGTTGGTATAGACCTGGGTCAATTTGATGGGATCAAAATTGCAATTGGCGAAGTAAATGGTGAAATTCGGGTCCACCACCAGGCCGTCGTGATAATCGCTGTAGGCCAGGTCGCGCAATTCCAGGTAGTCCACATACATGGCGTTGTTGTTGCCGGCCCCGCTAAAGCGCAAGGTGGTGCTGTTGGTCTGGCGGTCCAGGATCAAATGGCCGATGACCTCGTTGTTGTAAAAGCCGGCGGCGGTGGGACCCAGGTTCGTCCCGGCCCAGATATGTTTGACCTCCTGATCGTAATTGGCGGCGATGGTGGTGATTTGGGTTCCGAAAAGATCGCCCTCAGCCGGCTTGTTGGTGAGGGTGAAACCGGCGCTGACCGTCCAGAAGTTGGTGCCATAGATGTTGGTGGAAGGGACGCCGGGGAGAAAATCGGTCAACTGGGCGGTGGCAAAGAGGTTCAACTGGCCGCTGCCGGCCTGGCCGGTGGTGATGGTGGAATTGCTGGCCTGGATGGAGACGGAGGAAAAATTGATGTCGCCATCGGCCACGATGGAGTTGGGCAGGCCCAGCCCGGCGCCCAGCAGGTTGGTTTTGGCGTTCATCTGGACGGCGCCGTTATTGCTGGAGACCAGGCTGCCGCCGTTGGCAAAAATCTTCGGCTGGAAGATGAGGCCCCCCGAGGCCATGGAACCCAGGTTGGTGATGCTGTTGACAATGTACTTGCGCGTCACGGGGTTGCCGGGAGCCTTGGTGGTTGAAGCGCCGATGTTGATGAGGTCGTCCACGTCCAGGACGCCATTGGTGGTGAGAGTCAAATTCTGCAAGCCGGGCATGTTTTTCGGTTCCAGGTCGGAGGCGCTCAGGGTCAGATGCATGTTGCCATCAATCGTCATGTCGGGGGTCTGGAACAGGGCGCTCTGGAGGACGACGACGTTGTCGCTCACGGCCACATTGCTGCCGCGCAGGGCAAGGCTCAGAACGGAGGAGGTGAAGACGTCCTGCAAGGCTTGATCCACCACCAGGAGATGGACATGTTCGGTGCCGTTGATTTTATGGCCGTCGCCGTCGTTGGTTTGAGTGTTCATCCAGTCGCAACTGTAGGCAAGAATATCGCCGCGGAGGCGTTTGAATTGGCGTGGGAAGAGGTTGGAAACGGCGAGGGAGGCCTTGAGGTTGCCCAAATCGGTGTTGAAAGTGTCCCAGTCTGTGCCGGCCGGAGTGCCGGTGTAGTTGGTGGCGTTGATGGTGACGGTGCCGCTGGCGCGAAGGCGCATGTTGGAGACGTTGAGATGTTCGGCGCTGATTTCGACACGGCCCGTGCCGTTGGTGAGGGTCGGGAGATCCAGGTCCAGCGGAGTGAACTCCACATCCACGGTCAGCGGAAACAACCCGTCGGTCACTTCCGGATTGAAGTTAATTTGCGCGGCATAGGAACCGTTGGTGGACCCGGGGGTGGCGTTCTTATAGATGGGGCCGCCGGTCACAGGATCATAGCCGTAAATCATGTTGGTGTTGAACTCCATGTTGGCGAAGCCGCCCAACTCCTGCCCGTAAATCCATTCCGTGGGGGTGACGGTGGTGATTTCAAAACAATCGGGCTTGCCGTAGGTGGAGGAGTAATCCACGTTTTGAGCGAATGACATTGGAGCCTGAATCGCGCCGACATCGAGCAGGTAGATGGAGTTGGTGACAAGCTGGCCGGTGATGACATCCTTGACGGGCGCGCTGAATTGCACCATGGCCTCGTAGCCGAGGGGGTCATACTCGTCCAGAACTCCTTCACTATAGCCCGCGGGCAGGAATTCCACCGAGGCGGA
Organism: Verrucomicrobiota bacterium; assembly: GCA_049522055.1. Taxonomy (GTDB): domain Bacteria; phylum Verrucomicrobiota; class Verrucomicrobiia; order Limisphaerales; family Palsa-1400; genus JBEKOF01. The sequence goes on along the minus strand of JBEKOF010000128.1, from coordinate 6,154 downwards.
GATATTGGTGTCGGCGAAGGCGGTGTTGACCAGGACGATGTTGTAATAGGCGTTGGTGATGGTGACCACCCCGGCGGCGTTGGTCGTGGTCATGATATCGGATCCATACACGTAGGCTTGAAAATCCTCCGGCGCCGCGGCCATGAAGTAGCTCTCCGGCAGCTCGGCATAGAAGATATCGCCCGCGCGGTTGGTGACGATTTCCAGCGGCGTGGTGGGGTATCCCTCATTCATATAGGAAAGGTAGATGGAGAGATCCGGCAGATCTATAGGCTCGTTGTTGGTCACCCCCCAATAGAGGTCATAAACTCCGGCCGGCGGTGTGAATTCCTCATACAGCACGTTCTTGATGATCACTCCACCGATGACGCCGCGGCCGTCGCTGGCATTGGTATCGGTGTCGGAGGTGGTGCCGGCGATCAGAGCGCCAGTGGCGAGGTTGACATTCTGGCCGGAGAGAGTCAACCGTCCCAAATTACCCACTTCCATGCTGCCGGAGTTGGTGATGTTGGTGGCGGTAACCTGGAGAAGCGAGGCAATGGCGGCGTTTTCCCCAATAGCGGCCAGCGTCGGCGGTTCCACCACCACAGAGTTGCCGCTGATAATCACCTCGATGCCCTCCGCGGGAGTGTCCAGGCCGCTAATCTTGCCGGCATTGTAAAAGCTTTTGGAAGGATGCCGCCCCGCGGGCGTCGCGTCATCGAAGATAAACCCAGGCTCCGCGAACATGATGCCGCTGTCGGTGTTGATCCAATGCTCCGTGTTCTGGGTGTCATAAGGCGAGCCTTCCAACTGGCCTTCGGTGATGATGATTTCGCCGTCCAGAGTGCTGATGCCGTCGAGGTCGAAGTTTCCCTCATTCTCAAAGGTGGTGGCGTCAATGTTGGTCACCTGGTTGACCGTGCCGACATTGAGATATAACCTGGATGTTCCCGCCAAGGCGGGTCCGCCCAAACAGAGGAGGGACAGCAAAGCTAGAGTGGTATTTTTCATGGGTTTTAGAAGTTACGGTTCCTGGTAAATAATCGGGCTTTCCACGGGGCTGTTGCTGCCCTCCGGACTATAGGTGTTTAACGGGATGCCGCCTCCCGAAGCGGCTTGTTCCTCCAAAGCCGTCAGGCTGGTGCCCTGGGGAAAAACGATGGGGGCGTTGGTGGAGCCGTCGAAGCTTCCCCAGATGAAAATGGGATATTCAATGGCGGTATCCTGCGTCAAGAAGTAAGGAGTTTCGTTATAGTAAATGGGGCCAATGTTGTTGAAAGTGACCACCTGAGCGGGACTCATGACGCTGGGAATGATACCCCCGCCCGGAGAAGCCGGGACGGTGCTTGCCACAAAGGTGATGGAGCGGGACAATTCAGTGTCCGCGATGGCTCCTTGCGACAAATTGGCGGCGGTAAAAATAATGTCGGGGGCGGTGTTGGTCCGGGTGACGGACATCATGGAGACCTGCCCGTTGGTCAGCAATGGGATTTTGAAAATGGCGGTGTTGGTTCCGAATTCAGTGCCCAACAAGGAATTGTACTGCACTTTGACAAATTCGATCTTTCCAACCCCGCCCAGCAAATACAACCCGCCGCCGCCCGTCACCGTGGTCGCGGTGCCGCCGGCGGTGGTGGTAGTGTTGGTGGAGACGGGAGAATAAGGCGAACTGGTGCCCACCGACGGATAGCAGGTCGGGTCGAAATTCTCATTGACGTAACGCTGGGGATTATAGATGTAGCGCAGGCCGCCCATGTCATCGCGAGTGATGCCGAGATAAAAGCCGCCCAACTGCAGGAAGTTGATGGTCGCCACCGCCTGGGAGCTGTAGGGAAGGACCTCGGGATCCACAAACTGTTCAATGGCATCGCCCACACTGGGGGTGGGACAGAGATCGTAAATCTGGTAGGTGTACTCGGAGCCATTGACATAGAAGCTGGGGTTCAAAGTATCGGGATCAAAATTCCGCTGAATGACAAAGTAATCAAACTCGCAAGTTTCCCCCGCGATGGCAACCCGGGACCCCAAATCAAAGACATGAGTTTCGCCGATCAAACCCATGTGCTCGAGCATGGCCCACATCACGACGGATTTGAGGTCCAGCAAATCAATGGACTGGGCGCTGTAGTTTATGCGTTGATTGCCCTGTGTCAAAAACTGCTCCAAACTGGGGCTGCTGCTGGAAGTGACCGCGGGGAGGCTGTTGAGCACATTAAAGGCGGCATCCACCGCTTTGACGCCGTCGCTCCCGAAGTAGGTAAGGAAGGTCTCGTCGTAGGCATAGGTGACAATGCCGTCGTTCACGCGCGAGCCTTCGCCAATGTTTTTTGGGCCGCCTAATTCGGTGTCGCCGTAGAAAACGCGGCTGACATAATCCAGGGCCGTGGTCTGCCAGGTTTCGGCAGGTCCCCAGATGGAAAAGGCGGAGGCTGGTTTGGCGGCCAGCATCCCCAAAACCAGGACGAGAGATAAGATCAGGATTCGCGGCTTAACGAGGTTGGGTGAAATGTTCATGGCCAGCAGGGAGTTAAGGGTTCAGCACGTACATTTGTCCAAAAAGGTCGAAACCGGATGTGCCGGAGAAGCTGGTCCAGACGACCAGGAAACGATTGCCGTTCCACGCCACCGCCGGATGCATCTGGCGGCTGATGGTGGTGGTGTTGACTTGGAACTCTGGGCCGGAAACCTGGGTTCCGCCCAGCAGATAGCGGCCAAAGACTCCTTCGTGGTCGCCGTCTTCCCCCATGCTCGTCCAGACCGCCATCACGCCATTGGGGCCGGCGGCGAGCTTGGGGCAGTATTGGTCGCCGTAAAGGAAGGTGTTGATCCTGAATTCGTTGACTTCGGGCATGCCGGAGGCCTTGAAAGCTCTTCCCCAGACATCCCAGCCGTTGGTGTAAACAACGGAGTCCCGCTGGCTCCAGGCGACGACGAAGCCCCCCGTGCCCAAGGGGGCTAGGGCGGGGTTGGCGCAGACGTTGGTGCTGGAATTGACAAGGAATTCATCGGTGCGGGGAATGCCGGCGGAAGAGAAAATGCGCGCGTAAATATCCACGCTCTTGGTGAAGCGCTCCTGCTCGGACACCCAGGCGATGACGTAGTTGCCGTTGGCCAAGGCGGCCACAGCCGGGCTTCTCTGGTTGGAGGCGCATTGGTTGACGGCAAACTCCTTGGGAGTGGCGCCGACGCCGGTGGCGGTGAGTTTTCGGGCATAAATCCCCCACATTTTGCCGCGCTGCCCGTAGCTGGACCAGACCACGATGGCCCCGCCATCGGCCAGGGCGGCGACCGCCGGATCCACTTGCTGATCCTTGATGTAGGTGTTCACCCGGATGTCCAGGGGGCTGTAGAATTTGGTTCCTTTGGCGAAACGGGCGTAGATGTCCGGCGTGCCGGCGACCTTGCTTTCCCAGACAAATATGGTGTTGCCGCCGCGGAGCAGTTGGACCTTGGGCTTGATCTGGTCGTAGAACGGGGCTTTGGGAATGCGGAAGGTGGTTTGGGCGTTGAAGTTGGCGTCCAGTTCGGCGCCCCCAACACCGCCTTTGCCCTCAATCATGTTGTCTTCCCAAACGAGAATGCCTCCCGTGGCGGACAAGGAGACGGCGGGCCAGACCTGATCACCCGGGAGGGAACCCAGGAGGTTCATCTCGCCTCCGAGCCTGGCGACCCCCTGCCCGCGCGCCATTGTCAAACACAGAAAAAAGGCGGCGGCCAGCCAAAGTGCCCGGCTCCTGTGGTGGATGGTCATAATATGTTGATAAGATAGCAATTGGGAACGGATTTGTCCACCCAAACTTCGGTGTTTTGCGAAGGCGCGGGCGCCCGGGAATGCTATGGAAAAACTAACTGGCATGGGCGTGTTCATGGAAAAGGTCTCCGGTTCTGAGCAAGGTTTCTTCCAGGCTGGCGAGCAGGTTCTTGAATCCCCAGCCGGAATACAACCGGCGCAGTTCCTCCGCATCACTCTCCTTGACCGCCAACTCCTCCAATGAAAAAGCAGGACTCATATCCTTTTTTAGACCGACCAGTTGCTGGTTTCGCCGCACTTGATCCTCCGCCGCCAGCAAGCCGCTCCGCAACCGGTCAGACTTCAGTTCTTTGAGACTCCGGTACAATACCTCAACGGAGCCGAATTGTCGCATCAAATTTGCAGCAGTCTTTGGGCCAACGCCCCGCACCCCGGGGATATTGTCCACCGCATCGCCGGTCAGGCTCAGCCAATCCACAATTTGCACGGGCCGCACGCCGGTCTTGAGGACGACTTGGGCAGTGTCCCAGAGGACTTCGGATTTGTCGTGCGGCACCAGGAGCTTGACCTGATCGGACACCAACTGCATGAAGTCCTTGTCGGAACTGGCGATGACCACAGGCAGGCCCGCCTCCACGGCTTGCGCGGCGGTGGCGGCAATGCAATCATCGGCTTCGCAGCCTTCCTTTACCCACGAGGCAATGCAGGCCGCGCGCAGGTATTGCATGATGTCATCCAGTTGCAGCCTCAGGCCGGCGGGCATCTCGGCGCGCTGGGTCTTGTATTCCGGCAGGAGGGCCTGGCGCTCCTGAGCCAATCCCCCGTCCCAAACCACCAAGAGATGGGAGGGACGCAGGCGGGCCTGCATTTTGGAGAGCATGCGGATGAACCCATATATGGCGTTGGTGGGCTGCCCGGAAGGAGAACTCAAAGGCGCCATGCCAAAAAAAGCGCGATAGGCATAGCAGTGCCCGTCAACCAGCAGCAACTGATCGGCCACCGGCTGGTCTGAGGATGTCTGGCTGTTTCGCATCTGGCGCTCCTGCAAAAAGCAGGTCAGTGGTTCGGGGCCGGCTGGGGCGTGTTCGGGGCCGGCTGAGGCATGTTCTGGGTGGGCAGGGGCGCGAGCTGGGCCGGCTGGACCGGGATGTTGGTCATGGCGAAGGGCAGGTCCTCGTCGGTGTGGACCCGGTTTCCCGCCGGATCTATAATGGTGGGGGTGACAAAAACCATCAGGTTCTGTTTGGCGCTTTGAGAGGATTCGTCCCGGAAGAACCTTCCAATCAGGGGCAGATCGCCCAGAACGGGGACTTCATCCTTTTGCTTGGTAATGGTTTCGGAGATCAAGCCGCCCAGAACGACGGTTTGCCCGTCCCAAACATTAACGCTGGTGACGACCTGGCGCACGCGGTAATGAGGCAAGGGCAAAATTGCCGTGATCGGGACGCCGATGGAGGAACTGCTCACCGAGGTGGCTGAGGGAACGAAGGCGCCCGGGTTGTCGTAACCCACAAATTCGGTGTAGGTGGGGATGAGGACCATTTGGATGGAGAAACCGTCCGCCGAGATGGTGGGAAGAACGTCCAGCGCCGGGCCTTCCACAAAGGGAGTGGTGCTGTAGCTGCTGGAGGCGGCCACCGCCGCGCCGCCGGTGAGTCCGCCCGTTGAGGTGCTGCCAACGCCGCCGGCTCCAGTTTCTCCCAACTCCACGCTGGTGACAATATCCACAATGTCCTGCACCGCCACATGCGCCTGACGGGTGCTCTCGGTTGTGACCCTGGGAGCAGAAAGCAAATCGGCTCCATTGCGCTGTTGAATGGCGTTGATGACCATGCGAAATTGCGGATCGGTCAAGATGCCGGTGATCGTCGCCACAGGGGTGATGGATTGGGCGCTCGGACCGACCGTATTCTCCAGCCCGCCGGTGAGAACATTGTCCGAGGCTGATGGGGCAATTTGTCCGGCGCTGCCCAGGGGGCCGGGACCGGGAAATATGCCGGACGGATTGGCCAGTGTGGACGGGCCTTGATACGAAGGGGCCGTGCCTGCCTGCACGCCGATGGCGCCGTTATTGAGCGTGGAGTTGCCAAGAAACCAGCTGAAGCCAATGCCTTTGGTGTCCGTTTGGGTCACGGAGGCAAACTTGGTGTCAATGGTCAATTCGGGCGGAGTTTGATTCAGTTCTTCAATGGCTTGGGCAATGGTTTCCAAATCCTGCGCCGAGGCCCGCACCAGGATCGTGCCGGCCCGGTCGTTAAAGAAAACGAAAGTGCCGTTGTTGGTGGCCAAATTAATCCCCACAGCGCTGAAATAGGAGCGCACCAGGGTGCTGTTGGTGCCCGTGTTGCCCTGTGAGGTGACGAACTGCAGACCGCCGGTGGTACCGGTGCCGCCAACGCCACCACCTCCGATGCCGCCGCG
>JBEKOF010000127.1:0-12705 GCA_049522055.1 Verrucomicrobiota bacterium | reverse complement strand
CCCACCGCCATCGGCAAAAAGAACTGGCTGTTCTTCGGCTCCGAAGAAGCCGGCCAGCGCAGCGCCGTCATTTACACTCTGCTCGAAAACTGCCGGCGCCACGGTGTGGAACCTTACACCTATCTCAAAGACGTGCTGGAGCGCCTGCCCCGCACGACCAACCAGCAAGTCGGCCAACTGACGCCGCTCAATTGGAAGAAGGCCCGTCAACAACAAGTAAGGCTGGCCGCTTGAGATAACCGCCGCCGCCTATCCCCTCGTCTCGTCGTCCCCATCGCCGTGTCAAGGGGGACTCCGCTTTACCGCTTACGAGCCTAATTCCGAAGGGCCGTTTCAAATGGAGCTCTCGGTCGCCAGCGTGCCCGACGCGCCCAATACCGCTTCCATGCTGGCTCTGTGCGCCGCCGGCCTTGCCATTCTGGCCTGCAATGGGAGCGCTCGCCCCTTTGTCCGGCCGGCGCGAGGATGCTCGGACTACAGCAAGTCCATGAAAACTGTAGCCGCTCAAACGTCGGGATTTTGGGGGAGCGCGGGCGCCCTCGCCTGCCGTGTTCGGCGCCTCGCCGAACACATTCCCCATCAATCCTCGGCTACACTTTTTCTTAAACCGCTCTAGCTTGTCCCGCGAATCTACTTCACGGAATAAGCATACACAGTCGTGCTTTTGAAGGTCTCCCCCGGCCTCAGCACCGTCGAAGGGAAGTTGGCATGGTGGATCGAGTCCGGATAATGCTGTGTTTCCAGGCAGAACGCTTGGGGACCGCCGGTGTAAAGTTGCACCCCAGGCTCGGTCGTCCGCAGTTCCATCACCCGGCCGCTCTTCGTATCCACCACCCGCGCCGCCAGCACCAGCGACTTGCCGCCTCCTTTGATGACGTAATTCAGGTCGTAAATCCCCGCCGGAGCCTTGAGTTCTGCCACCCGGGATGTCAGCGACGTCGGCTTCGTGAAATCCAGCGGCGTGCCGCTCACGCTGGCGATTTCGCCCGTCGGGATCAAGGAGCCATCCGTCACCGTGTACTGATCGCACGCCAGCCACAATTCCTGCCCCGCCAAATCGCCCCCGCCTGACAAATTGTAATACCCATGATTGGTCAGATTGATCGGCGTGGCTTTGTCCGTCGTCGCCTCATAGTCAATCCGCAGCTCGTTGTCATCCGTCACCGTATACGTGATGTGAACCGTCAGGTTGCCGGGGAAACCTTCTTCCCCGTCCTGGCTCACGTAGGTGAAGCGGACCGAGGCGGCGTGTGGCTGGGAAGGCAGGGCCTGGGCCTCCCATACCTTCGAGGCGAATCCTCGTCTGCCGCCGTGAAGCGTGTTCGTTCCGTTGTTGGCCGTCAGTTTGTACTCCACACCATCCAGCGTAAAGCGGGCGCCGGCGATGCGGTTGGCCACCCGGCCGATGGCGGCGGCCGACGTTCCAAACCCGCTCAAATACCGGTCAAAACTGCTCGCCCCCAGCACCACGTTGGTCATCGCCCCGTTTCGGTCCGGCACCTCCACGTCGGTGATGATCGCCCCGTAGCTCATCACCCGGACCAGCATTCCATGGGCGTTTCGCAAATCGAATTGCTTGACCGGCGTGCCGTCGGCCATCTTGCCAAATTCGCGCTCCGCCACCGCCACCGCCGCCGTCGGTTGGGCCTGCGCGCAAGTCAGCGCCGCGATCATGGCCGAAAGAATCCAAGGTAAATAACATTTGTTTGGTTGCATGATGCTGTCTTTACGTGACAGCGCGTTTGAATACAAGCCTGAATTTTCCATGGCCGCGCCTGACGCCAAATCTCATGGCGGCCTCCGCGTTCTGTGGCCTGATGAAATAGTCCCGCCCTGGCGCCACGGTTTTTTGTCAGCGGGCTTGACTTTGCCCCCCATTTATGCTAAATTCTAAGTTGGACCTTAAAAAGATAATCTAAGGAGTCACAGTTATGAAACTGCTCTCGCTCGCAAGCCGGCGGATCAGCGTCCTGGCCGGTGGTTTGTGGCTTCTGACCGCGACCTCTTCCCTCTTCTCCCAAACCTCCAGCTCTAATTTCCTGGTCACCATCACCCTTCCCATCAACGGCTCCTCGTTCACGGCCCCGGCCACGGTTCAAATTGACGCCCTGACCTTCGATACCGCCGACGATGTCGCCGCAGTCGAATTCATGGCCTTGCCGGCGGGCGGAGGCGTCACGCCCATGTATGCGCTCAATTTGGGAACCGTCTCCAACGGCGTCTCCACCGGCCCCCACAGCGAACTCTTTGCCTTCACTTGGACCAACCCCCTGCCTGCAACCTGGGCGCTGGAGGCCGAGGCCATGCGCGGCAACGGCATGGAAAAAATCTCGCCCCCCGTGATCATCACCGTGCAAGCCGCTCAAGTCCTTTCCGTGGACATCGCCTCCCCGACCAACGGCGCCGACTATCTGGCTCCGGCCAACATTCCATTAATCGCCGCCGCCAGTGAGAGCGGGGGAGGCTCGGTCGCCGATGTGCAATTCTTCGACGGCGCCAACAGCCTCGGCGTTGTCAGCAATGCCGTGCTGGTGGCTCCGCCCGGCCTGCCTCCCGGCAGTGGCGCTTATCTCCTGACCTGGACCAATGCCCCCGTCGGGACCCATGTTCTCACCGCCTTGGCCGTGGACACCAATGGCCAATCCGCCGTTTCCGCGCCGGTCACCATCACCGTCGCCTCCAATTTTCCCCCGGTGGTGCGGATCACCATTCCCCCCAACAACGCCGACTTCCGTGCGCCGGTCAACATCGTCCTCCTGGCCTACGCCCATGATCCCGCCTGCTATGTTTCCAGCCTCCAATTCATGGCCGGCTCCAACAGCCTCGGTTTTGGCCTGCCAGTTTCCGCAACCGCGCTGCTCCTGGCGACGCCGCTGACTCCCGCCCCCCCCGCTTTTCAAACCAACACCTTCGAACTGATCTGGAGCAACGCGCCCGTGGGGTCTTACGCGCTGACCGCCGTGGCCGCCGCCAACACCGGTCTCTCCGCCACCTCGGCCCCGGTGAACATCACCGTCCTCTCCCCGCCGCCCCCGCCGACCAACAAGCCCCCCGTTGTCAGCATTATTGCCTCCGACCCCATCGCCATCGCCGGGACCAATTGCTGGTCCTGGCTCGGCCTGACCAATACGCCCCCCACTTGGAGCAATTGGGAGTCTCCCGCCGCCGTTTGGCGATGGTTTACCAACTGCGGGCCAACCGACGCCGCCTTCACCCTCCATCGCGCCGGTCCGACCAACAGCGATCTTCTGGTTGCCTACTCCATTGGCGGCACCGCCGGCAACGGCGTGGACTACGTGGCCTTGCCCGGCTCGACGACCATTCCGGCCGGGCAGACCGAAGCCATGATCACCGTCGTTCCAACCGATGACCAAACAAACAGTCCCGCCAAGACGGTGATTTTGAGCCTGAGCCTGTCAACCAACAGTCCGCCCGATTACCTTCCCGGTTTTCCGTCCCGTGCCGAGGCCCTCATCATTGCCAATGAATTTCCGCTTCCGGGGTGGACAGGCGCGCTGCTGGGCGACCGTTCCTTCCATCTGACCGCGCAAGGTCCTGACGGAGCATGGTTCCACATTGACTACACCACCAATTCCATTGATTGGATCCCGGTCTGCACCAACCAGGTTGTCAATGGTTTGATAGATTTCGCCGACCCTGACGCTGCCGGCTCCCCCATGCGCTTCTACCGCGCCGTCCCCTTGACCAATCCCCCGTCGGACTGAATTTCCAGGATCCCACCAGAACATTGGACCCATTCATGCCCCAACGGGGCATCGTCCCAATGCCCAAGGTTGACGCCACGCGCCTGCCTTGGGAAGTTGTCTAGTAAACAACTCATATTACTAATCTTTACACCGATAAAAAACTCACATTATACGTTATAAGTTGCTACTATTAAAGTATTTACAATTAAACCAGTCTGCCGGCTTTTGCGCCTCAAAACCGCCCTTTCAGTTCCTCCGAAACCTCCGATTTCTCCGATTTTTCCGATTTTTCCGCCCCCTCCTTTTTCCCCCTTTCTGCCCCAAAAGAACGCTTCCGGCTAAGCTGGCCGCACCCAGCTTGCTGGCGCAAATCCTGGTGGCCAAGTATTGCGATCACCTGCCCTTCTACCGGCAGGAACAGATTTTCCAGCAACGGCACAGGGTCTTCATCAGCCGGCAACACCAGGTCAAGGGGGACTCCACTTTACCGCTTACAAAACAACCGAATTGTTGCATTTTGGAAAAGAATTTTTCTTGATTGTGAAGAATCGTTGACTTTGTTCGCAGCTGACACGCGCGGGCCGTTCTTCCACGCAAAACCCATTGGTTTTCAAAGGCTTAATCAATTCCAGAGAGTGTCCTAATTTGTGGCAACCATGTCCATTATTCAGACGCAGGCATTGGGAATTAATTTAGACTGGTTCTCGCGTTGAGAGCGAGTTTGTTCAAATTGCATGAAGGGAATATGCGGGTCATGGAAGCAGAGCAAAAGTTCCTTTTTGCGAACATCGGCGACGGAAAGAAGAGAACATGAGATTGAAAGTGGCAACAATGGTGGCGGCGATGGCGCTGGGAATCGCGTGGATCGGGAGTGCCCAAATGATCTGCCCACAATACTTTGATGCCGCGGGCCAGGCGGTTCCTGCCACTTCGGGTCCCGCAAGTCCTGTTGCGTTGGCCTTGGTGTTGCCCGGTTGGGCGGTTACAGCGGATGGAGCCGAACAGGCAACCCCAACTGTGGCGAATGGCGCTGTCAGGCGGAATAATATTCCCGAGCCCACGACGATTATCGCCGGTATGTTGCTGCTGCTGCCGTTTGCGGCCAGCGCCCTGCGCATCCTGCGCAAACGACGCAAAGCGGCCTGAGATTCCGAGGCGCCCGGCAATTAGCCAAAATGAGAAAAGCGAATGAGACTATGACGAAGATGGGCAAAATAATACTAAAGTTGGGATGTCCATTGATAGCAATCTGTCTTGCCGGAAGCGCGCATGCCACTGGCACGGTAACGATGACTTTGTCGGACTATTCAACTTACGCTGAATACAACCCGAGCTTTACTGCTTACTATGGATCGCAGCAGATCGTAAACGCCGCCGGGAACGACATCATCGGCCTTTACTCCTTTGATGTTGCCCCGGGCAGTAATCCCAGCCTCAGCACCCCATTTTGGACAGCCTGCCTTAGCCCAGACGGCATATTGGATACAGCCTCCCATACCTACGATTACGATACCTTCCCGCAGGCACAACCCGGCCTGAATCCTGCTTATTGGGCAGGTGCTAATAATACGGATGGCGGGGTTGGCGTTCAAAATGCCAGTTACCTCTTCAGCCAGCTTTCAGGGACAATATTGAGCGGGGGTAATCCCAGCCAATCAGGAACATCATTGCAAGATCAAGGAGCGGCCTTGGCCTTGGCCATTTGGGATGCACTATACAACAGCACCGGCTACGGCGCCATTAACGGGACGGTTTTCACAATTCCCGGACTGCAAACTGGCGATCCTAATGTCTATAATGATTATGTATCCGATGTTGGCGTTGTCAACGGAGCCAAGGTTTCTTCGACTACCGGATATGCGTTGGTGCCGGATCCAGTTGGCTCTGGCTCCGGGCAGGACATGATCCTCCTTGGAACGGGACTCCCGCAGGGCGGGACACCTGTTCCCGAGACGACCACGATTATCTCCGGCTTGTTGCTCCTTTTGCCGTTCGGAGCGACGACGTTGCGGATTTTGCGCAAGCGCCAGGCGGCCTGACAATTAATGGCGTTGCCGTTTCGCCCTTTTCGTATTTATTCAGGCCAGCTCGCGAGCTGGCCTGAATACTTTTAGTGGCATATCGGTTGCTTGAAGACAAGTGGGACGGCGCGGGAGGGTTTTTTGATCACGGCCGTGGAGGAGGGCAGAGCCAAGCGATCCAGAGTTTGTGAATCGTGTTGTCCGGTTGAGTGTTCGATTTATATGCAGTCCTGTTTGAGAACGGCCGTTTTTCCGCTGGCTCTGCTCTTGACGATGGCCAGCCGGGCGGCGGAACGGCAGGTGTTAACCGGGCACAGGCCGGCGGTCGTGGCGCACTTGCAACCGATGGGCAATGTGCCGGCGTTGACGCGGATGGCCATTTCCATCGGACTGCCCTTGCGCAACAGGCAGGGACTCACAAACCTGCTTCAACAGCTCTATGACCCCGAAAGTCCCAATTATCATCATTATCTGACTCCGGGGCAGTTCACGGCACAATATGGTCCGACGGAACAGGATTATCAGAAGCTCGCCGCCTTTGTGGAAGGGCAGGGTTTGAAGGTGACGGGCAGGCATCCGAATCGCCTGTTGCTGGATGTGAGCGGGTCGGCGGCGGAAGCGGAGAAGGCATTTCATGTCAAGATGCTCGTTTACCAGCATCCGACCGAAGCGCGGACATTTTACGCGCCGGATGTCGAGCCTTCCCTTGATCTGGATGTCCCGGTCTTGCGCATCGCCGGGCTGGACAACTACATGACGCCGCGTCCAGCGAACCTTGGAGCCGTTCCCGATGGCGGCCCTGCCGGCCCGGCGCCGAATGCCGGCACAGGACCCGGCGGCAGTTATCAGGGAAACGACTTTCGCGCGGCTTACCTTCCCGATGTCACCAATACCGGTTCGGGACAGGCGCTGGGGCTGTTGGAGTTGGATGGTTATTACCCGAACGACATTGCGGATTATGAAAGCCGGGCAGGACTGCCAAACGTGACGGTGACGAATGTATTGCTGGATGGATTCCTGGGCACCCCTGGAGCCTACAACTTCGAAGTGGCCTTGGATATTGAATTGGCTCTGGCGATGGCCCCCGGACTGTCCGAATTGATCGTGTATGAGGCGGGGTCGGAAGGCACTGTGGATTCTGTGTTGAGCCGGATGGCTGAGGACAATCTGGCCAAACAGCTCAGTTCGTCCTGGTTGTGGAATCCGGGCGATGATCCGACCGCCGATCAGATTTTTCAGCAATTTGCGGCACAAGGACAGTCCTTTTTCACCGCGGCGGGAGACGTGGACGCCTATACGGGGGCGATCCCTTTTCCAGCGGACAACCCTTTCATCACCGTCGTCGGCGCAACCAGCTTGTCCACCACTTCCGGCGGAGCATGGTCCTCGGAAACCGTTTGGAATTTCAACAACGGGCAAGGCGGAGGAGGCGGAATCAGCACTACCTACACGATTCCAACCTGGCAGCAGGGGATGAACATGACAATCAATGGTGGCTCCACGACATACAGAAACCTCCCGGATGTGGCCATCGTTGGGTATAATGTCTCGATTATCTACGATGACGGCGTTACCAACGCTTTCTACGGGACGAGTTGTTCGGCGCCGCTGTGGGCGGCCGTCGTTGCCTTGGCAAACCAACAGGCGGGCGATTACGGCCAGCCGGCGGTGGGTTTCATCAACCCGGCCATTTACGGCCTCGGCCAGGCCACAAACTATCTCTCGTGCTTTCATGATATCACCACCGGCAACAACACCAACAGCGGCAGCCCGACTCAGTTCTTCGCCTGTCCCGGCTACGATCTTTGCACTGGGTGGGGCACTCCGGCCAGCCAGGCCCTCATCAACGCCCTCGCGCCCCCCAGCTACCTGGTCATTTCCCCCGCAGCGGGCCTCACCGCCACGGGACTGCCTGGAGGGCCGTTCACCCCATCGTCCCAGAGTTGTTACGTCAGCAACTTTGGACCCGTAACGCTATCGTGGTCGTTGGCCAACACTGCGGCCTGGCTCAATGTGTCGGCCTCCAGCGGCACGCTCCCAGCAGGCGGTATCGCGACGCCGGTATCATTGAGTTTCAATTCCGCCGCCAACGACTTGGCTTCCGGCGCTTATTCCACAGCACTGGCTTTCACGGATGGAAACACTGGCCTGACGCGGACGCTCCCGTTCACGTTGCAGGTCTCCCGGTCAGTGCTGACAAACGGCGGGTTTGAGACCGGCAGTTTTTCAAGCTGGAGTCTAACGGGGAACACGTCTGACAACGTGGTCACCACTTCGCTAGTCACTCCTCATTCAGGAGAGTATGCCGCAGCTTTTGGACAGGCCGGTTCTCTCGCGTATCTTTCCCAAACAGTGTCAACCACTGCGGGACAAGCTTATTTGCTTTCTTTCTGGTTATCCAATCCGAAGGCCGGCACTCCCAACCAATTTGTTGTCAATTGGAACACGAATCTGTCGAGCACCAACACCATCCTCAGCCAAACCAACCTGGGCCCGTTCAACTGGACCAACGAACAATTCATCGTCACCGCCGCCGGAACCAGCTCCGTCCTTCAGTTCGGATTCCGGGACGACCCGCAATATCTGGGCCTCGACGATGTCAGCCTGATCCCGCTTCAGCCGCCCGTGGCCGGGAATCTTGTTTTGCAACGCGGCCAGAACTGCGGAGCCAAAGTGCGCGCCGCCAGCTTGCTGGCTGGCGGCAGCGATCCGAACAACGGCGCGTTGACGCTTGTTTCCGCCGGTCCGGCCAGCACCAACGGCGGGACGGTTGCCGTGAGCGGCAACTGGATTTCTTACACCCCGCTGCCGGGATTCACCAACTCCGACGCTTTCACGTATGTGATCGCCGACAGTGACGGACTGCAAGCCACGGGAACGGTCCTGATCAACGTTCCGGTGAACCTGGCCCAGTCCCAGAACATTGTGGCCATCGAGGATCTGGGCAACAACTCCTCTCTCATCCAGTTTCAGGGAATCGCGGGACGCACTTATACGATCCAATACACCGAGAGCCTCCAAACCCCTGTCTGGCAGACGCTGGGGACCAGCACGGCTGACGCAACCGGCGCCTTTGAATTTACGGATACAGCCGCCGGCGGATCGCGATATTATCGCTCGACCAATCCATGATTTGCAAAAGACCATCTCGAACCCTTTTGTTTTCAGCACGGCTGATGCGCAAAGCCGGACGGAAAAAGCCGCCCTGCGCAACCAACCTCAAATCACTCAACCGATGAAAAAACTTGGAATCCCATTCTTGTTGGCGCTCCTTGGAATTGCGACCCCGCTCCTCCTTCAGGCGCAACCCACCCAAACCTATACCTTCACCACCAACCGCCTGATACCCGATGGCGACCCCTCCGGTCTCAGCGATGTGCGCACCTTCAATTCCTCCATCGGTAACATTACCTCGGTGACCGTGCATCTCAATACCACCGGGGAATTCAACGGCGACCTCTACGGTTACCTAGTGCATTCCAACGGATTTTCCGTGCTGCTCAATCGTCCCGGTAAGACTGCTTCCAATCCTTACGGATATGCGGACAGCGGCTTGAACGTGACTTTTCAGGACGGCGCGGCCAACGGGGACATTCACCTGTATGAGAGCAAAACCATTCCAGCCCCCGGCTCGCCGCTGACCGGCACCTGGCAGCCGGACGACCGGAATGTGGACCCGGCCACCGTTTTTGATACCTCGCCGCGCACCACCGCGCTGGCCAATTTCAACGGCCTCAATGCCGCCGGCCAGTGGACCCTTTTCCTCGCCGACATGGAGTCGGGCGGCACCAACGAACTTACGGAATGGTCGGTGACCATTGCCGGTCAGGCCTATCCAACCCTGACCTGGGCGAATCCGGCGGACATCATTTACGGCACGGCGCTCGGCGCCTCCCCATTGAACGCCACCGCCAACTACGACTCGACCAATGTGTCCGGCACCTTCAGTTTCAGCCCCGGCGCCGGCACTGTCTTGAATGCCGGCTCCGGCCAAACGATCGCGGTGACTTTTACGCCGGCAGACAGCACAGATCTTCTGCCGTTCACCACGAACGTCACGATCAACGTGAGCCCTGCCCCGCTGACCATCACGGCCCAGCCGCAGACGATCACCTACGGGACCAGCGTGCCCAGCAGCACGGTCACCTACAGCGGCTTTGTCAACGGGAACACCAGCTCGTCGCTGACCACCCAGCCCACCGTCTCCTCCGCCCTTAGCGGGGTGGCCAGCGCGGGCACCTACACCGGCAACTACACCGCCTCGGGAGCAGTGGACCCCAATTACTCCTTCACCTACGTCAGCGGCACACTGATGGTCAACAAGGCCGCCCTCACCATCACGGCGAACGACGCGACTAAAGTCTATGGAGCCCCGTTGCCCGTTTTCACAGTCAGCTACAGTGGCTTCGTCAACAGCGACGCCCCCTCCAGTCTCATCACCCAGCCGGCGATCAGCACGACCCAAACGGCCTCCAGCCCGGCGGGCACCTATCCCGAGACCATCACGGCCAGCGGCTCGGCCAGCCCGAACTACTCTTTTATCTACGTGGCCGGCACACTCACGATAACGCAGTCGGCCAGCACCGCTTTGGTAACCTCTTCGGCCAACCCGGCGCTGCCAGGGGCCAGCGTGACGTTCACCGTGACGCTCGGCGCGGTTGCCCCCGGCGCGGGCACGCCCAGCGGCACGGTGAACTTTCGGGTTAATGGCAGCATCGGAGGCAGTGGCACTTTGTCCGGCGGGGTGGCCACGTTTGCCACCAACGCGCTGCCACACGGTTCCAACACGGTGGTGGCCGAATACGCCGGCGAACTGAATTTCACCGGCGCAACCAATTCCTTGACACCGGCGCAGGTGATTGACACGCCGCCCGCCGCGGGCAACTTTGCCATCCTGCGCTACCCGACTGAGGGCGTGAAGGTCAGCCTTCCCAACATACTCACCAACTGCAGCGACGCGGACGGCGATCCGCTCACGATTACGGTTAGCCCGACCAGCCCCAACGGCGCCACTATCACGGTGACAAACGGGTGGGTATTTTACACTCCGCCCCTGGGTTTCACCAACACTGATTCGTTCACCTACACGGTCACCGACCCCTATGGTGAAAGCGCCGTGGGCACCGTTACAGTGGACATCGAGGTGAGCAACTCCCAAAGCCAGAACTTGGCGATCACGGATCTTGGAAATGGTTCGGTCCTCATCATTGGGAACGGCATACCAGGTTACACGTACCATCTGCAGTCCACGTCCACGCTCAGCCCTCCCAACTGGCAGGATATCGGGACTGTGACCGCTAATAGCACAGGTGCATTCCAATATACCGACGATCCGGTCGGAGGAACGATTTTTTATCGCACCAAGTATCCATAGCCCAGGCCCTCATTGCAAAACAAGCCGGTCTTGCGGACCAGCTTGTTCCTACCGATGGTGTACTGAGTGTAAGCGATCAGGTTCCGGCCATTGCCTGCGCAAATAGCTTGCGCTCTTCGGGCAGGAGCCGGGCCTTGGCAGCCTTGCCCAGGTAAATCTTGGCGTTGGCGCCATCCCCCGCCGCCTTGAGAATGACCCCGTAATAGCCCGCGATGGATGGGATGTCAAGTTCCTGTGGCTTGAGTTGCTGCATGACTTTCAGCGCCTCGGCGGTTTTTTTCTGCTGATAGAGGGAAAAGGCATAGGTGGAGGCGAAGGATGCATTGGTGGGGACTTGCTGGTAAACCTGCCGCGCCAGGTCGTATGGTTTGAGCTCCTTCGCATCAAGGAGCAAGGCAATCGAGGCGAGATTGTTCATGGCGGCGAGATCGGAAGGGCTTCTTTTCAATTCCTGGTCGAAAAGCTGCATTAGCGATCTGGTTTGGCCGCCCTCCAGCAAGGCCAGGGTCAGCGTTCGCCTGGCCCATTTTTCCCGTGGATAGCGGTTGACAATGGTCCAGAGCAAATCCTCCGCATCATTGACCCTGTTCCATTGGGCCGCCAAACGGAAAAGCATGACCAGGCTCTGCTCATGAGCATTGCCTGATTTCAACGCCTGTTCCCACTCTGTTTTCGCGGTGTCGGCCAATCCCTGTTCGCGCAAGCCCTGGCTCAGGAACGCGTGGCGAAGGAACTCCATTTCGGCCCAGTGTTGTTTTTCGAGCCAGACCTGGAGTCCTTTCCAGTCCTTTGTCGCCGTGCAGCACTCGGCGATCAGCAGTGTCGCCGGCTGGTTGGTCTGCATGTTCAGGGGAAGAGTGCGCAGCCAGGCCAGCGTTTCTTTGGTCGAAATTTTCGCCATCTCCCAGGTGGCCAGTTCATAAATCTTGCTTTGATTCGTCGCCGCTTCGCTTTGGAAGCCGGTAAGTGTCGGCTTGAACTCCGCGCTCTTTGTCTCCAACAGCACCTCCAACCGCAGGATCCGGTCCGTGAAGGCGGAATTGGTTTCCTGGGTCAATTGTTTGGAGAGCGCCAGACCCGCGTCCGCATGACCGTAGCCCATGGCATCCAGGGTCAGCTCGCGCAACGCCTTGCAGCGCAGGTCGGAATTGGTTGGGTTGGCGGCGAGGCGTTGGAGCGCGGTTCGCGCCTCCGCCAACTCCACCGTGTTAGTTCGGTGAAGGCGCACGACTGCCAGATTCAATTGCGGGGAAGGATTCTGAGGCTCCAGACGGGAGACCTCAAGAAAGTGCTTCTCGGCTTCGTCGGGGTGGCCAGTGGAAGCCGCGACCATGCCGGCTACATTATGGTAGGCGGAGGTTTCCTTGTCCGCGGCGTCCACTCCTTCCAGGGTATTGGTGGCGGTGGCGTAATCGTGCATGGTCAGGGCGGTTTCCGCAAGGGCGAGCCTGTCGCTCAGCGAGTGCGGGGCGAGTTCCACGACCCGGCTGCGCCACAACAAAGTGCTAGGCGAACGGGACGACTCGGCGAGTTGGGCCATCATTCTTGTGGCATCCACATTCTTGGGGTCCGAACGAAGCACTTCCTGAACTGAGAGCGCGGC
>JBEKOF010000126.1:0-12710 GCA_049522055.1 Verrucomicrobiota bacterium | reverse complement strand
TCAAAAAAGCGGACAGGTTTGAGTCCGCACCCTGCCGAGCCTCAAAACCCAGAAAATACCCAGAACTATCGAGGTAAAATTAGACCGTTCTTGTTGACTCTATGTCAGGAGTTCTGGAATCATTGAACCCGACTTTTATCTGCCGCTTCTGAACGAATGTCAACAACTATTCATCACTTCGCATTTTATCTTGTAGTTTGCTATTATGCAAGCACTTGCAAACAAATCGGCTCGTCACTTTTTGCCCCTTCCCGGAGAAAAATCCCCCTTCCCAAACCTCCGATTTCTCCGATTTCTCCGATTTTTGGTTCATCCAGGATCTCCCCTTTCCATGCCGGACCGGCCCCCGGTCAACCGCCTCATTTAAGTTCAATGAGTGGGCGCGGGCGAAACACCGGCGGGGGCCGCCACCGCTGCGGCCTGCGGCACGGGCGGTTTTGTCCACATCGCCATCAAGGCTCCCAGCACCAGCATTCCCGCCGAGATTTCATAGGCATAAAGATACGACCCGAAGTGATCCCGAATCCGCGCCCCCAGCATGGGGCCGACCACACCCGCGACGCCGAACGCGGTGAACACCAATCCATAGTTGACTCCCAGATTGCGGAGGCCGTAGAAATCCGCCGTCGCCGCGGGCATCAGCGTAAAGATGGTCCCATAGCAAAGCCCGGTGAACGCCGAACCGAAGACCACCAGCGACGGGCTGTCGTAATGGCTGAAGGCCAGCATATTCACCGCCTGGAGCAAAAACGCCAGCGTCATCGTCCGGGTCCGTCCGATTTTGTCGGAGAGCACCCCGCTGAGCAGGCGGCCCAGCGTGTTGAAGATCGCCAGCGTGGCGATCGGCACAAATCCCCAACTCCATTTCGCCTGCTCCTTGGCGATCACCGCCACCTGGGCGATGATCATCAGACCCGCCGAGGCCGAGAGCACCATCATGCACCAGAGTTGGTAGAACGATCCGGTGCCCAGCATTTCCTGCCAATCCGACTCCCGCCGGGCCGCGGCGGGCGCTTGCGCGGCGGATGCCGGCGCCACCGGCTGTTGCGGCGGGTTTCGCAATAACTGCGCCAGCAGCGGCACCAGGACCAGCGCGCCCGCCCCCAGACAGACAAACGTCGTCGGAATACTGGTTTTCCCCAGAAGATACTGGGTCAGCGGTGAGATATAAACCGCCGCCAGGCCGACGCCGCTGACCACAATCCCGGTGATGACACCCTTGCGCGAGGGCGGGAACCATTTGATGGCCGGCGGAGTCGTCGCCGAGTAACCCAGCCCGATCCCCAACCCGGCGCCCACGCCAAAGGTCAACGCCATCATCATGGGCGAATGAACCAGCCCCGACGCAATCAAACCCAGACCCAGCATGATGCCCCCGGCCGTGGCGACAGGCCTCGGGCCGAATTTGTCCTGGCAGCGCCCCGCGAACACCATCATCCCGGCAAAACAAACCGTGGCCACGGACATCGGCAGCGTGGCGTCAGTCCTCGTCCAATGCCAATCGCTGACCAGCGCCTTGAGAATCACCCCCCAGGCGTACAGCACGCCGAGGATCAGGTTGATCGTCAGGCCGGCAATTACGACCGTCCAGCCTTTATTGGCAAGCGAAGTTTTTGCGTTCATGCGTGTCTCCTGGTTGAGGTTTGCCTAAATTGTCAGCGTCTCCTTTTGGGTCAGGATGTGGAGTCCCTCCTTCTTGAGAATCCTGCAAGCCTGGGCGGGGTCCTCCACTTCGATGACCAGGATCGCCCGGTCGTTGGCCACGAAACCCGACGTGTTGCACAGGTTGATATCATGCGCCGCCAGGCACTGCGCCACCGCGTGCAGGGCCCCCGGCTTGTCCGCCGTTTCCACCGCGATCACCTCCGTCAGCGTCGCCGCGAATCCCTCCCGCTTCAGGGCGTGCAGGGCCAGATCCGGGTGGTTGACCAACAATTTCATCACGCCGAAATTGCCGCTGCTGGCCACGGTGATGCTGCGGATGTTGATATTGGCCCGCGCCAGGATTCCGGCCACGTGCGCCGCCTGCCCGGGCCGGTTTTCGGCGAACACCGCCACCAATTTTACCGTGCTCATAAAGTTGATGTTTTGAGTCCGATCACAGCGATCGCTTGTCCACCACTCGCTTGGCTTTGCCTTCGGTCACGGGCAACGAACCGCTGGCCACAAGCTCCACCTTGGGTCGAACCCACAGCTCGGCCCGCAGCTTCTCCGCCACCTCGTTTTGCAGTTGCGTCAGGTGCCCCACCTCCCCGTCGAAACCCGTGGGCGACAACTCCACTTTTACCGTCATCTCGTCCAGCCCCTCCAGTTGGATGAGGTAGTTGCGCCCAATCTGCGGTATGGACATGAGCACCCGCTCAATTTGTTGCGGAAAAATATTCACTCCCCGCACAATCAACATGTCGTCGGACCGCCCCGTGATCCGGTGGATCCGCCGATGCGTGCGCCCGCAGGCGCAGGCCCCGGGAATCAGGCAAGTCAGGTCGCGCGTTCGATAGCGCAACAGCGGCATCGCTTCGCGGTTGATGCTCGTCAAGACCAATTCACCCGGCTCTCCCTCGCCCATGGGTTCGCCCGTCGCAGGGTTGATAATCTCCAGGACGAAATGATCCTCCCACAAATGCAAGCCGCATTTCTCCCCGCACTCGAACGCCACGCCCGGACCGTTCATTTCGGTCAAGCCGTACGAGTTATACACATCAATTCCCAGCGCCGCTTCGATCTTCCGCTTCGTCTCTTCGGTGTAGGGCTCGGCACCCACGAACGCCTTCCTCAACGCCAGGTCCCTTCGGGCATCAATCCCCTTTTTCTCCAGAAAATCCGCAAAGTAGAACGCGTAGCTGGGGGTGATGTGGACCACCGTTGTTCCAAAGTCCTGCATCAGCAGCAACTGCCGTTCCGACGTCCCCGGTCCCGCGGGTATCACCATGCAGCCGATTTTCTCCGCCCCGTAGTGCATTACCAGGCCCCCTGTAAACAGTCCGTAGCTCATCATATTCTGGAACACCTCCCGCCGCGTCACCCCCGTCATGCAAAACGCCCGCGCGATCAAATCCGCCGCCCGGTCCACATCCCGCCTGGAGAAAAACAACGCCTTGGGCTTTCCCGTCGTCCCGCTCGATGTGTGCAGCCTGAGCACTTCCTGGCGCGGCACTGCCAGCAATCCGTCCGGGTAATTCTCCCTCAAATCCGCCGCGGTGGTGAAGGGCAGCCGCCGCACATCGGCCGCCGTTTTGATCAGCTCCGGCTTGATCCCCGCTTCCAGGAATTTCCCCCGATAAAATGGCACCCGCCCCAGCCGGCGCACAGTTTGCCGCAGTCGTTTGAGCTGCAGAGCCTCAAGCGCCGGGCGTTCCATCGTTTCCATTTCCTGCTGCCAGAACATGGGATTAGCGAACATGATATGACTTGCTTTGCTTTTAGCAATGCTTATTATTTGTCTTTTCAAAGGCATAATATGGATAATGCAGACAGACTCTTGCTCAGCGGCGACGAAGCCATTGCCTTGGCGGCCTGGCACGCGGGCGTCGCTCTCGGCGCCGGCTATCCTGGCACGCCCTCCACCGAGATCCTCGAAAGTTTTTCCAGCCTGGGCGGCCGCGCCCAATGGTCCCCGAACGAGAAGGTGGCTCTGGAGGTCGCCATCGGCGCGGCCTTTGGCGGCGCCCGCGCCTTGGCCGCCATGAAACATGTCGGCCTTAACGTCGCCTCCGACCCGCTCTTCACCGTCGCCTACACCGGTGTCACCGGCGCCCTGGTCATCGTTTCCGCCGATGATCCGGGAATGCACTCCAGCCAAAACGAACAGGACAACCGCCACTACGCCCTGGCCGCCGGAGTTCCCATGCTCGAACCCTCCGACTCCCAGGAGGCCTACGATTTCATGCGCGCCGCCATCGAAATCTCCGAGCGCTGGAAAATTCCCGTTCTGCTTCGCGTCACCACCCGCGTCTGTCATAGCAGCACCGTCGTGCGGCCGCGTCCCGAACGCGATGCTCCCAAAGCCCCCGCCTTCGTCCGCGATTTGCACGCCCGCGTCATGGTTCCCGGCAACGCCCGCCTGGCTCACCGGCGCTTGCGCCAGAAGCTGGCCGATCTGTTGGAATGGAACGAGCATTGCCCGCTCAACAGGCTGGTGCCGGGCGACCCCTCTCTGGGCATCATCACCTCCGGGATTTCCTTCATGCACGCCCGCGAAGCCGCCCCGGAGGCCGGCGTCCTCAAACTTGGCTTCACCCATCCTCTGCCCTTGCGCCTCATCGCCCAATTCGCCAAAAGCGTCCAACGCTGCCTGGTCATCGAGGAAGGCGATCCCTTTCTCCTCCAGGCCATTTGCGCCGCCGGAATTCCCGTCGCTGCAACATCCGAGATGTATCGCTTTGGCGAATTGGACGTGCCCCGGGTCCGGCGCATCCTTCGCGCCGACTCCAGCCCGGAACCCGCCCTCCCGCCGGGAAAACCGCCTCAACTCTGCGACGCCTGTCCTTACCGCATCGTCTTCGATTCCCTTCGCCGCCAGAACTGCATCGTGGCCGGCGACATCGGTTGCTACACCCTTGGGGCCTTGCGGCCCTTCGAAGCCATGGATTCCTGCGTCTGCATGGGCGCCAGCCTGGGCGTCGGCTTGGGCTTGCGCCACGTCCTGCCCCCCGATCAAGCCTGCCGGGTCGTCAGCCTGATCGGTGACAGCACTTTCATTCACAGCGGCATCAGCGGCCTGGTGGAAATGGCCTACAATCCCCCGCCCAACGGCCATGTCGTTATTATTCTCGACAACTCCACCACCGCCATGACCGGCCATCAAGAACACCCGGCCACTGGCCGCAATCTCAAGCATGAACCCACCGGCAAGGTCGTCCTCGAAGACATGGCCCGTGCATGCGGCATCCGCCACGTCCAGGTCATCGAACCCCGCGCCGGATCGGACACCTTCGACCAGGCCCTCAAGGAAGCCCTCCAGAGCCGCGCCTTGGCCGTCCTCATCGCCCGGCGGCCCTGCGTTCTGATCGCGCGCGAACTCAAGGAATACGAAAAACTCTGCGCCTGCCACGAAAATGAAGAATCCTGCGCCCCCGCCGTGTAACATCGTGGTCGCCGGCCTGGGTGGCCAAGGGGTCCTGACCGCCACGGACATCATCGCCGACGTCGCCCTGCGCGCCGGCTTCGATGTCAAGAAAAGCGAAATCAAAGGCATGAGCCAGCGCGGCGGTTCGGTCACCTGCGACGTCCGCTTTGGAACCCTCATCCTCAGCCCCATGGTCCCGGCGGGCGAGGCCGATTTTCTCCTCGCCCTCGAACCGGCCCAAATCGAGCCAAATCGCCATCTCTTGCGTTCGGCGGGACTGACCATTGAGCCATCGGTCATTGATGCGGCCAAGCTGCCCCACAAAAAGATGCTCAACGTCGCCCTTCTCGGCGCGTTGAGCGCCCACCTGCCCCTGGCCGAAGAAGTCTGGCTCGAGGCCGTCGCCTCGGCCTTTGCGCCCGAATTCCTCGACGGCAACCGGCTTGCCTTCCTGCTGGGCCGCGCCAGTCAAAACAAGGGCCAGGCCGCCGCGGCCTCCTCATGAACCCGCCATGAGTCCGCCTGCCGACTTGTTCAACTTGCGTGTCCGCTACAGCGAAACGGACCAGATGGGAACCTTCTACAACTCCCGCGCCCTGGAGTGGTTCGAGTGCGGGCGCACCGAATGGATGCGCCACCGCCTCGGCCTTTCCTACGCCGCCCTCGAGGCGCGCGGCCTGTTCCTGCCCCTGGTCGAGGCCCACCTGGAATTTCGCGGCGGCGCGCGCTATGATGATTTGCTGGCCGTTTCCACCGCCGCCGGGTTTTCCGGCCGCGCGCGCCTTCGCTTCGACGTGGAGATTTGCCATCAGCAGACCCAAAATCCCGTGGTGCGCGGCCACACCATCCATGCTTTTACCAATGCCGCCCGCAAACCCATCCGCCCGCCTGATTGGTTCCTGGCAATGGTTGACAAATCAGCCCAATCCCCATGAGCAAACACCCCGTCCACAACGTGGCGCCCTTCGATCCCATCAGCGCGCCGGATTTCCTGCCAACCGCCCAGTTGCGCCAATTGCAGTTCCAACGCCTCAAAAACATGGTCGCCCATGCCTTTGACCGCGTCCCCCTCTTCCGCCGCCGCATGAGCGACCGCAACCTCCAACCCGCCGACCTCCAATCCCTGGACGACATTGCCCGCCTCCCGTTCTGCGACAAGACCGACCTTCGCGACGGCTACCCCTTCGGTTTGTTCGCCTGCCCGATGAGCGAGATCGTCCGCCTCCACGCTTCCACCGGCACCACGGGCAAGCCCATCGTCGTCGCCTACACCCAGCAAGACGTGGATGTCTGGACCAACGTCATGTGCCGCAGCTTTGCCGCCTGCGGCTTGCATCGCGGCGACATCATTCAGAATGCTTACGGCTACGGCCTTTTCACCGGCGGCTTGGGCGCCCATTACGGCGCCGAGGCCCTCGGCGCCACCGTCATTCCCATCTCCGGCGGCAACACCCAGCGCCAAATCATGGTCCTGAAGGATTTCAACGTCACCGCCATTTGCTGCACCCCAAGCTATTTCCTCCACATCATTGACCAGGCGGCCGAGTTGGGCGTCAACCTCAAGGATCTCCCTCTGCGCGCCGGCGTCTTTGGCGCCGAGCCGTGGACCGAATCCATGCGCCAGCGCATTCAACAAGACAGCGGCATCAAGGCCTATGACATCTACGGCTTGTCCGAAATCATCGGCCCCGGCGTCGCCATGGAATGCCTTTGCCAGGCCGGGCCGCACCTCTTCGAGGATTTCTTCTACCCGGAAATCATTGATGCCGCCACCGGCAAGCTCTGCCCGGAGGGCGTCGAAGGCGAGCTGGTTCTCACCACCTTGAGCAAGCACGCCATGCCCATGATCCGCTATCGTACCCGCGACATCACCACCCTGACTTCCGAGCCTTGCGCCTGCGGACGCACGTTGCGCCGCATCAAACGCATCAGCCGCCGCAGCGATGACATGATCATTATCCGCGGCGTCAATGTTTACCCCTCCCAAATCGAAACCGCCCTCTTGCAGGTCGAGGGCGCCCTGCCCCATTACCAGATCATCCTCACCCGCGAACGCGGGCTTGACGAAATGGAAGTCCAGGTCGAGGTCACCAGCCAGTTCTTCACCGACACCGTGGGCGGACTCGAACAATTGCAGGCCCGCCTCGCCAAATCCATCGAAACCACCACCGGTTTGCGCCCCCGCGTCCGTCTCATCCAGCCCCGTTCCATTCAACGCAGCGAAGGCAAAGCCAAACGAGTTCTCGATCAGCGCAAAATGTAATCCCCCGCTCCTTATGAAACTCAAGCAACTCTCCCTCTTCCTGGAAAACAAACCCGGAGCCCTCAGCGCCCCGGTCAAAATCCTGGCTCGCGCCAAAATCAACATCCTCACCATGACCATCGCCGAAGCCCGCCAATACGGCATCCTCCGCCTGGTCGTGCGCGACTGGCAGGCGGCAAAAGAACTCCTCGAGCGCCACGGCTTGCTCGTCAAGGTCACCGACGTGCTGGCCATCGAAGTGCCCGACCGCCCGGGCGGTTTGGCCCGCGTCCTGGCCGTCCTTGAAGAAGCCCGCATCAACCTGGAATACATGTACGCCTTCACCCTCAAGTCCGACAGCAAAGGATTGCTCCTGTTCCGCTTCGACGATCCGGACAAAGCCATTCTCGCCCTGCAAAACAAGAAGATCAACATCGTCGGCAACGCCGAACTCTTCAAGCGCCTCGATGGCTGATCAACCATTTCGCGACACCACGCACATGGAACAAGTCAAACAGCTCCTTGGCAACGACCAGTTTGCCCGGCGATGCAATATCGAATTGCTCTCCGTTTCCCCGGGCCGCGCTTCCGCCCGCATGACCCTTCATCCCCACCATCTCAATGGCATCGGCACCGTGCAAGGCGGCGCCATCTTTACTCTCGCCGACTTCGCCTTCGCCGCGGCCTCCAACTCCCACGGCGCGGTCGCCGTGGCTCTCAACGTCAGCATCACCTTTATCAAAGCCGCCGGCGTCGGTACCCTTTGGGCCGAGGCGCGCGAACTGGCCCGAAACTTCAAAATCGGGACCTATTCCGTCGAAATCAAAGACGACCAAGGCGACCTCATCGCCCACTTCCAAGGCCTGGCCTATCGAAAGAAGGACAAGGTCTGAGATCGGCTTGTTTTGACTTTTTCCCTTCCCGGGGCAACGCTCCTTGCGGATGCCTGAACAATTGGCAATGTCATGAAGATCGAAACCCGCTCGGAATACACCCGCGGCGCATTGGCTCGCGCCCAACTCAAGCCCAGCCCGTTCGACCAGTTTGCCCTTTGGTTTCAGCAGGCGGTGGACGCCAGGCTCGTTGAGCCAAACGCCATGAGCCTGGCCACCGCGGGCGCGGATCATCGTCCGCTCGCCCGCACCGTCCTCTTGAAAAGCTATGATGAGCGCGGTTTCGTCTTCTTCACCAATTTCGAGAGCCGCAAAGCCCGCCAGATCGCCGAGAATCCCCACGTCTCCCTCCTCTTTCCCTGGCTGGCGCTCGAACGCCAGGTCATCGTCTGCGGCGCCGCCGAAAAGATTCCCTCCGCCGAAACCCTCGCCTATTTCATCACCCGCCCGCGCGGCAGCCAATTGGGCGCTTGGGTCTCGGCCCAAAGCTCCATCATCACCACCCGGTCGCTTCTAGAGCAGAAATGGGCCGAAATGAAGCGCAAATTCAGCGCGGGCCAGGTGCCCCTTCCTTCCTTTTGGGGCGGCTACCGCGTCCTGCCCGATGAAATCGAGTTCTGGCAGGGCCGCCCCAACCGCCTGCACGACCGCTTTCTCTACACCCGCCAGCCCGATGCCTCCTGGAAAATCCACCGCCTGGCCCCGTGATCCTTCTCCCGTTCAAAAACTGAGGCGTCCCGACGAAACGAAAATCACTTGCGCGCCCTGCCCGCAGGGTGTAAATCTGTGTTGAGCGGGAGAGCAATGGGAACGGCAATTTATGAGAACGCGACAATTCATTTTTGGGACGTTCACCGGGGCGGTTCTTCTGGCGGCTGTGCTTCTTGCCGCTCCCAGCCACGCCCTTGCGTCCAGTGATCCCAGCCCGGCCCTGGCCAGGCCCCCGCCCCTCGCTTCCGGTGTCAGCGAAGTGATGAAGATGTTCCAGAGCGGCCTCTCCGCCGACATCATCGTCGGTTACATCAATACTTCCCGGCTCTCCTTCTATCTCAGCGCCGACAACATCATCTATATGCAACAACAGGGCGTTCCCTCGGATGTCATCAAGGCGATCTTCCTTCGCTATGGCCAGTTGCAGCCGCAAACAGGAATGCCCGCCCGCGTGCCGGCGCAACCGCCGCCCCAGGCCCCGCCGCCGCGGGATTATTCCGACGTGCCGGTCGCCCCGCCGGCCTCCTATGTCGAGGCCCCGGCTTATCCCGTTTATCCACCCGTCTATTACGATTCATATTATTACGGTTGGTATCCAACCGGCGGGCTGGTGTACTTTGGCGTTGGCCGTGGCCATGTCGGCAGAGCCGTCCGTGGCCCCGTGGTTCATGGTGGGGTTGGCGGGCGCGTTGCCAATGTCGGGCGTGTCGCCAGGCGCCGTTAAACACCATGCCCCCAAGGCGCCCCTTCGCCGCCGTCAGCCACCCCTGGAATTTGAATTTCTCACTGCGGCTTGCCTTGTCATCCACCCGCCGCCGTGGATGATCTATCTATGACACTCGCCAGCAAAATATGACCGGCTCGCCATCTCCGCCAAAAGCCCCCGTCGCCACGGGCCGCCTCGACCAACGCGGGCCGGTGGCGGCGCTTTGCCTGTTGCTGGTCGCAATCACCTTTGCCGTTTTCGGGCAGACGGCGCATTTCGGCTTCGTTAATTTCGATGATGACCTTTATGTTTACGCCAACGCCAGGGTCACCTGCGCTCTGACTTGGAAGGGCCTCCTCTGGGCGTGGATGCACCCGGTCTGCTATTTCTACCACCCCCTGACCATGCTCTCCCTCATGGTGGACTATCAACTCCACGGCCTGCATGCCGGCAGCTATCATCTCACCAATGTCCTTCTTCACGCTGCCTCCGCTGTCCTGCTGTTTCTCGTGTTGCGCCGGATGAGCGGCGCCCTTTGGCGCAGCGCCTTTGTCGCGGCCGTTTTTGCCATTCATCCGCTGCGCGTCGAGTCGGTCGCCTGGATTTCGGAACGCAAGGACGTCCTCAGCGGCCTGTTCTTTATGCTCACGCTGGGGGCCTATGCGCGTTATGTGCGCCAACCCTCGCGCCGGCGCTACGCTGCTGTGGCGCTGGCCTATGCCCTGGGCCTTTTATCCAAAAACATGCTGGTGACACTGCCCATGGTCTTGCTCTTGCTGGATTGGTGGCCGCTGCAACGCTTCAAGCTCGACGGGGCCGGCGGCGGCAAGGCGGCGCTCTTCTGGCGATTAGTCAAGGAGAAGATTCCCTTGTTCCTGCTTTCGATCGCGTCCTGCGTGGCGACCGCTCTTGTGCCGGTCAAAATTCCTGAGTCCGTTCGCGTCCCGCTTTTCGGGCGCATTGGCAATGCCTTGGTTTCTTATGTCATCTACCTGCGGCAAATGGTTTGTCCGGCCAGGCTGGCCATCCCATATCTCTATCCGCCCAACGGTCTGCCCTTCTGGATGGTTGGTCTGGCCTTTGTCCTGCTGGCGGCGATTTCCATTACGGTCTGGGCCTGTCGCGAACGCCGCCCGTATCTGCTCATGGGTTGGCTCTGGTATTTGGGAATGCTCCTTCCGGTGGCTGGGTTCATTCAAATATCCTACCATGCCCGGGCCGATCGCTATACCTACTTGCCCGCCATAGGGCTGGCGCTGGCGGCGACATGGGCAGTGGGGGATTGGAGCCGGCGGTGGAAACTGCCGCGCGCCGTGCTGGGCGGATTGATGGCCGCCTTGATCGCCGCCTTGATGATCTGCTCCTGGAAACAGACCGGCTATTGGAAAGACACCGAAACCTTGTGGACCCACACGCTCGCCTGCGCCCCGGGCAACCACACCGCCCTCAGCAAACTTGGCCTTCTCCTTTGCCAGAAGGGACGCCTGGACGAAGCCGTCGCCCATTACCAAAACGGCCTGCAAATCTATCCCGACGACGCGGAAATCCACGCCGATCTTGGCAACGCTCTTCTCCAACAGGGAAATGTGGACCAAGCCATCGCCCATTACCTGATGGCCTTGAAAGTCATGCCAGACTTCGCCGAAGCGCACTACAACCTCGGCAACGCTCTGGTGCAAAAGGATCGCTTCAGCGAAGCCGTCACCCAGTTCCAGGTGGCGTTGCGATTCAATCCCACCAACGCCGATGCCCACATCAACCTTGGCAATGTTCTTTTCAAACTGGGAAGGGTGGACGAAGCCATCGCCCATTACCAAAACGCCTTGCAAATCAAGCCGGACTTCGTGCCAGTCCGCCTCAACCTCGGCAACGCCCTTCTCCAGGTGGGCAAACCGGATCAAGCGCTGGCTCACTTGCAACAGGCGTTGGATGCCAATCCAAACAACGCAGGCCTCCGTCTCAGCCTCGGCCTCTGTCTTCTCCAACTGGGACGGATGCAAGATGCCCTTTCGCAATACCAAAACGCGCTGCAAATCGAACCGGCCAATCCGGCCTTGCAAAATAATCTCGCGTGGCTTCTCGCCACAAGCCCGGAGGCCTCCCTGCGCGACGGCAACAGGGCCGTGGAACTGGCCCGGCAGGCCAATGCCCTGACCAGCGGGCAAAACCCGGCCTTTCTCACCACCCTCGCCGCCGCCTTCGCCGAAGCCGGGCGCTTTCCCGAAGCAGTGGAAACCGCGCAGAGGGCCTTGAGCCTGGCCGGGGCGCAATCCGACACCATGCTGGCCGCGATGCTTCAGTCAGAGCTCAAACTCTACCAGGCCGGCGCCCCATTCCACACCGAACCTCCTCACTAGCTTCGTATCCCCAATCATCGGCGACATGTCGGGCGGCGCGGTCAGTTGCGCTGACGCGGAGATGGGTGAACTTAAATGAGGCGGTTGATCGGTGGCCGGTCCGGCATGGAAAGGGAAGATCCTGGAGTCATCGAAAAAATCGGAGAAAACGGAGAAATCGGAGGTTTTGGAGGGGGAAGCTTTTTCCGTGAAGGGGCAAAAAGTGGCAAGCGGATTTGATTGCAACTATTTGCTTAGGAGCATCTTACAAAAAACATGTAAACTGTGGATGGGTTGAAAACGAAGTAAGACGAGTGATTTACTTAGGTTTGAAAAACTCAACTAGCGTTGTTTAGGGTTTAAACTAGAGCGGGCAGGGCAGAGAACGCAAAACTTTTGACAGGTTTAACGGGATGCCCCCGGCCCCGGATGGCAGCAATTGAATCCTGTAAATCCTGTTCATCATGTCAACAATATGAATTGCCGCGAGAGAACGCATAGAACGCAAAAGGCTTTGCCTTGGTTCCAAAAGCGGCGGGCTGGGCAGAAACATTTCATGCTTTCAGGACCGCTCACCCGTGGTAAAATTCTGCCCCCTGTCAACTAGTTTAAAAAGAGGATTGACACCGGGACAAAATGCGGCATTGCTAGGGACTGACCCGAATGGCCCTTAGTTAAGGGTTCGATAGTTGCGGGGGCGTCCTTTCCAGTAGCGGTTGCGATGGGAGATTTCTACGAAGCGGCGGCGGGGTTG
>JBEKOF010000125.1:0-12858 GCA_049522055.1 Verrucomicrobiota bacterium | reverse complement strand
GTGTTGTACAAATAGGCGGCAATGCGAAGGCCGATGTCGCTGGAGGGATAAATGGGCAGAATGGTGTCGTCGAAATACAAAAGGTCGGGGTGGTGCTTGTTAATCAGGTCAATGGTGCGGCGGAAAAACTTTTCCACGAAGGCCTTGTCCAGCGGCGGATTGCCGTCCTGCGGCCAATTGTAACTTCCCATTGGATGATACTGCGCGTATAGATCCTGCGGATCCAGACCCTCCCACCATTTGCCTTTGCCATCGGCTTTGGTCATCTTGCCGTCATAAGGCACGCCGGCCAGCGGGCCGGTCGGGTCGGATTTCTGTGCGTCCTGATACCAGCTCCACGCCCGATCCCCGTGCGAAGTCACCGCAAAACGCAGGCCCGCGGCGCGGACGGCCTTGGCCCAGCCGCCGACAATGTCCTTCTTCGGCCCGATGGTCACGCTGTTCCACGGCTGATACTTGGAGTGGAACATATCGAAGTTGTCATGGTGGTTGGCCATGGCCGCGAAATACTTCGCTCCGGCGCGCTTGTAGAGCGAAATAAGGTGTTGGGGATCCCACTCTTCGGCCTTCCATTCGTGGATGACGTCTTTGAAGCCGAACTTGGAGGGGTGGCCGTATTTCTGGACATGGAATTTGTAAATGGGGCCGCCAAATTGATACATCTTTTGCGCATACCAGTCGCCCATTTCGGGCTGGCATTGCGGCCCCCAGTGCGCCCAGATGCCAAACTTGGCGTCCCGGAACCAGTCGGGCACCTGATAGCCGCCGGCCAGCGATTCCCAGGTCGGCTGAAACGGTCCCTTGGCAACGCCAAAACCGGGGGGCGCGGCAATCGGCGCAGGCGCCGGCGGAAGGCCCGCGGCCGCGGGGGCGGCGGGTGGGCTGCCGTTGCTCGAGCAGGAAGGCAGGAGCGGCAGGCTGGCGGCGGCCCCGGCAAACAGAGCGGAATCTTTGATGAATTGACGGCGGGAGAAGGGAGTTTGCATGAGATTGATATGAGATTGGTGCAAGTATAGACAGGGGTTTTTAAAGATGCGAATCAAAAATCACGCCAGGTCCGGTTCATGGTTCTATTTCGATGGATCTTGCTTCTTGAGCAAATCAATCATTGCCCCGACAGCTTCATCGCTCGCCTTGAATGCCGTGTCGCCGCCTTGGTTCACGCAAACCAGAATGGCAAAGTCGCGCTGCGGGGCGACCCAGACATTGGCAAAATTCATCGTGTTGTCGCCGCCGTGATTGAGGGCTTTGCCGCCAGCCCAACCGCGTTGCGCCACAATCCAACCGAGCGCGTAGTTGCCGCCGAATGGGGGTGTTTGCAACGTCTGGTATGATGCGGACTTGAGCAAGGCGGCTTCGCCGCGCGCTCCGCGCAACTGGTCCTGCACGAACCTGGCCCAATCCTGAATCGAGCAATGCACACGCCCGGCCGATCCCATCACGGGTGGATTGTCCGTCGCGGGACCGTTTTCGGAGGCCGGCTTGCCATCCCCGGTGTGAGGCCAGGGTTGGTCAATCGCCCCCGGCGTGCCCGTCCCGCCGAATCCGGCCGATTTCATCTGGAGGGGATCAAAGATTTCCTCAGTCATGGCCCGTTCCCAGGATTTGCCGGTAATTTTTTCCACGACCGCAGCGGCGATAATGTATCCGAGGTTGGAATACTCGTACTTGCTGCCCGGCGCGCTTTGCGGCTTGTTGGCAAGCGACTCACGCACGGCCCGCAAGCGCAGAGATTCCACATCGTTTCCAGCATACTCGGCCAGGTTCAGATTCGCCGGCAGACCGGCGCGATGGGACAGCAACTGGAGCAAAGTGACTTTCTGAAATTGTGGATTCATTTGCGGGGCAAGGTCGGGAAACACCTCCGCCAGCGTCGAATCCCACTTCAACTGCCCGCGCTCCACCAGACGCGCAATCAAAGTGCTGGTCATCGCCTTTCCGTCCGAACCCAGATGCCAGAGATCGTCCAGGGTGACGGGGATTTCGGTGCCGCGCTTGCGAACCCCAACCGCGCCGACATGCTTGATTCCATCGCTTCGCAACACCACCGCCGCCATGGCGGGCACGTTGTATTTTTGCCGGATCGGCTGGAGCGCCTGCGTGACCGCTGGATCGCCGATCGCAGGACAGAAGGCGGGCGCGGCGCCGATCCTGGCGGCCTTCTCACGGCGGTTGATCACCAGCGCCGCCAGGAACAGCACACCAAGGACAAACATCGCAGCCGCGCCGGCGACCGCACCGAGCGCGAACGACTTGAAATGAAAATTGTCAAATGGAATTCTAAGGTGAGCGCCCATTTGAAGGCTCATCTTAAGAAGCAGGCTCCGCATCAAACAAGTTCAATCTGCGAACATCAATATCCGAAACCCTGAGGAAGCCCTGGAGCAGACGGCCTCCATTTGCGTCCGGGGTTTGGGATTGCTCCGGATGGGTTCCTCCACGGCGGAGATTGCCGCTGGCTCTGGGATGAATCTCCGTTAGAATCGTGGAATGGCGCGTTATTCAAGAAATGACCAGGCGGGGATCGAGCTGCCGAAGGCGAAGCTGGATCGGGAAAACCTCAAGCAGGCGTTGGAGCTGTTCCGGTATCTGCGTCCCTACCGGGGCCGGTTCAGCGCCGCCTTGGCCGCCTTGTTTGTCTCCAGCCTGCTGAGTCTCTCGTTTCCTTACCTGGCGGGAAGCATCATTGACGCCGCCATGGGCCACACCCAGGGCGGCAACAGCATGGCGGGCGCGGATCGAACGGCGCTGCTGCTGATGGGCATCCTGGCGCTGCAAGCCAGTCTCTCCTACTTCCAGTCCCTCTCCTTCGCGACCGCGGGGCAGCGGAGCCTGGTTGATTTGCGGCGCGATACCTACGCCCGATTGATCTCGCTGCCGATGACGTTTTTCGCCCAGCGCCGCGTGGGGGAGTTGGCCAGTCGTCTATCCAGCGACCTGATTCAAATAGAGGACACGCTGGTCGTCATCCTGCCCCAGTTTCTTCGGCAAACGACGATCCTGATTGGCGGCATCGCCCTGATCGCCGTCACGTCGCTGCAATTAACAGGCATCATGCTCGCCAGCCTTCCAGTGATCATCGCGGCGGCGGTGGTTTTTGGCCGCAAGACGCGGAAGATTTCCCGTGAAGCGCAGGATCGCCTGGCCGACAGCGCGACGATCGTGGAGGAAACCCTGCAAGGCATCTTGAATGTGAAAGCGTTTTCCAACGAAGGATACGAACTCAATCGCTACCACCGGGCCTTGGGATCATTCCTGACCACCACCTTGCGCGGCGCCCGGCTGCGGGCGGCGTTCATCGCCTTCATCGTCTTCGCCTTGTTCGGATTCATCGTGCTGGTGCTTTGGTCGGGGGCGCGACTCCTCCAGCAGGGGGAAATCACCTTCGGCCAACTGACCCGATTCGGTCTCTACACGACCTTTGTGGCTGGAGCGATGGGCCAGTTTGCCGAGTTATACAGCCAGCTCCAGAAGGCCATCGGAGCGACCCAGCGGGTACGGGAACTGCTCCGGGAAACTGGCGAAGTGAAGGCGCTGCTAAGCCCCACGCCGCCATCCACATTGCCGCGACTGAGGGGCGACATCGTGTTTGAGAATGTCCACTTCAGTTACCCGTCGCGGCCCGGGGTCGAAGTTCTTGACGCGATCAACCTGGCCGCAACATCCGGACAGAGGATCGCGCTGGTCGGCCCGAGCGGCGCCGGCAAATCCACGCTCATCTCCCTATTGCTTCGTCTGTATGACCCGTCGGACGGCCGGCTCTTGATTGACGGCCGGGACGCACGCGAGTACCGGCTCGCCGAGCTTAGGGGTCAAATGTCCATGGTGCCACAGGAGGTGTTGCTGTTCGGCGGAAGCATCGCGGACAACATCGCATACGGAAAGCCGGGCGCCGGCGCGGAGGAAATCGAACAGGCTGCCCGGCAGGCCAACGCGCACGAGTTTATCCAGGCCTTTCCCGAACGTTACGCCACGCTGGTGGGGGAGCGTGGGATCAAACTCTCCGGCGGCCAGCGTCAACGCGTCGCCATTGCGCGCGCGATCCTCAAGAATCCGGCCATCCTCATTCTGGATGAAGCGACCAGCTCCCTGGATTCGGAGAGTGAACGGCTGATTCAGGAAGCGCTGGAAACACTGATGCTGGGGCGAACGTCATTTATCATCGCTCACCGGCTGGCCACCGTGCGGCATGTGGATCGAATCTTTGTCATCGCCGGCGGACGCGTCGTGGAATCCGGCACACACGCGGAATTGCAAGCCGTTGCCGAGGGCACGTACCGCCGCCTGGCCGCCTTGCAATTCCGCGTGTGAGGCTGGTGTTGACATGCCTGCCGCGGCTTCTTACCGTTCATTCACAATGAAAACCCAGATAGTGTGCGCGCTGCTGCTGGCGGCCACGGCATACCCCCAGAGCCTTCCCCACATGGAGCAGCGGGGGGAGGCCAGGCAATTGATTGTGGACGGCAAACCATTCCTGGCGCTTTCGGGCGAGCTGGCGAACACGGCGCCATCGGACCTGGATTACATGCGGAGGATTTTTCCAATCCTGGCCAACCAGGTGCATCTGAATACGGTGCTGACCGCCGTGGCGTGGGCGTGGATCGAGCCGCAGGAGGGCCAGTATGACTTCCGCTTCGTGGACGCGGCCATTGAGAACGCCAACAAGTCCAATCTGAGGATCGTCTGGCTCTGGTTTGGGAGTTGGAAGAATGGGGAATCGAACTTCACGCCCGGGTGGGTGAAAACAAACCAGGCGCGCTTTCCCAAGGCGCAGATTCAGAACAGCCAGAGCGTGGAGATCCTCTCGACGTTGAGCCAAAGCAACTGGCAGGCGGACGCGCGGGCGTTCGCGGCGCTGATGCGCCATGTTCGCCAGGTGGACAAGAACCACCGGGTGATCATGGCGCAGGTTGAGAATGAGGTCGGGTTGATCGGCGATGCGCGGGATCGCTCGCCGCAGGCAAACGACGCATTCGCCAAACCGGCACCCCGGGAGTTGATGGATTATCTCCAGAAGCACAAGGACGATTTGCTGCCGGAATTCCGAACGATCTGGGAGGCCGCCGGCTTCAAGGCCTCGGGAAGCTGGGAGGAAGTTTTCGGGAAGGGCGAGAAGACCGACGAGGTTTTCATGGGCTGGAACTACGCCCGGTACGTGGACCAGGTGGCTGAGGCGGGCAAGGGCGAATACGGCATCCCGATGTTTGTGAACGCCTGGCTCAACGCGCCGACGGACAAAGGGCCGGGCGATTACCCGAGCGGCGGCCCGCAGGCGCACATGCACGATATTTGGCGCGCGGGCGCACCGCACATTGATATGCTGTGCCCGGATATTTACATGACCAACTTTGCCGAGCTGGCCGCCCGTTACAGCCGATCCGGCAACACGCTGTTCATTCCCGAGTGCGCCGGCGACATCCACGGCGCAGCCAACGCGTTCTATGCGATCGGGCAGTATAAGGCGGTTGGCTACTCTTCGATGGGCATCGGCGAGTTGCAGCGGCTGACGGCCTTCCGGGCAGGGGATGCCGGGTCGGTGGCGCCCGCCGATGTGAGCAACCTTCCGCTGCCGAACGCTTACGCCACGCTTGGGCAACTGGCCCCGCTGGTGCTGGAGCATCAGGCCAAGGGCACGATCGCCGGCGTCTGGCTGACCCGGGAGAACCCGGCCACGCAGGTCAAGCTGGGCGGTTACATCCTCAACGTGTCCCTGGCGGGGTGGGGCCGCAGCGCCGCCACCGATGCTCCGATTGGCTACGGCATCTTCATGGCGACGGCGCCGGACGAGTTCCTCATGGCGGGAGACAACGCGCAGGTGACCTTTTCACCCGGCACACCGGGACCGGGGTTTGTGGGGTTGGTCGAGCAGGCCGCGGGGCGCTTTGAAAACGGCAAATGGGTTGTCACGCGGTATCTGGGCGGGGACGACTCGACCCTGCGAAAAGACCTTGCCAACGCGGTGGCCGAGCAGCAGTCGGGCTTTGGCGTCCGGCTTTTTTCACAGCCGCACCTTTCTTTCGCCGAACGCGCCATCCAGCGCGTGAAGGTGTACCGTTACAAATAGAGGAAAGGAAGCGCGGCTTATACCGTGCTTTGGAGGATTCGGTTTCTTTGCCGGCGGCCCTTTATTGTCGGGAAAGTTTACATTCAAAAAAACGGAGAAAACGGAGAAATCGGAGGTTCCAGTTCCATTTCGGCCTGGGGTTCAGATCGCCAGGCTGGCCGCCCAGGCATTTTAAAAACATACGCAACTGGTTTATTTACAGCACTTAACGCAAATACAATTGGGAAGCGCCCCGTGTCAAAACCAAGGCTGGCACATGAAGTGCTGATTTGGCAAGTGTGCGAAGTTTGATGGCAGTCATTGCGCAAAAGTCTGAATGACTTATATTAAGCATTATTTTTCCAAAAGCCAAGAAATGTTGTGAGTGGAAACGCGAACGATTGAAGAGCAGATTGCGGCTTAGGCCCGCGTTGTTTTCATTCGGCGCCTTGTGATTGAACAGGTTGTGATCGTGATTTCTTTTGCAGGCGCCATTTGTGCCGGGCGGTCTTGACATTTATCCAGATAGTGCTTGACAACTCCCGTGATGTTGAGCAATTATTGTAGAGTGCGGAAAAGCAGGCCGGAGCGCCTGGCAGCAAGGGTTGACAGCCGACGGGTGAAGGGTTCCGCAAACGGCGGACGCTGTCAGTCAAGTAGATAATTCAACAGCGATGCCGCTGCCGCGACGGTCTGAAATGAGATGAAGAAAATATATTCATATACAGTTGCATGGCTGGTGGTGGTGACGGCGGCGGCCGCGGCGCCCAATCCGCCGCCGGCGCACGATTACACGCAAACCAGCCTCAAGCTGGTGCATAAAATCGGCAGCGACCTTTACGATACGCTGGACGAGAAATATAAGAAGCAGGTGAATCCCGAGGCGGTGCGGATGGAATCCATGGACGCGCCGGTGATCACGCCCATTCCCGGGGCGGATCAAACCAAGCTATTGAACCAGGTATTCGTTTCGGCCGGATATGTGGAGTTGATGAACTACATTGCCCATGCCAAGGCGATTGATCGAATCCAGCCCGGCTATTTCGCACAATACGCGCTGACCCTGGCCGGCACCAAGGGGAACGACGCCCCGCCGATGCCGCCGAACATGATCGAGCGATATTGGGGCGATGATGTGATGAACGACCAGATCAGCTATTTCAACCAAATGTTGGGGATGACGATGGCGCTGAGCCTGTCCCAGGAGTATCTTGGGTATTTCAACAAGTACTCCGGCCAGATGCTGGGAGGCAAGCTGGTTCCGATCAATAACTTCATCACCGTGGCGGAGTGGGAGGCGAGCGTGAAGAAGGCGACGCTCAACTCGCTCAATTGCGCGCTGGGCACAGAGGGCGTGAAAGCGCTCTTTGAGGCCATTGACAAAATGCCCAAGAGGCCGGCGTGGACGGCGTTTATTGTGCCGCAAGGAGTTGATCTCAAGAAGGTGAACCAGGAACTGGCGTCCTATGAGGTGAGTTATTTTCACGGCGGGTTGAAATGAGGTTTGGGCGCAAAGTGTCAGAGTTCCCTCAGAACCAGCCACGAAGGCTTGAATGGGTGCGTCACATTTTTTGAACGCCCGGTGAAATGTCGCTTCTGGAGGAAACGCCGCCCGGAAGAATTCGCCTGGCTGGAAAAAGCCCATCTCCCCGGGGAGGGACGCCCTGACTGCGATCCGCGCTTTTTAAACGCAAAGCCGCAACCAAAGTGCTGGATCTGAATTGAGAATTGGTCATTGAAAATTTGTCATTTATCATTGGGGCACATCGTTCGGGAAGTTTTGCCAAAAATGCGCAATTCTCAGGAATCGCACTGCAGCGGGGCAAGCCGCAACCAAAAGCTGAATCTGAATTGAGAATTTCTCATTGGTCATTGGGAAAGACGATTCGGAAAATTTTGCCAAAAATGCGCAACTTTCGGATATAGCACTGCAAATCCGCCGCACCGCTTGATTCGTATTCAATTGGCCATTGTAATATACGAACAACCTGTTTTATTTAGTTATGAATGCTGAACAGATGCTGGTCGAAAAACTGAACGAATTCAGATCGCAATTCACATATAAATACGTTGGCGGCGGCTATTTTCGAGATATGACCGTTCCAAAAGGAACAAATGCTGACATCATACACGGCGACGAAATCATCAACAAATTCTGCGATGATTTGGTAAAACACTTGACCGATGACCATGCTGCATAAAAAGTCGCCGGAGCCAGCCGCCGTTGGCGCGGTCAGTTCCGCTGTCGCGGTTCATGTGGCAAGTCGGCGGTGGCTCAGCTTTCTACGCCAGGCATCGTCGAACATTTAAGGATCAGGAGTTGATTGTGATTCAAGACCAGGCACAAAACCAAGAAGCGGAGACACCGAAGCGGGGCATCACCGGCGAGACCGTTTTGTCTTACGTCGTCACCGGCTGCTCTATCGTTTTTGGCATGCTGCCGATCGCGCTGGCGGGGGCTCCGGTGGTCAGCGGCGAGGCGGTCATTCGGGCGCCGGCCGGAGGCTCGGAGGTTGTGATCAAGACCACCTCGCGGACGGCTGGGGCGATTGAGTCCTTGCAATGGGGTGGCAAGGAGTTCATTGATGACTCGGACCACGGCCGGGAGTTGCAGACGTGTTGGAATGGCAACGCGGGGGTAGAGCCCATCGCTGAGGAGACGTTCAACCCGACGGAGGCCGGCTCGCTTGATGACGGCCGCGGCGCCACCTCGTCGAGTCGGTTGCTGGAAATGCAGGCTCGCGGAAATCAGCTTGAGACCTTCAGCCAGCCCGCCTTCTGGTTGAATCCGGGCGAGACTTCCGGCGGAAAACCCGCGCGCAACAAGACGATTCTTTCCAATGATCGTCTGCGCAAGCGGGTGGTGATCGGCTGCAAGAACTTGCCGCACGCCATCGAGTGCCAGTTCACGGTTTTTCTGGCCGCCGAGGACAGCAACACGCGCTGCGTTATCGAAGCGCTGACCGGTTACATGCCGCCGGAGTTCGATCAGTTTCAAGTCTTTGACCCGAAAACCGGGAGGCTTGCCCCGATTGATGATGGACCCGGCGAGCAAGCGCTGCCGCTGGTCTTTTCGACCGCCGATGGAAAGTATGCCATGGGCGTTTTTTCCCGGGGGCCGGAGGCGGCGCGCAATGGGAGCGGACCCACGTATGGCCGCTGGAATATGAAAGCCTATCGGGTGGTGAAAATGGAACTGCGTTTTCCGTTTGCAAAACCCGGATGGCTTTTCGGGCGAATTCAGTTACCATGTCTTCGTGGCGGTCGGTTCGCTGGAGGATGTGCGGACGACCCTGGCGGCGCTTCAAAAGATGTAACTAAATAGAATGAAACCCAAGGCGGCTGGAGAAGAATCAAAGCCCAGAGTGGCAAGGGATTTTGGCAAAGCCCTCGCGGCTGACCCGGTGGCGAAGGCCAAGTGGAACGATCTGACGCCGATAGGGCGCAGAGACTTTATAAGCTGGCTGGACTCAGCCAAACTACCGGAGACACGGAAGCGCCGGATCGAGAAGGCCTGCTCGATGCTCACGGCGGGAAAGCGACGCCCCTGTTGTTATTCAGTCGCGTCATTCGATCTTTACACAGCCCTGAATGCCAGCCCGATGGCCAAGGCTCAGTGGAGAGAACTCACGCCGTTCGAGCGGCGGGACTTTATTGATTGGATGGACTCCGCCAAGGAACCGAAGGCACATGGACGCCGGATCGAGAAAGCCTGCGAGATGATTGCGGCCGGAAAGCGACGCCCTTGACATCCTTGGCCCGGCCTGGTTCAGTTCTGCCCATTAAACATCACCGCGCATTTTGGCATTACCAAGAAATGAGTTTATGAACTTAACAATTTTGACTCTGGTTGTCACATTTCAAGCGCGTCCGGGCAAGGAGGCTGAATTACGCGCCCTGTTGACGGGAATGCTTGCGCCCACGCGCAAAGAGGCCGGCTGCCTCAATTACGACCTGCACATTGCGGCCGACGACCCGTCAAAGTTTTTGATTTACGAAAACTGGGCGAGCAAAGGACATCACGAAGCCCACGACAAAACCCGGCACGTTGAAAACCTGCGGGCACGCCTCAAGGGGATCTCGCTCCAACCGGTCAAGACCTTCTGGGAAAAGATTGGCTGAAACGCCGGCGAGCTGCTCGCCAAATTGTGCCGCTGGAAGTCTGCGGCTCTTTTTCCCGTTCACCGGAGGTGCAGCCGGGCAAAGCCGCCAGGAAGCGGGATTCTTTTCCCACCCCGGCCCGAGTTTTATCTTGCCAACATTGCAGGTTGACAGGCGGGGCGGTTGAACGCATTGTGTGCGAGCATTTTAAGAGCGCGAGCCATGAAGGTCCGGCGCTAAACGGAGAGGAAGTGAGAATTTTTGACCGAGATTAGACTTAAAAAAGGCGAACCCGTGGACAAGGCGCTGCGGCGGCTGAAGAAGAAGATTGACCGGGAAGGCACTTTGAAGGAAGTGCGCAACCACCGGCATTTCGAAAAACCGAGCGAACGCAGGCGCCGCAAGGAAAAAGCCGCGCGTTTTTCCGCCATGCTGAGCGCGCGCTACGCCGATATGTGATCCAGATTGAATTCTCACCGCCGGGCGCCGTCTGAGAGCGGACCGCACCCGGCTTCTCTCATGTATTCATTCTCCAGTTGCTGGAACTCGCATCGCCACACATGCGGACGGGCGATGCTGCGCGAAATCAAATCCCTCGGATTTGACTGGGCTGAACTGAGCCACGGCATCCGCA
Organism: Verrucomicrobiota bacterium; assembly: GCA_049522055.1. Classification (GTDB taxonomy): domain Bacteria; phylum Verrucomicrobiota; class Verrucomicrobiia; order Limisphaerales; family Palsa-1400; genus JBEKOF01. The sequence continues at coordinate 2,080 of JBEKOF010000125.1, read as the reverse complement.
TCAGTTTGCTGCCGGGGATCATCGAAGCCGTGGAGGCCGGGGAAATAAAAATTTCCTCGCTGCACAACTTTTGCCCGCTGCCGATGGGGGTGAGCCATGCCGCGCCCAATTTGTACCTTTTTTCATCCGCCAACCCGCGGGAGCGCGAGAACGCGTGGCGGCACACGCTGAAAACGCTGGAGACCGCGGCCCGGCTCAAGGCGCAGGTGGTGGTGCTGCACCTGGGGGCGATCGAAATGAAGGAGTACACGGACAAGCTCCTGGAAATGGCGGGGAAAAAGCTCAGGGACACGCCGAAGTACCAGAAATTGTGCGCGGAATTGATGGAAAAGCGCGAAGCCAAAAAAACGGAGTACGTGGAACGCTCGGCCGAAATGCTCGGGCGGCTGGCGGCGGAGGCCGAAAGGCTGGGCCTGCGCCTGGGGGTGGAAAACCGCTCCGCGCTGGAGGAAATTCCGCTCGAAGACGATTTTCAGTTTCTGCTGCGCGAAAACAACCGGCCCGGGGTGGGCTACTGGCATGACACCGGGCACGCGCAGATCAAGGAGAACCTGGGATTCATTTCCCATGCGCTGCACCTGGAATCGCTGGCCGAGCGCCTGATTGGCTTTCACCTGCATGATGTGGAATTCCCCGGGCACGACCATCGCCCGCCGGGGAGCGGGATGATAGATTTTGCGGCCCTGAAACCAATGGTCAAACCGGAGCACATCAAAGTTTTCGAGTTCAGCCCGCGGCTGACGGAGGAAGAGGCGCGGGGCGGGGTGGCCCACATCCGGCAGCTATGGGGTGACGAATGAAGGGACTCAAGGCGTGCTGGCGAGTGGGTTGGCGGCTGACGGTGTGCCTGCTGCTGCTGCTCTGGATATTCCAAAGCATTTTCCTGAGCGAGGGCAAAGCGGCGGCGGGCGGCCGCGGATTGGACTGGGACCAGCTTGGCCGGCTGGAGCAATGGCGGCTGGCGTGGACCAGCGGCCCGCGGGAACTGTGGCACACGCTCTGCCTGATCCACCCGGCGGCGCTGGCGTGTTCGCTGGTGTTCGTATTATTGACAATACTGCTGGGGGTGGCGCGGTGGCGCATGGTGCTGCAAGTGCAGGGTTTGGAATTGCCGTGGAGCCGCGCCGCCGGGATCACTTTCGTGGCCCAGTTTTTCAATTCCTTCCTGCTCGGCTCGACCGGCGGGGATGTGATTAAGGCCGTGTACGCGGCGCGGGAAACGCACCACAAGAAAGCGGAGGCGGTGGTGACGGTGTTTGTGGACCGGCTGATCGGGTTGTGGGCCATGCTGCTGTTCGCGGTGACGATGATGGCGCCGAACCTTTCGCTGCTGACGAGGCATCGGCAATTGGGCGCCCCCGCGGTGTTGATAGTGACGATGCTGGGCGGGGCGAGCGTGGTGCTGGGGGTGGCTTTTTGGGGCGGGGTTTCCAAGCGCTTCCCGCGCGCGCGGCACTGGCTGCGGCGATTTCCGAAGGCGGAATTGCTGGAACGCTCGCTGGATGCCTGCCGGGAATTCGGCAAGACCAAGGGGTTCATGGCCAAAACGCTTGGGCTATCCATCATGATCAACCTGGCTTGCGTGCTGCAAATGCAGGTGCTATCGGCCGGGCTGGGGGCGTCGGTTCCGCTGCACTGCTGGATGGTGATCGTGCCGATGATATTCTGCATTTCCGCGCTTCCGATCACCCCGAGCGGCCTGGGGGTGCGGGAGAACCTGTTTGTGCTCATGCTGGCCGTTCCTGACATCGGCGTCCCCCGAACGACGGCCCTCTCGCTCTCGCTGCTGGCCTACGCGGGGACGCTGTTTTGGAGCCTGGTTGGGGGGGGTGTTTACCTGGGGCTGAAAAAGAAAGAGCACCTCCAAGAAGTGACGCAAACGGAGGCGGTGACCGAAGGGGGCTGATACCACTTCCGGTCGGCAATTGCACTATTTCAAAACTGATTTGCGGCGGTCATAGAGCATTTCAATAAATAGTGTAGCCATTTTAGAGGAGTGTGGTATGGTCTGTCCATGCGAACGCTTTCTTTGGATCTCCGTGAACGAATCCTTGTTTCCTACGACCGTGGCGAGGGCACT
>JBEKOF010000124.1:0-13068 GCA_049522055.1 Verrucomicrobiota bacterium | reverse complement strand
GTGCCCTCGCCACGGTCGTAGGAAACAAGGATTCGCTCACGGAGATCCAAAGAAAGCGTTCGCATGGACAGACCATACCACACTTCTCTAAAATGGCTACACTATTTATTGAAATGCTCTAGGGTTTAAAAAAAGTGGACTGGCGTTTTTTAGGCTCAAACAAGCGCGGAGCGGGGCGGCTGGCGGCGTGGCTTTTACCACGGATGGCAGGGATCACACGGGTTTAAAACTTTTTCGGACCACGCTGCTTTCATCCGTGTCTTAACAAAAACATGACAATACCACGCCCCCTTTATTGCAGCTGCAGCACGTAAAAGCGTTGCGGAGTGCCGGGCGTGAAGCCGTTGGTGACGGTGATGATGAAATTCGCGCCCGCGCCCAGAACATTGGTGGCTACCGGCGTCCACTGGCTCAACGGCAGGGCAACGTTGGTGCTCGTCAGCACATAATACGTCCCGCCGGACTGGCCGTTGATCCCGTTGAGGGCCAGATTGGCGCCGGACAGACCCAGGGTGGCAATGCGGGGCCCAAGTTGCGCCGGCACGACGCTGATGTCATCCAAACCGAGATAATCAGAATCGTCTTCAAACACAAATTGCAGCACGGTGTTGGTTTCGGTGGCTGCAAGGGCAAACTGCAAGTTCGTCCAGCCGCGGGTCAGAGGGTTGATCCCATTGAAAACCGTGTTTCCGTTCCATGACACAATAAACTCGGCGGGGTCGGCAAAAGGATTTGCCAACCAAAATGACAGCAAATAGTTCGCTCCCGGCGTGGTGGACAAGGTTTGGGACAGCAAACCGATTGAGCCGGACGTTCCCAAAACCGCGTCGAAATTCCCTGAGAAAGGCGGAATGTCAGATTGGGAGCCATTGTCCACGAATGTATAGCTGGTGTCGCCCGACTGATTCCAGCCGGTGAAATCTCCCGTTTCAAACCCGCCGTTGAGAACCAGACCGGAATACACCGGACCGGCTTGCGCTGTGATGGATGCAGGGCCTGCTCCGTAAACCGTGCTGCCAAGGTTGTTGGTCGCAAGGAGGGCAACGGGGAAAGTGCCCGCGACGGTGTAGATGTGGGAGGCGTACTGATTGGTGCTGGTTGTGCCATCGCCAAAATTCCAGTTCCAACGGCTGATGCGGTTGCCGGCGCTGTCAACGCTCGCTGCGCTGAAATCAACCGCAATCGGGACCATGTCCCCGCCTGTTTCGTAATCAGCGGTGAACGCGACCGTCAGCACGGATACCCCGATGGTCGCCGCTCCTCCGGCGGCCCCGACGCCGTGGTTGTTGGTCTCTATAAGCCAGGCTGCGAAAGTCCCGGGGCTGGTATAGGTGTGTGGGGGGGGAGTCTGAAGGGTGCTGGTTGTGCCATCGCCAAAATTCCAATTCCAATTGGTAATGGCGTGTCCGGCGGTGTCAAAGTTCCCAGAGGTGAAGCTCACCGCGAGCGGAAGAACGCCGTTGTTTGGATTGGCGTTGACGGCAATGCCGGCCAACCTCAAAGTAGGAGCCTCGTCGTAGGAGGAACTCCAGCCAGTGGTCGCAGGCAAATAATAAACTGTCGCCGAAGCGCCACCCTTGCCGGTCGTGAAAATAGAGTAATCATAGCTGGGCGCGTTCCCCTCGAAATACACGCTCAGTGTGCCGCAATAGCTAAACGCATAGACTCCGATGTTGGTGACGCTGGCGGCAATCGTGACATTGGTCAGGGCGGCGCAGCCAAAGAACGCCTGGGATCCTATGCTACTGACACTGTTTGGAACAGTCACGCTGGTCAGGGCGGTTTCTTGGAACGCGTTGTCTGGGATGCTGGCAATAGTGCTGGGGAGAGCGACAGTGGCCAGCTTGGCGCAACCCTCGAAAGCCCCGGACCCGATGCTGGTGACGCTGCTGGGAATCGTAACGCTGGTCAGGTTGACGCAGCCTTGGAACGCATCGTCGGCGATAGTGATGACGGTGGCAGGGACGATGTAACTTGCGCCCATTCCAGCCGGAGGATATTCAATGAGCATGGTTTGGGTTTTGTCAAACAGGACGCCACCCGCGCTGCTATAAAGTAAATTGGTGGCATCCACCGTGATCGCGGCCAGGCTGGCGCACCCCTGGAAGGCCTCAGATCCGATGCTCAGGACACTGCCGGGAATGATGATGCCGGTGAGCGCCGTGCAGCCCTGGAAGGCATCCTCTCCGATGCTCGTGACGCTGTTTGGGATCGTGACGCCGGCCAGGTTGGTGCATTCCTGGAACGCATCAAGCTGGATGCTGGTCACGCTGTCGGGAATCGTGACATTGGTCAGGCCGGCGTATTGGAACGCAGCGATGCCAATGATGGCAACAGTATCGGGAATGGCGTAACTTCCGCTGAGGAGAGCCGGCGGATATTGAATCAGCATGGTTTGGCTCTTGTCAAACAGGACGCCACCCACGCTCGTATAAAATAAATTGGTCGCATTCACCGTGATCGCTGCCAGGCTGGCGCAACCCTCGAAAGCCCCGGATCCTATGTTCACGACGCTGCCGGGAATGGTGATACTCGTCAGGGCGGTGCCTGAGAACGCGTTCCCGGCTATGCTGGTGACGGGCAGGCCGTCAATTGCACCGGGAAGGTCCACCGCCCCGCCAGGCCCGGAGTAGGCGGTGATTTGGATGCCGCCTTCATATTCGCGGTAAACGAACTCGTCTTGCACCGGGACCCCGGTATTGACCAGGAAGCCAGCCCAGCCAGAAGTGCCGGGCAAATAATAGGCCGTCACGGTGTCATTCAGGAAAACAGACCCATCCGCCACAGGCGCGTTGCTCCCGAAAAACACGCTGCTCAGGCTGAGACAGCCAGCAAACGCATCCTCTCCAAGGCTGGTGACGCTGCCGGGGATTTGGATGCTGTTGAGGCTCACGCAGCCGAGGAACGCGCCCGGCGCGACGCTGCTCAAGCCGGAGGAGATGGTGGCGTTGGTCAGACCTGTGCAATCCTCGAAGGCCCCGGCTCCGAGGCTGGTCACACTGTCGGGCATGGTGACATTAGCCAGGTTGGAGCAGCCCTCGAATGCGGCGAGGCCGATGCTGGCGACCCCAAAGGAGATCGTGAGGTTGGTCAGGCCTATGCACTCCTCGAAGGCCTCGGCTCCGATGCTCGTCACGCTGCCCGGAATGGTCACGCTGCCCAGGTTGGTACACTCCTCGAACGCTCCGAGTCCGATGCTGGTGGCGCTTCCGGGGATCGTGTAGCTTCCACCCAGGCCGCCCGGAAATTCCAGCAGTGTCGTTTTGGCCTTGTTGAACAGCACCCCATTGAGGCTGCTGCTATATGCCGGGTTCCCCGAGGCCACCGTAATCGCACCCAGGCTCGAGCAACCCAGGAACACATCCGTTCCAAGGCTGGTGACGCTAAAGGGAATTGTCACTCCGGTTAAGCCGGAGCAATTCTCGAAGGCTTCGGTGCCGATGCTGGTGACGCTTCCGGGAATCAACACGCTGGTCAGGTTGGATGCGTCATCAAACGCCTCGTCTCCGATGGCGCTGACCGTCAGCCCGTTAATGGCCGCTGGAATCGTCAGCGCGCCCCCAAGCCCGTTGTAACCGGCGATGGTCAGAGTACCGTCCGCATTGGTCGTGCAACTCAATTCAGGGAAGACGCTCACATCATCCAGCCCGAAATTGCCATAGTTGTTTTCAAACCCAAATTCAAGAACCGCGCTGGTTCCCGTCGCCGAAACGGCAAACTGCATGTTCGTCCAGCCATTGGCTGCAGGATTCATTGATTTAAAGAGGGTGATTCCATTCCAGGACACCAGAAACTGTCCGGGGTCGGCATCAGGATTATCGAACCAAAACGAGAGCAAATAATTTTCTCCGGGCGCGGTCGGCACCGTTTGGGAAAGATAACCCAGCGCGCTGGATGTTCCCAAGGCTGCTCCGAAAGCCAATGGGTAAAACGCAATGCCAGATTGGGTTCCGTCGTCCTCAAATGTATTGCTCGTGTCTCCAGACAATGTCCAACCCGCGAAATTTGGAGTTTCAAAGCCCCCGTTTTGAATCAGCCCCGAATTGATGGGCGTGGCGGTGAAATTCTGGAGGACGGCCTGGCCGAGGCCCAGGTTGGTCCCTCCCTCCACATCAATCTCAGATATCGAAATCGTATAATTCGGCGGACGCTTGTCGGCGTCGAGTTTCACGATCCACGGGTCGTTGGCCAGCCCGCCCAACGCGGCCACGACATAATTACCGTTGGCATCCGTGTAGTCCTCCGTGTAATACAAGTTGTTTTGGTCGAAGGATTCAGGCTCCACAACGCCCGACTGCCCTGGCAGTGGATTACCCAGGTTGTCTCTCAGGCTGCCATAAAACAGCGCCGTTGCTTTTGGGTAAGCCAGTGTTACTCCCGTGGCGCCTGCGGCAATATTGCTGCCATTGGCCCATCCCACGTAGCCGTGAACAACCAGTCCAAGCCCGGTCCCGCCCAATACCCAGTCGCCGGCTGTGACCGGCAAGTTGAAATTCCCGTTGGGGTCGGTAAAAGAGAACGCAAACAGACCGCTGCCGGCCCTGGCAAGCTCAAGAACCCCGGGCAGGCCAATGCTGGCATTGCCGGCATCCACCACCTTGCCGGAGATGTTGTCTGTGGCATTAGAAAGCGACAGATTGGTGGTGATGGTCTGGCCGGCGGCAAGTGTGAGCATCGGCGAAGCCGCATAATTGAAAACAGAATTACTGCTCAAGGCCAGGGGCACATACAGTCCCGGTGGCATCTGGAACGTGTAGCTTCCCGCATTGTTCGCCACTACCCCGGCTTGGGCATTGACCGGCCCGATGTCTCCCGGAGGGGTCGGCTGAAAGAGAATCACCACCGCATTGGGCGCCGGCGCGCTGGTGCCGTTGCTGACCACGTTGCCGCTGATGGTTTGCGGGTAGGGCGGATTTGTCACTATCAAACTATTTGTGATGGCTGTGAAATGGGCGACGGGACTGGACAGCTTATACAAGTACGTGCCGGCAATGTTCTGCACGCCTCCTGGGGAGTAGAAGTTCACAGCTGCGGTGATTTGTCCGTTGGCCACGCCGTCCGTGTCGCCGGGAACATTGAAATTGGTCACCCCGCCGATCACCATTCCTGGGACGCCGTCGCTCAAATTAAACTGCTGCACCAGCCAGTCGCTGGGGTCAATCACTCCGTTGCCGTTGATGTCCAGAAACTTCTGAATCACCACCGACTCCCCGTTGGTCAGCCCGCCTATTTGCAAGGTGATGTAACCGTTGTAAGTGTTGCTCACGGCACTGGGGGTGACGGAAAACGAGACTGCCGCATTCAGCGGCTGGATCAACGCCACTGCCATGGCACAACCGAACAAAACCGATATGATTCTCCTCATGCTGCACTCCTAGTTCAGCGTGAAATGGAGATTTCCAGTTCACGTTTAAGCTGCTGACGGCCCGGGGATTCCTGCCCCCAAGCTCAAGTTTTTTATGGCATGTGGAAGCTCTGAAATAAGGGTCTCCAGGAGTTTTTTAGGGGAGGTTTTGGCCTCTTCAAAAAATGGAGACGGTTTTTATTTCGTCGCCTCTTCCCGTTATCCCTCGGCGGGTTGGTCTTGAGCAGCAGCCCGCTTCTGTTTCACGAGACGGGGCGATCATCGCTATGGCAGGCTGTCCGGTCAAGTTCGTTTTTTCGTCCGAGCCAACCATGTATGGTGGGAATCCATTTTCCAGCGATTGGTAATTGGATTGCAAATTCTTGCAGATTGCAGGTCTTTGCAATGGGCCGGAATTGACTTCGCCTTGCTCATCCCGCTCTGTGCCAGTGTGTTAGACGCCCATAGCCGAGTTGGCACGGTTCTTGTAAGGAGAGAGTGAGCGGACGCCTCGGCGAGGCGTCCCTACCAAAAAATGAACAATCAAAGTCCTCTTATTCTTGAGACGCTGGTTTTGATGCGGGAGAACCTCCGAAGAAAAAGAGGCTTATGGAGGTGGGAAACGATTTTGCCGTTGCAGCCCGTAAAGATCGGCGGGCGGGCCGCACGCGGCTGGGTGAACCAGACCGCCGATTTGCAAAGGATCAAGAAATGAACGCATTAGCACGTTGGGATCCATCCAAAGAAATGGAGGTCCTGCAGAATCGCCTGGCCAAATTCTTTGGCCTGGCGCCGGTCGGGACGATCAACGGGGGCCAGGAATTGATGACACTGGCTCAGTGGTCGCCGTCGGTGGACATCAGCGAAGACGACAAAGAATGGCTCATCAAAGCGGACCTTCCCGATGTGAAAAAGGAGGACGTGAAAGTGACGGTCGAGAACGGGGTGCTAGCCGTGACGGGCGAGCGCAAGTTCGAGAAGGAGGAGAAGGAGAAGAACTATCACCGGGTTGAGCGGTCTTACGGCAACTTTTTTCGGAGCTTCACGCTGCCCGAGGGCGCTGACGGCGCGAAAGTCGCCGCGGAATTCAAGGACGGCGTGTTGAGGGTGCATCTGCCGAAGAACGAGAAGGCCAAAAGCAAGGCCGTCGAAGTCAAGGTGGCATGAGCAGGGGGCCGCTGCCGCGGCGGATGCAAGGCGCCGCGGCAGGGTCGCAGCGCGGCAAGCCGCAACCAAAAGCTGAATCTGAATTGAGAATTTGTCATTGAGAATTTCTGATTGGTCATTGGGAAAAAGGATTCGGAAAGTTTTGCCAAAAGTGCGCAATTTTCAGGAAGAGCGCGGCAGAGCGGTTTAAGTTATGAAAAGTGACGCGGATTTACAAAAGGATGTCCTGGCAGAACTCGAATTGGAGCCGGGCGTCAAAGTGCAGGACATCGGAGTCTCAGTCAGAGAAGGGATCGTAACCCTCAATGGCTCTGTGTGCAATTATGCGGGGAAGCTGGCCGCGGCAAATGCGGCCAAGCGCGTTGCGGGCGTCCGGGGCCTGGCGGAGGACATGGTGGTGAAGCTGCCCAACTGGTCCCGCCGCACGGACAGCGATATTGCCGCCGCCGCGCTGGAGGCGGTGAAGTGGATGAGCACAGTTCCGGCGGACAGAGTGAAGATAACGGTCCGGGATGGATGGCTGAGCCTAGAAGGCACAGTGGAGGGGTGGCGCCAGAAGAGCGCCGCCGAAGAGGCGGTGCGGAACCTGGCGGGCATCAAAGGTGTGATCAACCTGATTGTCATCAAACCGGAAGTGGCTTCCGCGAACGTGAAAGGGGCGATCAATGCGGCCTTTGATCGCCATGTCTTGTTGGATGCCCAGAAGATCCAGGTGGAGACCAACGGAGGCAACGTGGTGCTCCGCGGGCTTGTGCGCAGTTTTTACGAACGGGAAGAAGCCGAACGGGCTGCCTGGTCGGCTGAGGGGGTGACTCATGTCGAGAACCGTATTGTTCTGATCAACTGATGCTGGTGGTTGCTTCTGTCTGCCGAGATCGGTGGAGGAAGAAAAGAGCAGCATTGCTCATCAGGCGAAGAGAATCAGCAAGAAAAACGAATCAAACAAAAGAAAGGAATCCAAATATGAGCACTATTGCAAAGAAAAGTGACACACAACTAAAGACGGATGTGCTGGCGGAGCTCAAATATGAGCCCAGCGTGAACGTGACGGACATTGGCGTGTTGGTGAAAGACGGGGCGGTGACCCTCAATGGCTACGCCACCAGCTACGGCGAGAAATGGGACGCAGTGCGGGCCGCCAAACGGGTTGCCGGGGTGAAGGCCATCGCTGACGACATGGAAGTCAAGCTGCCGACTTCGCTGCGCCGCACCGACGGGGACATCGCCGCGTCCGCGGTACGTCAACTCAACTGGTCCACGACGATACCGGAAGGAACGGTTGGGATAACGGTTCGGGATGGTTGGATCACGTTGGATGGCGAGGTGGAGTGGTGGTATCAAAAGACCGCCGCGGAAAATGCGGTGATGCGGCTGACGGGCGTCAAAGGGGTGACGAATCAGATCACGATCAAACCGAAACTGGCGCCGGCGGCGGTGTCAACGGCCATAAAATCGGCCTTTGAGCGAAATGCCATTTTGGACGCCAACAAGATTCAAGTGGAGACATCGGGAAACAATGTGACGCTGCGGGGCAAAGTTCGGAGTTACGCGGAGAAGGATGAGGCGGAACGGGCTGCCTGGGCCGCGTCGGGGGTGTCCTGGGTGGACAACCAACTCAAGGTGAATTGGTTTGAGAGCTTGGCGGAGTAGAGCGGTTTAAGAAATACTGTAGCGGAGGCTTGATGGGGATTGTGTTCGGCGAGGCGCCGAACACGGCAGGCGATGGCGCCCGCGCTCCCCCAAAATACAAAATGCCCTGGCGGCGGCAGTTCTTGAATTGCCGCCGCAGGGCGAGCAGGGCAGAATAAACCGGCCAATATGAAAAATGACGCGCAAGGGCAACTTAAGCGCAGCCCGCCAAAGAGACGGGACCTGATTTTTGTTGTGCAAAAACATCAGGGTCGGAATCTGCATTACGATTTCCGGCTTGAGGACAACGGCGTGTTGAAGTCGTGGGCGGTGCCCAAAGGACCTTCGCTGGAGCCTGCGATCAAGCGATTGGCGGTAGCGGTGGAGGATCATCCGCTGGAATACGCGAATTTCGAGGGCAATATTCCCGAAGGCCAATATGGGGCGGGGCCTGTGATGGTCTGGGACCGGGGGACTTATACTGCCGAGGATTCGGATGATGTTGGGGCAAGCCTGGCAAAGGGCGAATTGAAGTTCATTCTGCACGGCCAGAAGCTGCGCGGCTCGTGGGTGCTCGTCCGCACGCGGAACAACGACTGGCTTCTGATCAAGCATCGTGACGCTTACGCGTCGAGCGAAGTTATAACCAAGGTTGAACCACGATCCGTCCTGAGCGGCCGGACGCTTTCCGAGATTGCGAGAGACGAAGATGACAGCCGGGGGCACCGGAAAGGGAAAAGCATAATGCAATGAATGGCCTGATTGATCCGATGCTGGCGACGCTGGTTGCCGGGCCTTTTAACCGCCCCGGCTGGGTGAATGAAGAGAAATACGACGGGGTCCGTGCTCTGGCCTATCGGAAGGGAAGAGACATCAAACTTTTTTCGCGAAACCTGAAAGAGTCCACCGCCGAGTTTCCTGAAATCGCCGGTGCGCTGGCGGGCCTTTCCGGGGGCGACTTTGTGCTGGACGGGGAAATCGTTGCCTTCGACACGCAGGGAGTCTCCCGCTTCCAAATACTACAGCGCCGCGCATTGGACGATAGGATTACACCTGTGTTCGCCGTGTTCGATTGCCTGGAAATAAAGGGCAAAGCAATGCTCAAGTCGGCGCTTCGCGCGCGCCGCGAAGCGGTGGAAACGCTGGTGCCGGAGAATGATGGGCAGTTGCTGGCGGCCCGGCGTCTTTCAAGCAACGGTTTTGAGGCCTTCAAAGCCGCGCAAGCAAAGGGTTGGGAGGGGATCATAGCCAAAGATGAGGGTTCCTGCTACGAACCTGGCAAACGGTCGAGGAGCTGGCTGAAAATCGAATGTCGGAAGGAATCCGAATTCGTGATTGGCGGCTACACGGCGTCGGAAGGGCATCGGCATGACTTTGGCGCGCTGCTGGTCGGCTTGTACGAGGGCCGGCGACTGCGATTCGCCGGGAAGGTGGGGACTGGTTTCTCGGAAGAAGTCCTGGCGGACCTTGCCAGGAAAATGGCGCCATTGGCGGCGCGGAATCCGCCCTTCGAGCCGGCGCCGCGAGAAAGGGGGGTGACGTGGCTTCGCCCGAAATTGGTTGCGCAGATCAAGTTTGCCGAGTGGACTCAAGAGGGCAAATTGCGCCAGCCGGCCTTTCTTGGACTGCGGGATGACAAGAATCCAATCGAATGCCAGTGGAGGGAACGTGAGAGATGAGCGAACAGTCGCCGAGGCAGGAAGCCAGGTCGGGGGAGCGGCCAGCGTGGGGGGCATCCCGATTACCCATCCAACCAAGATATGGTTTCCAGAAGAGCGAATCACCAAGCTGGAGGTCGCTGAGCACTACGCAGCGGTTGGGCCCCGGATGCTTCCCTGGTTGGACAAGCGCGTTCTGACGGCCGAACGATGTCCAGATGGGATTACGGCCCGTTGCTTTTTTGAGAAGAATTTCGGCAAGGAGCTTCCTCCCGGCATTCCAACGTGCGCGGTTTCAGCCGGAAGGGCCGGGAAAACCGTTCATTACGTCGTGGGCGGGGCGAAAGAAACTACTTTGGCGCTCGTCAACCTGGGTTGTGTGGCGATTCATGTGATGAATTGCCAGGCCGGCTCGCTGGACCAGCCTGATTGGCTGGCGTTTGATCTTGACCCTTCGTCTGGAGACTTTTGCGATGCGGCAAAAGCAGCGGGTGTTTTGCGCAAGCTTTTGGAAGAACTCAAAATTCGCTCCTATCCCAAGACAACCGGAGGGCGAGGTCTGCATGTGCTGGTCCCGTTGCGGCGGGGTCCCAGTCAGGAGCAAGTGCGCCTGGCTGCCCATGACATCAGCCAGGAGATGGCCAGACAAGCTCCAAGAATTGTCACCGTTGAAATGCGAAAGGCAGAGCGCGGGAATCGTGTTTTCAGCGACTGGCTCCGGAACGCATTTGGGCAGACCATCGTGGCGCCTTACGCGGTTCGGTGCCGTCCAGGGGCTCCCGTTTCGACTCCGCTGCACTGGGACGAGGTCGGGCCTCGGCTCGACCCGTCTCAGTTCAACATCAGAACCATCCCGCGCCGGCTGGAGGCCGTTGACCCCTGGGCTGACCTCTGGCAACATCGTCAGGCTTTGCCGGAAAGGGCCAACACACGCTTTGAAGGGCGGCCATAAAACATTCAACGCAGAATCACCAATGAAAGGACAAAACAAATGAAAAAAAACGCAAGCAAGACCAACGAAGGACCCACGCAGTATGAAACGCTGAACGATCTGCCGAAGCCGGTCCGGGTGGAACTCAATGAGCTGTTGAACCAACGGCTGGCGGACGCCATTGATTTGCAGTCGCAACTCAAGCAGGCGCATTGGAACGTCAAAGGTCCGAACTTCATTGGATTACACAAGCTTTTTGACGAAATCTACGAGGCGGTTGCTAACTACGTGGATGAGCTTGCCGAGCGGGTGGTCCAGCTAGGGGGCGTGGCCGAAGGGACGATTCGCATGGCCGCGGCGCGATCGCGCCTGGATGAGTATCCATTCGCGCAGGCGGATGGAGCGGCTCATGTGCTGGCCGTTTCCAAAGGATTAGCGGCGTTCGGTCGCGAGGTTCGCCTCTCGATTGACGAGGCGGATAAACTTGAGGACGCCGACACGGCGGACCTGTTCACCCAGATTTCCCGGGGCGTGGACAAGTGGCTGTGGTTTGTCGAAGCTCACGCCCAAGCGACGAAATAAAAACGGACAACTGAGTTGTTATGAGCGAAACTCCTGTTTTCACAAAAACACCACACCGGCTGCGGCCAAATCCGGAGGAATCGCTTCCGCATCGAAAGTCCAAGAAGCGGGACGACATATTTTCCAAATCCCGCGACATACGCGAGGATCGGGGCGAGCGCGAGATGAAGACGTCGCATTCGCAAACATTCCCGCATGGGCGGTGATTATTATTAGCGGGAGGCATGATCTGCAAGGAGTTGGCGGCGGGACCGCCAACGCATCAAGCATGACAAAAGATCGCAGCTTGCTGGCGAGATTTTGCAACTTGCGAACGCCCGCAGGCAGTTTTTTCCGATTGGATACTATCCCAAGCCGCTCCACACCAGCGAATTGCAACCCTTTCGCTCCCTTGGCATGGAAAGTGCGCTGAATAGACTCATCAACTGGCGCGAGACCGACCACATATGCGAGAATGGATTTTATGAAGAGCAATCTGATTGAGACACTGAAAGCCAAACAAATGGCTGGAGGCAGGAAGGAAGAACACGAGCAGATGCAAGCCTTGGCAGGGACGGGCCAGTTGGATTTCATTCCGCAGGAGGAGAATCGGGCTGCGGCATTGTCCGTTTCTTCCATCAGGATGACCGCGAAACCAACCAGCGCCGCCGCGAAGACGCTCGGTGAATTTTTCGGCCAGTGCGGCGAGCCTTACTACCATTCGGGATTAAACGAGTGAAAACGAGAAAGCAAGACGGGAGTTTATTATGCCGGAAGTTCTGAAACCCATTGGCGAAAACGACCTGAAGACGCAACCCGTCATCCGGGCGCAAGGCCCGGGGCAAGTTTACGGGCGCATACTGGTCGCGACGGACTTCACGGCTGCTTCAACCCCTGCCTTGGAGCAAGGATTAAAGCTGGCCAGACAGAACCATGCGGAGTTGCTGATAGTGCATTCCTCCGTCACGCCCGCCAGCCTGAGCTTCATGAATGCGGATTCATACGAGGAATGGGAAAAACAGTGCCGGACGGACGCGGAGACAAACATCGGCGCGCTCATCCAAGAGGCCCGCAAGGAAGGAATCAAGGCGCACATGCTGGAACTTTTAGGACTTGCGGATGACGCCATTGTGGAGGCGGCGGAGCGGTTGGAGGTTGACTTGATCGTCCTGGGCACACATGGGCGGCGTGGGGTTTCGCGGTTCTTTTTGGGGAGTGTTGCCGCACAGGTGGTTGCCCGCGCCCGGTGCCCGGTTCTGACCGTGCGTTCGTGGCATCGGGAGCGCAAATTTGCGCACCCTCGCTGAAGTGGTGTCCTGGTGATATAAACTCGCAACTCGATTGCAAGAATTGGTAAACGGCGCAGTTTTGTCGCGTGTCATCCGTCGGTTTGCTTCCTCTAAATCACCTAATGTCCAAGTGCTTGCAGTCATTATGCAGTTTGGCACGGCATCTGCGAGTAGAAGAAGCGCATGTTTGTTGAATACGAACAAGTCGAGCCGGCGCATCGCTATTCAGCGGAGCGAACGCTGCATGAAGTGAACTTTTCCTGCTTGGCGCCTACCGCCAAGCAGGTGAGCGTGGCGGGCGATTTCAACGACTGGAATCCGACCGCCAATCGGATGCATGGCATGCCGGATGGAGGATGGGTTCTGACCCGAATGGCCCTTAGATAAGGAATGTGCTTCCTAACATGTTTATTTATAGAATCTTACGTGCGTCACTTTCCAGTCGAGCTGCGAAGGCCGGGGAATCGCTTTGGTGGCTTCCCTCGGAGG
>JBEKOF010000123.1:0-13127 GCA_049522055.1 Verrucomicrobiota bacterium | reverse complement strand
CCTGGAGGAGCGATTGCGGAGTGGGTTTGGAATCCATGGCCGGAAGTATATGTGTATGGCATATGCAAAGGCAACAAAAAAAGAGCGAAAAATCAAAATTGAAGAATTCTGTCCTGCACCCGTCCTGAAGACGGCTGGATTTTTTTCTGGCGTTTCCAGAATCCAGGGTGAAAATAGCCCCAAGCACAAAAATCTATGCATACATTGTCTCTGAACAAACCCGGCGTTGCCCGCAAGACACTTCGGGCCGCCACCCTGGTCGCGCTGACGATTCTTGCCGCGCTCTCACCGTCCCCAAAAACCTTCGCCGCCGATGCGCCCGACAATGCGGATCCCTTCCGATGGGCCGCCCCGACGCGCGAAAACCATCCCTGGACGCGCTGGTGGTGGATGGGCAGCGCGGTGGACAAGACCAACCTGACCCACCAGCTTGAAATGTTCCAGCAGGCCGGCATTGGCGGCGTGGAAATCTGCCCCATTTACGGCGCCCACGGTTACGAGTCCAACTTCATTGATTTTCTCTCCCCCAAATGGATGGAGATGCTCGCCCACACCACCAGCGAAGCCAAACGCCTGGGGCTGGGCGTGGACCTGACTACCGGCACCGGCTGGCCCAACGGCGGCGAGCGCGTCACCCCGGAAATGGCCTCCGGTGCCGTGGTAATGGAGCGATATGATGTCGCCGACGGAGCCTCCCTGACTGCCGCCTTTCCCAGCCCGCGAGCGCGACACATCCAAACCCTGGAAACGCTCCGGGCC
This sequence comes from Verrucomicrobiota bacterium, assembly GCA_049522055.1. Lineage (GTDB taxonomy): Bacteria > Verrucomicrobiota > Verrucomicrobiia > Limisphaerales > Palsa-1400 > JBEKOF01. Next base: position 12,368 of record JBEKOF010000123.1, on the reverse strand, counting down.
ATTGGCCCGGACGGCACCCAGATTGACCTCACCGGCAAGGTCAGCGGCGGCCACCTGGATTGGACGGCCCCGCCCGGAGCGTGGCGGCTCTACGGGGTTTGGGAAACCGGCCCTTCGCAGCAAGTCAAGCGCGCCGCTCCCGGCGGCGTCGGCAACGTGCTGGACCCCTTCTCCATTTCTGCCATTGACTCCTATCTGGCCGATTTCGACCAGCATTTCAAGGCCGCCTACCAGGGCGCCATGCCACGCGCCTTCTTCCATGATTCCTATGAGTACTACGATGCGCAATGGACGCCCTCTTTCTTCACCGACTTTGCCCGGCTCCGCGGCTACGATCTGCGCACCCAATTGCCCGCCTTCTTCGGCGAAGGTCCGCAAGAGACGGCCGAGCGCGTGCGCAGCGATTACCGCCAGACGATCGCCGATCTGCACCTGGCTTACATCCAGGAATGGACCAAATGGGCTCACGGCCATGGCAGCATGAGCCGCGACCAGGCCCACGGATCGCCCACCGATTTGATTGACGTCTATGCCGCCTCCGACATTCCCGAGACGGAGATGATGCCCTTCAGCGGCCAGGGTCCGCAGAACTACCCGATGAACAAGTTTGCCTCCTCCGCCGCGCGCGACAAGGGGACCACCCTCTCCTCCTCCGAGTCCTTCACCTGGCTGACCGAACATTTCAATGCCCCGCTCTCGCTGGTCAAGCAGGCGGCCGACTTTTTGTTCCTGACCGGTGTAAACCATATTTTCTTCCATGGCATTCCCTACTCGCCCGTGGAAGCCGCCTGGCCCGGCTGGCAATTTTATGCCGCCGTCAACTTCGGGCCTTACGGCGGCTTGTGGCACGACCTGCCCCAATTCAACGCCTACGCTACCCGCTGCCAATCCGTCCTGCAAACCGGCGCCCCGGCCAACGACGTGCTCGTTTATTACAACATCTTCGATGTCTTTGACACGCCCGGCAAACTGGCCGCCGGCCTGATCATCGCCGGCAACGGCCCCATGCCACAGAGCCTCAGGACGACGGCCGGAACCCTGCTCAATCGCGGCTACGGTTTCGACTACATTTCCGACCGCTTCCTGGCGCAGACCAAGTTCGAGTTTGGGCAGATTATGCTCAACGGACGTCCGGCCCGCGTCATCCTCGTGCCCCCGTGCCGCCTGATGCCGGCGGCGACCCTGGAAAAACTGGTTGCCCTGTCCAAGTCTGGCGCGACCATCGCCTTTGTGGAGCGCCTCCCCGGCGACGTGCCCGGCCTGGCCGACTTGGAACAGCAACAAGCCAAGTTCAAAGAGCTGATCAGCCAGATCAAACTCGAAAACGGCGATGGGCAGGTCAAGAAGGCCAAATTGGGCAACGGCACCGTTCTAGTCGGCCCCGATGTTGATACCCTCCTGGCCCAGGCCGGCGCCATCCGCGAGCCGATGGCGGACAACGGCGTTTGGTTTGTGCGGCGCACCAGCGCCGGCGGCTTCAATTATTTTATCGCCAATCGCGGCGACACAGCGGTGGACCAATGGGTGACCCTGGGTGTCCCGGCCAAATCCGCCGTCCTCCTGGACCCGCGCTTCGATAATCGCAGCGGCCTGGCTGCCTTGCGGCAGACCCCCGGCGGCGCGGCGCAAATCTACCTTCAACTGCTCCCCGGCGAATCGCGCATCGTGCGGACCTTCGCGGCAAAAACCGTCACCGGCCCGGCCTGGTCCGACTTCGCCGCATCGGGCGCCGCGCAAAACGTGGCCGGTTCCTGGGATGTTAAATTTGTGGACGGCGGCCCCGCCTTGCCTGCCTCTTTTGTCACGCCAACCCTGGCCTCCTGGACGAGCCAGGAAGACCCCGAAGCCAAACGCTTTGCCGGCACCGCCCGCTACACCATCAACTTTGACCGTCCTGAAGGACAGGCCGATGATTGGGTGCTCAATTTGGGGCGGGTTTGCGAAGCCGCCCGCGTCAAAATCAACGGCCACGATGTCGCCGCCCTGTTCTGCGTCCCCTACCAGGTCGCCATCGGCCAGTACTTGCAGCCCGGCAAAAACAGCTTGGAAGTGGAGGTGACCAATCTGGGCGCCAACCGCGTCCGCGACCTGGACATCCGCAAAGTCAATTGGAAATACTTTTACGACGCCAACGTCAACAGCAAGAGCGGCGGGCGCGGTCTGGACGCCTCCGCCTGGCCGTTGCGCGACTCCGGCCTGCTTGGCCCCGTTACCTTGCAGCCGGTCAAAAAAATCGCCCTCTAGTGTGGCCTCATGGAAGTTCTTCTTATAATTCTGATGCACGGGGGCGCGGGCGTATGGCCCGCTTCCGCCGGCGTCCCGCCGACGGATTTATGAACGATAGTTCCGTGACACCAGACTAGCATCTGGCAATCAAGCCAGGTCAGGATTCGGCACATGAAAAACGATCTCCAAAGAGCCTTGCCCATCGCCCGTTGCCCGAAGTTGAAAAAAATTGGCGCTGCCTTCTTGTCGGCTTGCATCCTCGCCGGCGCGGGCGGCCTGCTGCGCGCCGCCGAGCCAGTGACCATCAGCGAAGACACGAACTCTTATACCCTGGCCAATGGGATTGTCACAGCCAAAGTCAACAAACGCAATGGCAACCTGACCTTTTTGCTCTACAAAGACATCGAGACAATGGGCGTCGGCGCCAACGCTTCCGGCCATCCGGCGGGGTACTGGGAACAGGCCCCGGGGAACGCCGTTGCCAAAGTCACGATTGACCCCAAAGACAATGGCGGCCAGCGTGGAGAAGTTTCCGTCAAAGGGCCTTCCGGCGGCGTTGATCTGGAGATCCGTTTCACCGTCGGGCGCGGGGAGAGTGGTCTTTACACCTACGCCATCTTCAGCCACCAATCCAGCGGCGGCGCGACCCAGATTGGCGAAAGCCGCTGGGGCGCCAAGCTCAACCCGCAAGTCTTCGATTGGCTCTCCATTGACGCCCAGCGCAATGGGCTCATCCCCAGCGCTTATGATTGGGATCACGGTTCCCCGCTCAACATGAAAGAAGCCCGCCGCATGACTACCGGCAATTTCATCGGCAAGGCCGAGCACAAATATGATTATTGCGCCTATCAATTCAAAGCCCCCGCCATGGGCTGGTCCAGCACCCGGCAGCACATCGGCCTCTATTTCATCAACCCCACCATTGAGTTCCTGAGCGGTGGCGCCACAAAAGACGAACTGGACGGCCACCTGGACGACAACCCCGGCGGCGACCCGACCCTCCTGGATTACTGGCGCGGCACCCACTATGGCGGCAGTTCCTGTCCCATCTCCGCCGGCGAGGCATGGTCCAAGGTCATCGGCCCCATCCTGGTTTACCTCAACTCCGGCCCCACTCCCAACGCCATGTTCGACGACGCCAACCGGCAGGCCGCCAAAGAGGCCGCCGCCTGGCCTTACGATTGGGTGGCCGGCGTTGACTATCCGCACAAGAACCAGCGCGCCGTGGTCAGCGGCCAACTCGTTTTGACAGACCTCCAGGCTGCCACCTCCAATCTGTCCAACCTGCTTGTCGGCCTGGCCTTCCCCGATTCCGCGCGCATGGATTGGCAGAACGATGCCAAGCACTACCAATTCTGGGTCAAAGGCGGCGCGGATGGCCGTTTCACCATTCCCAACGTCCGCGCCGGCACTTACCAGCTTCACGCCATCGCCGATGGTGTCCTGGGCGAATTCAGCCAGCAGAACATCACCGTGGCCGGGGGACAAAGTCTCAACCTGGGCAGCCTGGTTTGGAAACCCGTTCGCTACGGCAAACAAATCTGGGACATAGGCATCCCTAACCGCACCGGCTCGGAGTTTTTCAAGGGCGACGACTACTTCCACTGGGGAATGTATCTTCTCTACGCCCAACTTTTTCCCAACGACGTCCATTACATCATCGGCAAAAGCGACTTCCGCAAAGACTGGTATTTCGAGCAGGTGCCCCATTGCGAGGACCCGAACAACACCGTCGAAAAAGGCACGGGCAACGGCCGGGGCAGGGCCACGCCGTGGACCATTCAGTTTGACGAGCCGGCCGGGCTGCATGGCAAGGCCACCCTGCGCTGCGCCATCTGCGGCTCCAGCGGCGGGAGCATCGCCGTGACACTCAATGGCCAGTCCGTTGGCGCGATCCGGGAGCCGGCCTATAACGCCACCCTGAACCGCGACGGCATCGGCGGCTACTGGTCCGAGCGCGACCTGAATTTTGACGCTTCCCTCATCAAAGCAGGCGGCAACGACCTGGTGCTCACCATCCCCGCCGGCGGACTGACCAGCGGCGTCATTTACGACTACATCCGTTTGGAGGTGGACGAATCCGCCCCGCCGGGCGCCGCGCCTGGCGTCCAGTAGTCATCGCCTGTCGTTTCAAGGCCGTTGCCGAATCCCGCATGGCGCTGGCCGAAGAGGAACAATCCTGAGACAATCTGGGAACTCCAGAAATTACGACGGGCCTTTGAGGATTCTTTCGAAGGATTCCACCGGCTCGATTTCAATCCGGCCGGACTCCGCCGGTTTGGCGCCGGCCGCCGGCCGGGGGACGGGATGGCGGCCCGGGTGGCTGGTTTTGGGCGCGGCCGCGATCGGCGGCAGTTTCGGCGGCGCGACCGCCTCCTCCTCCGCTTCCGCCTCGCGCGAAAGGATGTGAAACTGCGTGCGCTTCTCCAGCCAGGTGCGATAGCGCGCGAAGGTCCACATGCCGCTCTCCGCCCCGGTTTCCAGCGAGGAGACAATCTTGAAAAAGTCGCGGTTGCGAATGAAGTTCTTGACCGACATGCTGCTTTTGAGGATTTCGCATTCCGGCACGCAGATGTTCAGATTGGGCCGGAATTGCAACCGCTGCGAAACCACCGCGATCAGGCAGTCCGCCAGTTGCGCCGCCACGTTGCTCTGAATCTCCGGCGGGAAGGCGTTGACCACCCGCTGCAAGGCCTCCGCGCAATTGGAGGAATGAACCGTGGCCAGCACCAAATGCCCCGTCTCCGCCGCGCTCAACGTCAGCCGCATCGTTTCCGGCTCCCGCATTTCCCCCACCATCAACACATCCGGGTCCTCCCTCAAGCTGTCCAGCAACGCCTGCTCAAAACTCGGCGTGTCCCGCCCCACTTCCCGCTGCCGGATGAAGGCCTGCCGCGGACGAAAGGTGAATTCTATCGGGCTTTCAATGGTCACGATGTGCCGCGCGTCGCTCAGATTGATCGTCTGCACCAGCGCCGCCAGCGTGGTGGATTTGCCGCTGCCCGTCGGGCCGCTGATGAGCACCAGCCCGTTGGCATGATTGACCAGCAGTTTGAGGTCCGGATGCAGGTTCAAGCTCTCTATGGTCGGCTGGAACGCCGGCAGCAGACGGATCGCAAAACCTATCCCCCGCGAGGTTTGCAGGATGTTGATCCGGCAGCGCAGCCCTTCAATCGTCTTGGACATGTCATACGAGCGCTGCGTGAGGAAACGCGGCCACTCATCGGCGCCGATCATCTCGCGGGCGGCTTGCAGCAAAACATCCCCCGCGCACGGCTCCCCCACCGCGCGCAAACTCCCGCGCACACGCATGACCGGCGACAATCCCGGTTCCAGGTGCAGGTCGCTGGCCCCTTCTGCCTTGGCCATGGCAATTAAAGCATGCAAATTCACTTTTTCATTCCAAACCAACTCCGCCGCCACAAGTTCCTCCCTTAAGGACGGATATAAGCCGCCATGGTTACACTGAAGAACTCGTGAAGCAGGAGGCCGAAATCAAGCCGCAATTGAGCAGCAAGAATCTCAAACTCTCTTGCAACCGGAGAGGCGAGCATTTACATCGCGGATTGCGCGACATGGGTTTTCTCAGCCATCAATCTGTCAAACATTGTCCGGATGAACCACGGTCAAACCAGCTATTTGTTGAAAATCACTGATGTTCCGGGTGACCAGGGTGGCGTGGGTGACTTGAGCGCTCGCGCCGATCAGTGCGTCTGGAATTCGGATACGAATCGCCCTGCGAATGAGGATCGTCTGCTCCACAACCGCATTTGATATGGGAACCTCATCAAATTCGTTTAAAAGAGCTCGGACGGCCGCCTCTTCCTCCGCGCCAAGATTTGGGAAGCCCAGCACTTCAATCCGGGTAATGGCCGAGTAGGCGACTTCAACGTCAGGGCGGCTCCGGGCTTCACGCAAAACGCGCCTGCCGTGCGGCAATCCGCCTAGGGCGTCTATCAAGACATTGCTGTCCAGCAGCCAGCGCATTAGGCCCGATCCCACTCGGAGCGGACCTGACGCTGCCAGGCGCTGCTATCCAAGTCCGCTCGGCGGAGCACTCCCAGCGTAGATTCCACGGTCTCCCAATTGGGGCGGCGCGGCGCCTCCGGCAATAGCGTCACTAAAGCCCGTCCATGCTCCGGCAGTTGGGCGCCTTCCTTTAGGACGATTTGCCCGTTGGCAATTTCAGCGTCAATAGTCACGTAAGTCATGTCAATACAATGCCACTAAATGAGTCGGAATCAAGCGCAGAATGGGTTTTGCGCCCGGCTCTTCACGGGCAATCCACTGGAAAACTCGAAGGGAATGGAGGACGGGCTAAAGGCGTTCGCGCCCCGAATAGCCCGTTTCCAAGTCGTGCCAGAACTCGATGTCGTCCTCGTCGCGCTCCCAGCATAAAAAAACTTCCCGCCCTTCGCGCAGCGAGGGAAAATCAATCAACCCCCGCTTCAAATCCTTGACCTGGATTTGGCGGCGATGAAATTCCATGAGCACGTCCCGGCATTCGGCCAGCGTGACAATCAGATCGTTGACGGGCTGGCCCCCGGCATCGCGGCCCTCGGCGAGCAAGGCCCCCACCTGCTTGTCCAAAGTCTTGAGCCGTTCCGCGCATTTGTCTAGCCCATCCAGCCAGAGCCGGATTTCCGGCAGCAGCGCGCGGGCTTCGGCCACGGTGTAATGTTTGGAAAACTGCGGGGGCATGGCCAAAATCAGGTCGCCCCGGCGTCAAAAAGCTGGAGTTTCTTTCTCACCTCATCGTTGGGTTCGATGGAGAGCGATTTCTTCCAGTTCTCCAGCGCCTTGGCGGGCTGGCGCAGGGCCATGTAAACGTCCCCGAGGTGGTCGAAAATGGTCGCGTCCGGTTCTGGAGAAAGCTTCACCGCCTTGAGCATCCAGGGCAGCGCCTCCTGCGGTTGCTTGAGCTTGTACATCACCCAGCCCATGCTGTCCAGGTACGCCGCGTTGTCGGGGTCCAGCTTGAGGGCCTTCTCGATGTAGGCGCGCGCCTTGGGCAGTTGTTCTCCCAGGTCGGCCCACATGAAGCCCAGGTAGTTGAGCGCCTCCGCGTTGTCCGGCTGCAGGTCAATGCACTTCTGCAAATACTCCGCCGCGCGCGGGTATTGGTGGTCCCGCTCGCATGCCGCTCCAATTTGAAAATAAAACTCGTGGTCCAGCGCCGCCGGATTGTTCGTGCGCGCCATCCCCTCCGCCTTGCTGAAGCGCTGCACCGCCTGGTCGTAATCCTTGATCCGCATGTTCACCAGCCCCGCGTAAAATTCGGCGGTGAAGCTGTCGGCAAAGCGGCTGCGCGCCTCGCCGAGGAGGCGCAAGGCCTCGGGGCTGTGGTCCAAATCCGCCCAGACCAGCGCCAGCCGGTAGTAGGCCATTTCCAGGCCCGCGTTCCAGCGCAGCGCGTTTTCAAAATCCACCGTCGCTTCGGCCAGCCGGTTCTCCGAGTGGGCCATCACGCCAAGATAATACCAGGCCTCCGGGAACTGGCCCGGATTGTTGCTCACCACCCCTTGGAGGAGCCGGGTCGCGTTGGTCCAATCCTCCGCGTCCATGCTGATCAGTGCCGCCTTGTAGCGCACCACATCCAGCCCCGTGGACTCTTCCAGCGGCTGGGCCAGCAGTTTGGTGTAAATGCCGATGGCCTTCTTGGATTCCCCCAGGCGCGCGTACGTGTCGGCCATCCGCTCCCACACCGCCGGCGAAGAAAACTGCATCCCCGCCGCCCGGTCCAGCAGGGCCACGGCCTGCAGCCGGGCGGAGGCCGTTTGCCGGCCCTGGGTTCCCAAAACGTCGGCATAGAGATCGGCCAGGCCGACCAGCTGCCCCGGCTGGTTGCGGATATGCCGGGCCGCCTGGTCCAGGATGCGCATTCCCGCGGCTGCCTTTCCGGTCCGCGCCAAAATCTCCAATTGGCTCCGGTAGCCTTCCAGCGAATCAGGCCACCGCTCCACCGCCTTGCGGCTCGCCGCGATGGCCGCATTGGTGTTGCCGGCCTGCAAATCGGCCCGCGCCAGCCAACCGTAGATCGCCGCCGACGCCCCCGGGTGCTCCGCCACCTTGGACAAAAGGCTCACCGCTCTTTCCGGCTGCTGCTCCTCCAGAAACACCCGCGTCAATTCCAGCGCCATCTCCTCATTGGCTGGATCCGCCATCACCGATTTGTAGAATTCCTCCACCGCCAGATCGTGCTGCCCGTTGGTCTCGTAGCTTTCCCCGGCCGCGAAATGCGCCAGCGACTCAGGGTTCCCTTTGCCCGTTGAAAGCAACTCCGAGGCCTCCAGCCGCGCCCCAAAAACAAGCCCTTCGCTCCCGGAGGGTTCCTCGGCCCCGGGCGGGATGGCATTGCCGCCCGCCGCGGCCCCTGCCGCGGCGGTCCGCGGGGGCGCCTGGGTTGTCGCGCAACCGCACCAAAGCAGCCCCGCGCAAGCCAGAATAAAAACTGACCGGCAAATCCTCATGCGTTCTTCCAGGGCAAAAGCCCTCCTGTTCCGCCTCTTGGCGGACTGCCTCCGGCGGGCCGCAATTGCTTCTGCCGCTTCCGGCTACTTCTGCCAGGTGCGTTTCTTGTGGCGGTTGGCGCGCAGCTTTTTGCGCCGTTTGTGTTTGTTGATCTTGCTTTTGCGGCGTTTTTTTAGTGATCCCATACTTTATTTCTTATATGCGGTTTTAATATACCACCTTGTTCAGCGGATATTCAATGATTCCTTCAGCCCCGGCCGCCTTGAGGCGCGGGATCAACTCCCGAACCACCTTCTCATCAATGATCGTCTCAATGGCCACCCAGTCCGGCTGGCTCAAATTGGCCACCGTGGGATTGCGCAGCGCCGGCAGCGCCCGCAGCAGCCGGTCCAGGTTCTTGCGCTCCAAATTCATCTTCAGCCCCACCTTGCTCTCCGCCTCCAGCGCCCCGCGCAAGAGCATCGCCAGCGTCTCGATCTTCCGCCGCTTCCACGCGTCCTTCCATGAATTATGATTGACTATCAGCCGCGGCGTCGAAACCAGCAGCGTGTCCACGATCCGCAGCCGGTTGGCCCGCAGCGACGCGCCCGTCTCGGTGATTTCCACAATCGCGTCCACCAGCTCGTGCGCCTTGACCTCCGTCGCGCCCCACGAAAACTCCACCTCCGCCTTCACCCCGTGCTGGCGCAAATAGCGCTTGGTGATGTTTACCACCTCTGTGGCGATGCGTTTGCCCCCCAGGTCCCGGGGCGACTTGATCGGCGACTCATCGGGCACCGCCAGCACCCAGCGGGCCGGCTGGCTGGTCGCTTTGCTGAATTGGAATTCCCCCACTTCGCGCACATCCGACCCATTTTCCACCACCCAATCGTGCCCCGTGATCCCGCAATCCAGATACCCGTGCTCCACGTAGCGGCTGATTTCCTGAGCCCGGATCAGGCGCACCATCAAATGCTCGTCATCCACATAGGGAATATAGGAGCGGCTGCTGACCTGGATGTTGAAGCCCGCCTTGGCCATCTTGGCCAGGGCGGCCTCCTGCAAACTTCCCTTTGGCAATCCCATCTTCAAGATCTCTTTGCTGGCTTTAATCTTCATACCTGGATGCGCTGCGTTTGACCCGCGGCCGGGAATACCTCTTGCCCGATTCCTTTACCCGCGTGACTGGATTGATTTTCCACGGACAACGCGGCAATGCCATCTTTTTCTTCTTCGCCTTCATTTCCAGATCGTCTGCCGCCCTCGCACGCAGACCTGCCCCCGCGCCAGCGCCGCGATTGTAGCCGGATACACCACCCGTTCCGCCTCCTGGATGCGCGCGTGCAAACTGGCCGGCGTGTCCCCCGGCAATATCGGCACCGTCCGCTGCGCGATGATCGGGCCGGTGTCCACCCCGGCGTCCACGAAATGGACCGTCGCTCCTGTGTACTTGACACCGTAATCCAGCGCCTGCTTCCAGGCCTCCAATCCGGGAAACGCCGGCAGCAGCGCCGGATGGATGTTCACCACCCGCTGCGCGAACGCCCGCAAAAACTCCCCCTTCAGAATCCGCATGAACCCGGCCAGCGCGATCAAATCCACCTCCGCCTTCTCCAGCGCCCGAATGTACGCCCTCTCCGCGCCTTCATCCAATTTGCTCCGGAACTTTCCCGGCTCGATAAACACCGCCGTCAACCCGCGCTCCCGGGCCCGCTCTAAAATCCCCGCGCCGGCCACATCGCTGATCACGATGGCCACATCCGCCGGAATATCCCCCGTCCGGCACGCGTCGGCGATGGCGGCCGCGTTGGAACCCTTGCCGGAACCCAGGATGCCGATGCGAAACTTTCTGCCGCCATTCATGCGTCTTTGGTCTATGGCATCGCCTCCCTTTTCGCAAGCCAGAATGGATCGGGCGCATTCCGTTCTTTTTGGTTTCCCCTCTGAATCTTAAATCGGGGATCAGCGCGTTCTCCCCGGCATGGAAGGAGGACCGGAAAATCACGCGCCAGTGGAGAAGGATTTGCCGCAGCCGCAGCTTTGCGCCGCGTTGGGATTGGAGATTTTGAAACCGCCGCCAGTCAGGGCGTCCGAGAAATCAACCACCATCCCGCGCACATAATCCGCGCTAAACGGGTCCACCAGCACGGCGACGCCAAAAAAACTGGCCGTCGCGTCCTCCGGCCGCTTCTCATCGAAAACCATGCCGTACTGCATCCCGGAACAGCCCCCTTTCTCCACATATACACGCAATCCCTTGCCGGCGCCTTGCGGATCGGCCGCCAGCTTGGCCTTGATTTCGTTGGCCGCGCTTTCCGTCAGCTTCACCACAGCTTCACCACATTCGCTCATGGGAACACTATGCCGGAATCGGTCCCCGCGCGCAAGCTCTCCTCCCCAAGCCCGGCAACCAGGCGCTAATTGCCGGACGCCGGAATATTACTCGCCGCCCTGATGATTTTCCGTTCCATCTCCGCCCCCAGCGTTGGAACCGCCGCCTTGACCCGTGCGTAGATATTGGTGGCGTCTTTCCAATCCTTGATCTCCTCGCACAACTGCCACGCCGCCACCCCGGCCTCCTTCACCCAGACCGGGTCGGGCTTCTCCGCGGATTCGTCATGGATCACCTCATTGTAAACCACCCTCAAGTAATGGTTCAAGGCTTCCTCCGGCGGGCGGTTCAGAGCCTGCGCCACCATCCCCAAACCGTACTCCCCCTGGCTTCGCGCCGTGACATCCGCCTGCGGCAGCTCCAACTCCGCTTGAAACATCCGGGCGGCGGTGGTCAAGTCGTTTGTTTTCTCCGAGGCAACCGGGTCCAACGGCGCCCAGGCCAGCCAGCAATTGCCCATTTGGCCCAGGGCCTGTGGCGCCAGCGCGTTGGACGGGCTGGCATTGGTCACATGGCCCAAAGCCGTCAGCGCGTCGGACAGCAGCGCCTTGTTGGTGCGGTTGGCTTGAAATTGCAGAAAATCCGTGTAGCCCAACTGGAACCAGGCTTCTCCCAGGATCGCGGCGGGCGTGTTGGTGTTCTCCGTCAACACCAAAAAATCGTTGCTCGCCTGCGGCAGATCATACACCTCGGCCGCCCGCCCGGCCATCAGCCGCGCTTGATAGATCAGGTCCTCCGCGTTGGGAAACTTCAACCACAAGTTCTGGTAGGCGTAATGGGCGTTCGCGTTGTCGCCGTGGTTCCGGTAATAATCCCCGATCCAATTCTGCGCCAGCGGCGCCAGGCTGTTGCTGGCCGCGCTGTTGCTCTGATATTGACTCACAAAATTGGTCATCAGCGCCAGGGCGTTGGTTTCCATGCCCGCCTTCCCGCAATCCAGCGCCCGCGCAAACTCCACTTGCGGCCGCAGCGGGTTGCCGGCGAAATTGCTGTTCGCCAGCCAGTCCTCGCACACGCTGACCGCGTTGCTCCAGTCCCCTTCCTGCTCGTAAGTCCGCGCAATGGCGATCTGGATTTTCGGCTGTAGCGCCGAATTCGGATACGCTTGCAGGAAGTTGGTGAATTTCGCCCGCGCCATGCTGTATTCGCCCTGCCGGCTAGAGTTTTCCCCCAGCAGCAACCGGCTGCGCCCGCCAAAGCCGCTGTCCCGGTACCAATCCACAATGTGCTCCGCCGCCTCCTCCGCCCCCTTTTCATCGCCCAGCTTGATGTCCGCCTGCGCCAGTTGATACAGCGCCCG
>JBEKOF010000122.1:0-14865 GCA_049522055.1 Verrucomicrobiota bacterium | reverse complement strand
AGGATGATGTCCACGGGAATGCCCGAGGAATCCAGATAGCCCTGAAAACCCGAGCGCCACTCCAAGGCGGCATCCAGTTCCGACAGACCCATCTCTTTCCAGAACCGGTAGGCCTCGACCCCGACTCCGTGCAGTACTTCGGCCAGTCTGCGCCTGTCCTCCGCCTCGCGGGAGGCGCTGTTGAATCGCCCCAAGGCCAGGAAGAGATCAAACGCGCGGGGATCGTGCTGGGCCAGGCGGTCCTCGATTCTCTTCTTCCATCCGGCCAAGGCGCCGCCATCCTGAAAGAAGGGCGGCCACGCCAAAGCCGTCATGGCGTCGTCGCGCACCTTCAAGAGTTGAAAGGCGCCCCCAATTTCTTCGTTCAGCCGCGTGAGGCGGGACTGGGCGTCGGCCAGGCCTTCCTCGATCGAGTGCCAGAGGCGGCTGTTTTTTGCCTCCAAGTCCGCCAATTGATTGTGCCAAGCGGCGCCCGCCTTCTCGGCGGCCTCATTGAGGCGTCTTTGCCACATCTCCGGCTGGGCTTCGACGAAAGTGTTGAGGCGGGCCTGCCACTGCCTCTGGTGGTCGTCCAGTTGGCGCAGCCAGGTCTGCTTGATCTCGGCGATTTCACCCTCCAGCCGCTTCTGCCAGTGGCCCTGGCTCTCCTTGAGCAAGGAGTTCCAATTGTCCATCGCCTTTTGCAGCTCCAAGCCCAACTCCGATTGCCACGAATTCCGGGCGTCCTGAAAAAGCTTTTGGAAATCCTTCCCGGCCTGCTGCTGCAACCCGCCAAGCATGGAGCGGGCCTCGGCCGCCCAGGTTTCGATGGCGGTGCGCGAGGCGGAGACGGCGGAGTCAACAAATGTTTCAAGGTTCTGTTCGTGCTTAGCCTTCATAGAGTCAAGGAATTTCTGGTTGAGTTCGGCGGTTTGTCTCATGGTTGCGGCCAGATCCTGCCCCTGCCGGATGGCGGCATCAAGTCTTGGCTGAACCTGATCGGTCAAGGTTTTTGCCATTCCGGGAATCTGCTCGGCCACGACCGATCGGACCTGCGTCGCCACCGATTTCCTTTCCCGCAGCAACACCACCGAAACTCCCAGCGCACCTGTCCCCATCACCAAATTGGCCAGCAGGAGCACCCACAAAGAACCGGGCATGGAGTTGGCGGCGGTTCGGTTTTCCGCCAATCCGACCGGAGGCAGCCTGAGACTTTGCATTTCCTTCATCAAGAGGTCAAAGTTGGTGGACAGGGAATTGGAGACGGCGGCCAACTGAACCCCAAGCGCTTGCGCGTCCAGGCCGGCCTTCTTGAGGTCGGAAATCGAATCCTGGGCCTGCCCCACAGCCTGTTGCAACGCCACCAAGTCCTTCTTGACGTCCCGGCTCTGGGACTCAACATTGGTGATGGAAGATTCGATGGCTTCGACCCGGCTGGGCATCATCTTTTTGTCGGATGACTCCGAAGCCTGTTCCGACCGGTTGAGTTGCTCGACCTGGGAGGTCAAACCCGCCAACTGGTTGGTCAGATCAGCCAAGCGGCTGGTGACCTCATTGAACCTGTTACTCAGGCTGGTGAACTGGACGGATTGCTCCAGCAGAATCGCGTTCGCGTTGGTCGCGGCCTTGAACTGGTCCTTGGACACCCCGCCGCCCGGCTCCGATGCCGCCTGCGCCATGCAGAAAACCCAACCGCATATCCACATTGCCAGAAGCGGGCGGGCACACCTACGCCCCTCGTTGCGGAAGCAAAGTTGACTCGGCGCCTTCATGGTCTTTATCTCGTATGGGGCCGCAAAAACGGGCGGCTCACCGGCCCGTCAAAGTGACGTTTAGCTGCGGATCATCCAGCCAGAATTCGGCGTCATTATCTGAATCCTCCGCCATCAGGGTGTTTAACTCCAGACTCAACTCTTCCAAGCCAATGCGGGGGCATTCGGCGGTCGGGGTGACACTGGCAATCTCCAGCATGTCTCCCTTCCCCTTGAAGCAGAGCCAGCGAAACACCACCTGGGCTTCGGCCACGACCACGTCCACGTCCGCATTGCGGCGATTCCACGTGAGCCTGTAAACGGGCGCGGGCTGAACGCTCTTGTCGTTGACAAGCTGGCGCCCAATGCGGTGCGGAGTCGCCAGATTGAGCAGGATGGGGCGGCTGGCCAGGACCAGGCAATCCGGGTGATTGGGATCATTGTGCGCGGATGCGTAGTCGTGCGGACCAAAGAGCAATTTTTTGAAGAACCCCCCGGGAGGCCCCTGGCGCGGAATGATCCCCCAGTAGGCGTTGCGCTGATATTGCTCCGGACTGTCAAGGACGATTGCAAAGCCGGTCGTGTGGTTGTACTTGAAATCCTGATAGAGGGCCGCCCCGACCACGGTGCAGGTCTTGGCGTCGGTGATCCTGCCTTCGTTGACCGTCGCGAACTCGGAAGGGTACCAACTGCCCGCCGGATAATCCTTCACCCGGATGATGCGCTGTGGCAGCAAGGGAAAGGACTGCCGGATCAGTTCATGCACGCGCGTCAATTCCGAGGGTTTTCCAGAGACGATCAACAGGTCGCAATTATGCCGGGCGATCAATCCCGACAAACCGCTGAACAGCGGCGCGAAGACTTCGTCAATGCCTTGTTCCACAGTCTGGAGATCGCAGTTCAGGATTGTGGTGGACGAAAAGGCCTTGTCTTCCGCGCTCCACCCCTCTTGGGGGAAATAATGGCAGATGACGCAGGCGCAAAGCTGGTTCAGATCGGCCAGCATCTGGGCGCTGATGATTTGAGCCTCGATACACTCGTGAATGTTCAGAGTGCGGCGGAAGTCCGCGGGGCTGCGCATGCGGCGGGGTTGCTGGCCCGGCTCCGCGGCGGGCTGGTCGCAAAGCCCCTTGAGCAGAAGGTTGGCCAGGGGAATGAAGAGCAGGCGGATGATCCGGGCCAGCCGTTTGGACGCCGTGGCGGCAACTTCCCCGATGTTGTTGATCCGCGCGTTGCGCGGCTGCCGGAAAAGAGTCTGGATATCGTTGCGCGCCTGGGCCAGAACGGGGTTCTGCCCTGGAAGGGTTGCCTGGAACCAGGCGGGAATGAGCACCCGCTCAATAATGCGCTTGACGATCATGTCGCCCGCGATCGGATACCCGTCGCGAAACAGCAGTTTGGGCCGCAATCTCACCTGGTCCCGCGACTGGTTGGTGTACTCTATGATTGCCAAATCGGTCGTGCCGCCGCCAATGTCCAGGTTCATCACCACGATCCGATTGCCGCGTCCGTACAACTCGATCCATTTGTCGGCCTGGCCCGAAAAGGACTGGATCTCCGCATAAAGGATCGGCAACTGCGAACACACCGCCTCGTCCAGATTCTCAAAGCACAACTCCGGCTGGCTGGGTTCGGACTCCGAGTCCCCCTCCGCCGTGGAGGCGCGGTTCCAGTTGACGAAATGGGTCATGGTAAACAGATTGATCGCCCGTTGCCATTGGCGAAAATAGAGGTCCCGCTCCTGGAACGTCCACCCCGACGGACAGGTCACCCGCACATAGCGCAGCCGGCGGCGGAGGATGTTGCCGTCCACCAAATCCAGGTAGGCGCGGCTGTTGATCTGCCGGTGGGCCGCCTCGATCAACGAAAGGGCAAACCAGCACACCGCGTCGCTGTTTGAATAGGTGGGAGGCGCATTATGCACAAAAGTCTGGAAGGTGGTCACATCCTCCGGCTTGGTGATTTTCAAGGTCACGTAGTCGGTGTTCAAATCGTGCCCGTCGGTGGCCATGAAATATCGGATCAGCCCCCGCAATTCGAGAAAGTCCTTAGCTCCCGACGGGTCGGGCAGGTTGGGGATTTGAAACCAGAATGGCGTTCCGGCCGCCATTCCGCGCCGGGCCAAGCTCCAGACATAGCGCTTGGGGGAGCTTAAATAAAAAGGATAATCCCGATCCAGCTTCTGGTCGGCAAAGATCCGGCCGGCCCCCTCGCGGGACTTTCCGCCCCCAATCAGGGCGGGAGACAACTCCACGAACGCGTGGGGCATGTAATATTCCAGAAACCAGGCTTTTTGTCCTGTTTGTTCCAAGTAATGCTCCTTGGCGTCCCGGATGATAAACTTCGGCTCGCCCTCCGGCTGTCCCGGCTCCATATGCGCGAAGATGGTTTCGTGCAGCAGAAACCAGGAGTCAATGATGGCGAGATCATTTTGGTCGCCGGCCCAGGCCAGAGACCCTGGGAGGCCCTGAGGGGGACCAGCCGCCTTGAGTTCCATGCCGCGCGGCCCGATTTTCAGGGGGCGCAACCGCCGGCTCAAAGGAGGCGATTGGCCGTCGCCCGGCTTCTCCAACAAAACGGCCGCCGTGCGCGTGTTTCCCAGATCCACGATCAAGTCCACATCCACCGGCGCGCCCGCCCTGCCCATGAAGTTGATCTGCACATCCACCTGGTAGATCGCGTCGCCCAGAGAAAGGCTGGTGATTTTTTCCGTATGCCCCAGCAGCGGCTTTTCCAAGTGTTCCTTGGCGTAAGGGAAAAAGAAATCCAAGGCCGGCTCCGGCGGGCAGGGATAAACCTGATAGAGCGTGCCGCGCGACCAATGTCCCAGGTTTGATTCCACGGCCATGGTGATGATGGATTTGTTTTCCGCATCGGTTCCCAACCGGTAGCGCAGCCAGGGATAGGCATCACTCCAGGGCCTGAACTGAGGCAGATTCTGTTTGACCAGCCTGACCAGTTCGTCCTCCTTCTTCTGCAACAACTCAGCCAGGCGCCGGGTGAAATAGTGGTGGCCGGTGCCGGGAAACACATTCAGGTTCAATGACATATATTAATAGAAGTCTCTTATCAATGCGTCGCCGGAGCCGCGCGCTCTATTTGGTATTCATCGCACAACTCTTCCAATTCCTTTGTTCCCGGCACATTCACCTGCACCAGCGCCTGCACCGGAGAGTTAATCAGGGCCGGCAATTGGTGGCGCAGAAACGGCTCGATCACCGCCGCATAACTGGCTGGCTTGGATTCCCCATCGTAATCCACCACATGGTCGCCCACCAGAAGATTGGACATTCTGACGGCCAAAAAGGGACGATGGTCATTGCGCCGCATCTGGCCCACCGCTCCTTCGTGGCCGGCCCGCACATCCTCGCGCAGCCATCGGGCCGCTTCCTCACGCTGTTGCACGGTCACCGATTCCACCAAGCTGTTCAGGCACACCTCCACCAGCACCGGGCTGGTCAAGCCCAGGAGGTTCCAGGAGGAGGGCTGGCTGGGTTCGGTGATATCCAGCCCGCGCCATCGGGCCGCCTGCTTGCGGATCCACGCCTGGTATTGGCGCAGGATAAACGCCTCGTTGAGGCTGTGATTGAAAGTAGGCAATAGTTCCAGCACCGCGTAATCCACATTGAGCAACTCGCGCAACGCCAGGTTCACCGGACGCATTTCCTCCTCCGTCAACAATTCCACCGCCCGGCCCTTCTTGCGCGTGACCGCCTGCTCCAAATTATCCCGGAACCTGAGCAGGTTCTCGCGGCGGATGTCCCTCGGCTCCGGCGGCGGGAAAATGAATTCCCCCTGCAGCAGTCGTTCCACACTGGCGGCCTCGCGCTCCTTGCTCTCTTCCAGGATTTTGGCCCGGTTGAGTTGGGCGCCCCCGGCCAGCTCGTCCAGTTGCGCGCACAGCAGTTTGAGCAGATCCGCCGCCCCGCCTTTGTCGCGGTCCTCCAGCATGATTTTCAAGGTCTGCAGACCCGGATCCGAAAAAACCTTCTCCCTCTGTTGTTCCGCCCAAGTCTCAAACTTCTGCTTCAAGTTTTTCTCCGATTTGCCCTCCCACTGCGCCAGGTTGGCCTCCAATTGCTCCCGAATTTGCGGCGAAGCGAACTGGAGCAACACGTCCTTTTCTTTCAGCAGCGCCCCAAATAGCTCTTGGGACGGGATCAAATCGTCAGCCGGTTTCCCGCGGTCGTACTTGTAGTAATTGAGGGCGCAACTGGACCAGAGCACGCCGGGATTGGAGACTCTTCCCATCGCGCGAAGAATCCCCAGCTTGGAGACAAAATACTCCTGGCCCTGCCTCTCCAGCGACTTGTAATCATCAAACAATCCCTTCCACCAGGTCAACGCCAGGTTCAGCGGCAAGGGACTCCTGCCGCCAAGTTTCTCATCATAATCCTGCGCCATGCAACTCCACCAGGTGTTAATCCCGCTTTGAATTTGATCCGCGTTCACCGGAGGATGCTTGTCCAGATAGAGGAATATCGTGAACCCGTCAATCGTCAGCCGCTTGGCGTAAGTGCTGACAATGGACGCCGTTTTGCCTCGTTTGAGGATCTTGGAAAAAAACAAATAGGGGCTGAAAAACTGCCCTTTGTCCAGCCGCGCGCGCTCCTCCTCCGGGATGTCCGGCCACGCGGCAATCCGCTTCACGTCGTTGGCCAGCTCGTTGGCCACACCCGGAAAATCCAGCAAATCCCCCCTGCCCAGGAACTCCGTAAAGGGCGAAGGGGAGAGGTTGTCAAAGTTCACCGGAACCACGATTTCCCACACCAAGCCTTGCAGGGAGCCAAATTCCTCAACATTCTCAATCACCGCCTTGCCCTCATTCAGGTCAATGAAGACGGCGTCCCCCTCGCTGCGATAACAAATTCGCGGCAAGGGCTGCTGGCCCCGTTCCACCAGATCATAAGTGTCCATGTCCAGCAGCCGGGTGGCCACTTCCAAGCTGGTATAAACGGTCCGGTCCGCCTGCCAGACCTGGATGCTCGCCAACATTTTGAGCAACTTTCCGTAATACTCCGAAATCGTCGGCGATCCGTCCCAGAGCAACTGGGCGGCAAACAGCCGCGCGTTTTCAGGGCTGGCCAGCAGGCTGCGCTGTTCCAAAAGAGAATACACCATGCTTTGCCAGTCCTCCGCTCGCGCGGACAGCGCCAGCTTTTGGAACCGCCTGACCTTCCCGCTGACCAAGTCTTCCAAGACTTCGCAAAGACTGTAGATGATTTCAAAAGCTTCCCGGTTGACCGGGGCGTTTTCCGGCACCGGATGGGCCATGTTGAATTTGTCCAACCCGTTGACAAACTCAATCTGCGACCATTCCCTTTGCTGCCAGGCCTCTTGCGGACTGCCCAGACACTCGCTGTCATATCCCATCGCCAAGCCGTGCAGAACCTGCTTTTCTCCCAGGAATCGCAGTTGCACCGGATACTTGGGGAAGCGCACATGATAGGCTCCGGCCTCCCCATCCAGCGAACCGCGCACAAAGCGCGTTAACACCGCCGACGCATCCCTTCCGCCCGTGTAAGGATTCATGGACAGCAATCCCTCGGCCCGCTCCATCTGGTTCTTCGGCAAATCCACGAAAAACACACAGGGGGCCGAACCGGGCCAATGAAGCCCTGACCGCGTGCCGTCCACCTTGTCTTCCGGCTGCAAGTTGCTCCACACTTTTTCGTCCAAAAAATTGCTCAACAAGGTGGATTTTCCCGCCTGCGACGGTCCCCATAGCGCGAAGGCCGGCCGGAGATTCTTTCCAGAGTCCTCCGCTTGGAAGGCCCGGCGGTTGGCGTCGTACACCCCGCGCAGCCAATCGCTGGTGGAGAGTTTGTAAGCCCCCTTGCGCGTGATCCCGAATTTCCAAAACCATTCGATCAATTTCTGGGAAAAATCAAGGACTTGTGAAGAATTTAGTGACATGATTGATTGCTGGATGAAGTTCGTTGGGAGACAACGCCCGCTGTGCGTGCTCCGGCTGCGCCAAACTCACCCTGGAAACCCAAAAACGATCCCATTCCTGGAGCAGCCAATAACCCAAAAATGCACCGGGCCGGGACCGGCCAGCCTTCCCCCAGGCCAAGCGGCACAATTGACCGGCGATGACCGCATTTGTTCATCTTTGGCCCAAGCATTGTGCCGGGAAGTGTATAAACCATTCTGTTGAATTGCAACAGCATTATGAGTCAAGTTATTTCTCGCGAATTGACTCGAAATGCCAAATGGGAGCAAACCACGCGGCGGGCGGGCAGATCCTTCAGATTTCTGCTTTTCCTCCACCCTGCTTGCAAACTTGCCGACGGGCGCTCTCCCATGTAATAATTCCCCGGTATGGACGTGAAAGTTAAAATCTGCGGCCTGACCAATGTTCAGGACGCCCTGGACGCCTATGAGGCGGAGGCTGACATGTTCGGCTTCATGCTTTCCGAACAAAGCCCCCGCCACATCTCCATCGAAACGGCGCGGGAAATCGCCCGCCAAATGCCCCCCGCCACCATGCGCGTGGCCGTCTATGTCAATGCCCGGGTGGAGCAAGTCATGTTCGCGTTGCGCATCTGTGATTTCGCCGGCCTGCAGTTTCATGGCGACGAACCGCCCGCCTATTGCCGGCAGTTCGCCGTCAAGACCATCAAGGCGTTTCGCATCCGCGACCGAGATTCCCTAGGCCCCATCGCCGCCTACGACACGGATTATATTCTACTCGACAGCTACGTGCCGGGACAGCCCGGCGGCACCGGCGAAACCTTCAACTGGGATCTTGCCGCGGAGGCCAGGGAACTGGGCAAACCCATCATCCTGGCGGGGGGATTGACCCCGGAAAACGTCGCCCGAGCCGTGCGGGTGGTCGAGCCATTCGCCGTGGATGTCTCCAGCGGGGTGGAATCCACTCCGGGCAAAAAGGATCGCCAAAAAATGCGCGACTTTGTCGCCGCCGTCCGGGGCGCGGCGGGATAAATTACCATGGCAAGAACCATTTGACCTGCTGTTTCCGGCATAAAGAATTGCGGAAAAGATCTCTTTGCGCGAGCATCCGCCCATGAGCGCCATCTGCGAAAAAAACCTGCCCGACGCCCGCGGCCGCTTCGGCCCTTACGGCGGTCGTTACGTGCCGGAAACCTTGATGCATCCGCTGCAACAATTGGAGGAGGAATACGTTCGCGCGCAGCACGACCCGGAGTTCCAGGCCGAACTGAATTATTACCTGCGCCAGTTCTGCGGGCGGCCCACCCCGCTCTACTTCGCCCAGCGCCTGACGCGCGAGTTGAACGGCCCCAGAATCTACCTCAAGCGCGAGGACCTGCTCCACACCGGCGCCCACAAAATCAACAACGCCCTGGGTCAGGCGCTCCTGGCCCGGCGCATGGGCAAGACCCGCGTGATCGCCGAGACGGGCGCCGGCCAGCACGGCGTGGCCAGCGCCACCGTCGCCGCCATGTTCGGATTGCAGTGCGTGGTTTATATGGGCGAAGTGGATTGCGAGCGCCAGGCCCTCAACGTCTATCGCATGAAAATGCTCGGGGCCGAGGTCGTGCCCGTCACCGCCGGGCAAAAGACCTTGAAGGAAGCCGTCAACGAAGCCATGCGCGACTGGGTGACCCACGTGCGCGACACGCATTACATCCTGGGCACCGTTTATGGCCCGCATCCCTATCCGATGATGGTGCGCAATTTCCAGCGCGTCATCGGCGACGAGGCGCGGCGGCAGATACTCGAACAAGAGGAGCGCCTGCCCGACTTGCTGGTTGCCTGCGTCGGCGGCGGCTCCAACGCCATCGGCCTGTTCTTTCCTTTCCTGGAAGATGCCTCCGTCCAGATGCTCGGCATTGAGGCGGGCGGGGAGGGGATCATCCCCGAACGCCACGCTGCCCGTTTTCAAGGCGGCTCTCCGGGCGTTCTGCAAGGCACGCGCTCGTTCATTTTGCAGGATGAAAATGGACAGGTGCAATCCACCCACAGCGTCTCCGCCGGCCTGGACTACGCGGCCGTCGGGCCGGAGCACGCCTGGTTGCGCGATCAAGGCCGGGTCGAATACGGTTACGCCACCGATCCGGAGGCCCTGGACGCGTTCATCCGCCTGGCCCGTCTGGAGGGAATCATCCCGGCGCTGGAGCCGGCGCACGCCATCGCCGCCGTGATCGAACGCGCGCCCAAAATGCCCAAAGACCGCCTCATCATCATCAACCTCTCCGGCCGCGGCGACAAAGACGTGGCGCAAGCCGCCGCCAAGATCAAGCTATGAGCAGCCGCGTTGCCAAGGAGGAGTTGACTGGGGGACGGGTCCTGCCTTAACCTGGTGCCATGATTGGCGCGATGAAGACAACGACAACCCCTGTCGCGTGGCGCAATCCGCCGAAAAACCGGGCCAACCACCCATCACCCTCCTTTCGCATGAACACGATAAAAAGAATCTGCCTGCTGGCCGCGCTGCTGCTGCTATCGCATTCCTCCCCGGCCTTGGACCGGACGAATGAGACCTTCAAAGTCTTCCAATTCCCGCCAAACATGATTCCCACCATTGACGGCAAGACCAATGATTGGGACATCGTGCCCGAATCTTACGTGATCGGCTCGGACCAGTTGGTGGACGACATGCAGCACCAGACCAATAACCCAAAACACCTCAATGTGCGGGTGAGAGTCGGCTGGGTCAAAGGACTCAACCGCCTGTATTTTCTTTACGAGGCGGACAAGGACATCTGGGATTTTGCCAAGCCGGATTTGCACAACGACATATTCGAGATTGTGGTGGACGGGGATCTTTCCGGCGGCCCGTTCGAGCAGGAATTTGAGACCAATCGGGACATCCTGGGGGGCCGATGGGAGACCTATTTTGCGCTGCAAAACGCCCACGCGCAAAACTACCACATCTTCACCCCGGCGGAGGGGAAGGATTGGTGCATGTTCTGGGGCCCCCAACAATGGGTCAAGGACCTGCCCTACGCCAACCACGCATACAACTACAACTTCCGGCCCGGGCAGTCGGGCCATCTGGTTTTGGAATTCTGGATCACGCCCTTTGATTACGCGGGGATGGACCCCAAACGCGCCGTGGAATCGGTGCTGACGGAAAACAAAATCATCGGGCTTTCCTGGGCGGTGATAGATTACATTGACCCCAATTCGCGGGGCAACAACGGATTTTGGAATCTCTCGCGCCATCACACCTTTTTTGGCAACGCGGATTTTCTGTGCCCCTTCAAACTCATGCCGCTGGAACCGCAATTCCTCAAGGCGCTGGAGGCGAAATGGACGTTGCAAATCGTGGACATGGACCGGCGACTGGTGGCGTTCAAGGACCAATCGGTCGGCAAAATCGCCTCCTGGGCGTGGGATTTCGGCGACGGGGAAACTTCCACGGAGCAAAGCCCCATTCACACCTACAAAAGGGCCGGGGCGTTCACCGTCGTGCTCATGGTCACAGGCGGGGATGGGGCGACCTCCCGCTTCGCCAGAGTCTGGGACGTGACATTGAAGTAATCCCGATCTCTGGCGGGGGATTTCTTGCGTTGAGAAGCATTACGGTTTCCAGATGATGGTTGGCCGTTTGGCAAAGTTAGAGCTCCAGCCGATGGATCCCGGCAAATAATAAATGCCGGCGTAGCGGTCGGAAAGGAACACAGACGAATCCACGGCGGGAGCGTTGCCCTTGAAATAGACCCTGGTCAGGCTGACGCATCCCTCGAACGCGGAAGGCCCGATGCTGGCGACGCTGGCGGGAATGGTGACGCTGGCCAGGTTGGCGCATTGAGAGAAGGTTTCGCGTCCGATGCCAGCAAGCCCGTCGGCGATGGTGACGTTGGTCAGGCCGCCGCACTCGAAGAACGCGCGGTCACCGAGGCGGGTCACGCTGCCGGGGATGAGGATGCTGGTCAGGCGGCCGCATCGGGAGAAGGCGTCCTGTCCGATGCTGGTGACGCCGTTGGCGATGGTCAGGTTGGTTGCGCCGGCGCACTCAGAGAAGGCATGGTCGCCGATGTCGGTGACGCTGGCGGGAATCATCACGGCGGCCAGGTTGGCGCATTGATAGAAGGCTCCCTGTCCGATGGCGGCGACCCCGTTGGCGATGGTGGCGTTGGTCAGGCTCCGGCACTCATAGAAGGCATCCTGTCCGAAGCTGGTGACGGGGCCGAGAATGGCGACACTGCCCAGGTTCTCGCAGTTCATGAACGCGCCAGGTCCAATGCGGGTGACTCGGGCGGGAATGGTCACGCGGGTCAGGCTCAAGCAGTCCTGGAAGGCATAAGCGCCGAGGTTGGTGACACTGTCGGGAATGGTGACGCCGGCCAGACTGGCGCAGTATTCGAACGCATAATTCCCGATAGTATTGACGGTGCCGGGAATCGCGCAGCTTCCGCGGAAGCCACCCGGACAGGCAATGAGGGCGGCCAGGGTCTTGTCAAACAAAATTCCAGCCACGCCGGCATAGAACGAATTGCGCGCATCCACCGTGAAAGCGGCCAGGCCGGAGCAGGAGGAGAAGGCTTCGGCCCCGATGTTGGTGACGCTGGCGGGAATCGCGACTGAAGTCAGGCGGCCGCAGCAGGCGAAGGCATCCGCCCCGATGCTGGCGACGCCGTTGGCGATGGTGGCGTTGGTCAGGCCGGCGCATTGATTGAACGCCCCGACACCGATGGTGGCGACAGAGCCGGGAATGGTGATGCTGGTCAGATCGTCGCAGCCCAAAAAGGCATCCCCGCCGAGGCTGGTCACCTGCATGCCGTTGGTCAGCGCCGGAATGATCACCGCTCCGCCAGGGCCGGTGTAGCCGGTGATGGTGACGGTGGCGCCGCCGGGATTGCCCGAGAATGTGAATTGGGCTTGCGCCGCCAGGGCGGCCCATAGGGCAAAGACGAAAAGAATGGGCCATCGTCTTTTCACATCTCCAGGACGGATCCCGATTGCCTTACTCCGCCAGCTTCTGCGAATAGGTGCGATCCAACAAGGACTTTGGCAGCGGGACCACGCAGATGTTCAGGGAGCGGTCGTCCTTGGAGATCAAGGCCGACTCAATCTCGATCTTGGTGCTGTCCGCATTGAAGGTGGGGTGAATGTGATCGGCGCCGGTTTTCTGCGGACCGGCCAGCAGGGTGGCTTGGCCGTTATGGCGATCAAAAACCCAGACTTCATAGGCGAAATCGTCGCAGGCGGCCCAGCGGCCATCGGCTGATCCGGCAACGTGCCAGTCCGAGTGGCCCGGCGATTCCGGGGGCACCTGCCCGGCAATGCGCATCTCGCGGGTCCGCAGATTCACGATGCCGACGCCGGTGGGATGTTCCATCGTTCCGGCGATGCCCCATTGAGAATCGGGATAGAGCGGGCGCAAGCCGGTGCCGTCGGCGTTGACAAACCAGGTGCGCTGCGGGGCCTTGCCGCCGGTTTCCCAGCAGAAGACGATCTCGCCCGGCACCCAGGGATTGCTCTGCACATGGCCGATCTGGAAGCCGACGTTGCAGATCATCTTAACCTCTCCGGTTTTGAGATTCATGCTGCGCAGACCGCTGGGACCGGCGCCCATCCCCCTGGGACCGAAGCCCTCCATGAGTGTCTGGCCTTCGGACAATTGCGCCGTTTCCGGCCCGCTGACCCTGAAGTACATGAAGTCGTCATTGGCGTCCAACCCCATGTTGCCGTCGGCGAAGAGGCCGGTGGGGATGGTGCCGCAGACGCGCTGGTAATTGGCGGCGGGTTTGACGGTCCCGGCGGCAACATCGGCGAAGAGTTTTTCGAGATCAATTTCGAGAATCTGGCGCGGTCCGCCCTGGCCGCCTCTGCCGCCGCGAGGGCCTCGAGCGTCCGGTGGCGGGGCCGCCGGCCCCCCCGCAGCTGGGGCCGGTCCCCGGGTTGCGTCTTCCGGGGCGCCGGGCGGCGGGGTTGGTCCCCGGCCTCTTCTGCCGCCGCCTTCACCGCCCGCCAGGACATAGAGCTTCATGGTTTTATTGCCGGCGCAGAGCATCCCGCTGAAGCCTGTCTCAGTGACCTGCACGATAAGGCCGGTCTCTTCGTTGACGGCGAAGGCCTGCGAGCCGGCCTCGCGCGAGCCTCGGAAGATCAGCCATTTCCCATCCGCCGTCCATTGCCGGTGGGTCTGGTAGATCTTGGACTGCCGGTACGTGCCATCGGTGCTGGTGAGGAATTCGAGCGGCACACCTGTGACGGGGTCCGGGACGATCTTCTTCTCCGACGGCCATGTTCGGCCCATTTGCGCAAACACGGCGGATGAGGAAAACAACACGAAGGCGGAGAAACAGGCGGCGGTCTTTAAGGCTTTGGAGTTCATTAGCGATGAGCGGTTCCTTTCTTGGCAGGAGGGTGATTTTTGTGATCTCAGTTTTTCGGAGACATGGAGGCAATTCTGGCCACAAGCGCCAGAGAAGTCAAGCTTGCCGGCGGGGTTGATTTGGCCTGGATTCTGCAATCATAAGCAGATTACTAAGGATTGGCTTTTTGCGGTGAATCCTGTTGATTTACCTTGATTGGTTTGACGTGGTTTGACGCTCCTTCGTAGGAACTACGGAGCGCAGGCCTGCCTTCGCTTCCTCTTTTGCTGAAGCTTCCAACGAACCTCCAATATATTGGGGGTTTGTTGGCACAATGCACCACTCCTAGTGGTTGGAATCTAAAGAGGACAGGAAAGATACGGCGCGGCAGGCGGGAGAGGTTTTTGGCGGCATTTTTGGCGACCGACAGGTCGAATCCCGACTTGGGCGGTGGAGATTGTCCTGTTGGGATTCTGTCGTTTCTCATTCGATCCTCCCCCAGCTTTGCCTGTTCTCCTTTTTCATTTTCGATCTGATTGAATCACAGATTTGGGAAAATGTCATTCCCACGGTGGTAACGATTTGCATTTTGTGGTTTTGGTTGGAAGTGGGTGGACTGTAAGTTGTTGCGATTTAAAAACGGGTTTTTGAAGTTGTCGTTTTGAAAAATAGTTTTGGGGAAAGCGCCAAAAAGCTGCCAAATAACCTAAAAAATGGACTCCGGGATTGAGGAATTGGCGGCCGGAAGGAATCGTCCCATGGCTAATACCATTTCTAGTCCGTAATTGCACTATTTCTGGCTACGGAAACGTTTACTTGCTCGACGAGCCACGGGTGTGAGACCAGGGTCCGCACTCGCTCTGCGTTTTCCCAGAGCGGCCGCA
>JBEKOF010000121.1:0-13312 GCA_049522055.1 Verrucomicrobiota bacterium | reverse complement strand
CGATATATACGGAAAGGAATTACCGGCAGGCGTTGCTGGAGTTTTTCCGGTGGCGCAAGAACCAGCACCAGGCGGCGCCGGATTGGAGCGGGCTGCGGCGGGATGATTTTCGGGATTATCTGCGGTTCCTGGGCCGCGGCCCGTTGAGCCGCGCCGCGGTGCAACTGCGGTTTTCCGCGCTGCGCTCGTTTTACAAATTCCTCGTTCGCAACGGGGTCGCGGCGGTATCGCCCATTCGCAAGATCATGCTTCCCCGCGCGGAAAAGCGGCTGCCCCGCTTCCTGACCGTGCCGCAACTGGCGGATCTTTTGGAGACGCCCGCCCGGGAGCTCCAGCGCGAGGCGAAGGCCAACGACAAGGCGGACGCGACCATCTACTTTCGCGACGCCGCCATCCTGGAGGTGATCTACTCGTGCGGCCTGCGGGTGAGCGAATTGTGCCAGCTTCGCGCGGAGGACGTGGACTGGCCCGGCCAACTGGTGCGCGTGCGGGGCAAGGGCAAGAAGGAACGGCTGGTTTCCATCGGCGCGCCGGCACTGGAGGCGGTTCGCGCCTACTGGAAGATCGGGGGTTACGCGCCCGCCGGCGGGATGCCGGTGTTCCTGGCGCGTCCGCGGAAGATTTCGCCGCTGACGCCGCGCACGGTGCAGTTGCGGCTCAAGAAGTATTTGCGCGCGGCCCGGCTGGATCCAAAACTCACGCCGCACAAGTTGCGCCACAGTTTCGCCACGCACCTGCTGGACGCCGGGGCCGATTTGCGCAGCGTGCAGGAGTTGCTCGGCCACGCGCATCTGGCGACCACGCAGGTTTATACGCACCTGACGACCGAACGTCTCAAACGCGCTTACGACCAGGCGCATCCTCGCGCGTGAGGGGGCGGGGTTCTTCATCCTAATCTTAATCTTAATCGAGCTTGCGGATTAAGATTAAGGTCAGGATCAGGATTCGGATTAAAAGGCAAAAACCACCAAATGCCATTGCCCCCGCATCCAAGGCCCGCTACCCTTTTGGCCATGATTGTTGCTTCATCCTCCACGCTGACCCGATCGGACGGACGCCTTGCCGATCAACTGCGCCCGGTTCGGTTTCAAAACGGCATCGCGCCTTGCGCCGCCGGCTCGACGCTGATCGAATGGGGAAACACGCGGGTGATCTGCGGCGTCACCGTGGAGCAATCCGTGCCGCGCTGGATGAAAGAACAAGGCGTTACGGGAGGCTGGATCAGCGCGGAGTATTCCATGCTGCCATATTCCACTCTGAGCCGCAAACAGCGGGACATCGCCAAAGGCAAGATAGACGGACGCTCGCAGGAAATCCAGCGGCTGATTGGGCGCTCGATGCGCGCCGCCATTGACCTGGAAAAAATCGGCCCGCGCACGCTCTGGCTGGATTGCGACGTTCTCCAAGCCGACGGCGGCACCCGCACGGCGGCGATCACGGGCATTTATGTCGCCCTTTGCCTGGCCGTGCGCAAACTCATTTCCGCGGGCGACCTGCCCGCCGATCCCCTTCTCAAGCCCGTCGCCGCGGTGAGCGTGGGGATCGTCCGCTCCCAGGCGTTGCTGGACCTGGCCTGCGACGAAGATGTGGCCGCGTCGGTGGATCTGAATCTGGTGATGAACGGGCAGGGGGAATTCATCGAACTGCAAGGCACCGGCGAGGAATCCAGTTACACCGAAGAACAACTGGCGGCCATGCTGGCGCTGGGAAAAACCGGCATCAAACAATTGCTCGCCTTCCAGCAAGCCGCCCTGGCTTGACGGGGCGGGTTCAATTCCACGACAAGTCGTCGGGCGCGTCGGCCAGCCACCGCAGTTTGGCATTCTTGTGGCGGAGGATATTCCTCCAAAGCTCTTCGGGATTGGGCTGGAAGATCAATTCCACAGTGGCCGGATGCACCAGCCAGTCGTGGCGGGCCATTTCCTGCTCCAACTGGCCCTCCGACCAGCCCGCGTACCCGGCAAAGAGGCGGAGCTTGATGGTGGAGGAATAGGATTCGCTCAAATCCATAAGCGCCTCGATGGAATGGCCGAGATTCAAATTGGGCATGATGTTGGCGTGGGGCACAAAAACATCCGAATGCAGAAAACTCAGGGTGGCCGGTTGCACCGGGCCGCCGATGAAGAGCATCTGCTCCTTGACGGCGGGCGCGACGTTGGCCACGATGGCGTCGCCCACCTTGCTGCCGCCCGGCCGGTTGAGGATCAGTCCAAACGCCCCCTGTGCGTCGTGCTGGCAAACCAGCACCACGGAACGGTGGAAAAAGGAGCCGTGCAGTTTTCCGCCGTCCAACAGCAGTTGCCCTTGCAAGGAGTGAAATTGGCCCGCCATATCCCTTAACCCATCAGTTCCTGCGCCGCCTCGATAATTTTGGCGCTGGTCAGGCCATGCTTTTTGTAGAGGTCTTCGGCCAGGTAGGCCGATTGCCCGAACTCCCCGCGGATGGCCAGCGATTTCATGCGATGGCTGATGCCCGCCAAAGCCAGGGCGTGAGCCACCTGCGCCCCCATCCCGCAAATCAACTGATGGTCCTCGATGGTAACGACCCGCCCCGAACACTTCCGCACCGCCGCGCCGATGGTCTCCACATCCACACGGTTGACGAAGGGGTTGCTGATGACCGAGGCGTGAATATGTTGCTCCTGGAGCTTGCGCCCGGCTTCGATGGCCCTGCCCAGCAAGGGACCGCAGGCGATGATCACCACGTCCCCGCCCTCTGACAGCGTCTGGGCCTTGCCCCAGTGGTACACGGCGTGGTCGGCGAGGCGCACGGGATAGTTTTCGCGTCCGACAAAGAAGATCACCGATTCGCCGTCCCGGCCGGCTTCCCGGTCGCGGGCGACGCGCTGGATCGCCTGGCCCATCAAGGCCTCCGCCTCGTCCGAGCACGAACACGCGATGACCACCGTGTGCGGGATGGCCGAGGTGGCCGCCAAATACGTGGTGGCCTGATGCGACGCCCCGTCCGCCGCGTCCTGGAAACCGATGTGCGAGAAAAGAGCGATCACCGGGGCCTGTGACAGGGCGGACATCGTCAAGGGCAGGTTGCCCTTGGTCACCCCGAACTGGCCGAAAGTGTCCACGATGGGAATCAGCCCCGCCTTGGCCAACCCGGCGCCGGTGCTGATCATGTTGGACTCCGCCACGCCCACGTCCAGGCAACGGTCTGGAAAGCTCTTCTGGAAGAAACTCATGCCGGTGGATCCCGCCAGATCGGCGCAGACGGAATAGACCGGGAATCCCTCCTGGGCGGCGCGGACGGCGCCCTTGGCCAGGCCGGCCTGGATTTTTTCCGTCTTGATGGCAGGGGCAGCAGGCGCGGCGGCGGCGGCGGCCCTGGCTTTTTTGGCGGCGTCTTTTTTCTCCCAATCCTCGCGCAGGGCCTGGGCCCAGGCGGCCAGTTCGGCGGGAACTTCCCCGCCGAAATAAATCTCTTTGACAAACTCGATGATTTTCTCGCCGTTGGGCAGCGGGAAGGCGTGCCCGCCCGTGGCGTTCTCCATCGTGGACTTGACACCGAAGCCCTTGATGGTTTTGACCCACAGGCAGACGGGCGCCAGCGGATTGGCCCGCGCCAGTTCCAGGCCGCGCTCGACGGCCAGATAAACCGAACCCAGTTCGTTGCCATTGGGCACCTGGATCACATTCCAGCCCAGGACGCTCATCGCCGCGAAGGTGGGCTGCATGCTGAATGAGTCCTTGGTGATGCGTCCGGAGAGTTTGGTGTCGTTGTCCGACAGCACGAGCAGGAACGGGTTGACGCGCTCCTTGGCGGCCAAACCGGGGATCGCCGCAAAGGCCTCCTTGGCTTCGCCCTCCATGGAGGCGGCGTCGGAGACGGTGCAAATGGTCACGCGGTCGTTTTTGAGCAGGCGATCGGCAATGGCCAGGCCCTGGGCTTGGGGCAAGGCCGAGCTGAGCGGGCCGTTGCTCAGATAGACCCCTTGCGGGTTGAAATGGGATTCGCCGTGGCCGGTGAGTTTGCTCTGGATGCTGCGAAAACCTTTCAAGTCCTCGAAGGTCGTTCCGTCAAATCCATAGTTGGCGTGCAAGGCATAGATTCCATTCTCCGTGTGGCCGGCGTCGTTGACGAAATTGTAAGCCGCGTGCCAGGGCCGGCCCTTGACGGCATACATGATGCCGTGAATGGAAGACATGATCTCCGCAAAGGCCGCCGGGCCGCCCCAATGACAGGCGGCCCCGCCGTTGACGGCATGAACGTCCATCAGCGCGACCAGCGCCCGCGTCGCACGCGGATCTCCCAGCAGGACTTCTCCCCCGGCCGCATTTCTAACACGGACGGCATAGCGGGGCGGGCCGGTGGGGGTCGGCGCGAGTTTGGACTTGAGTTTGAGGGGTGTCAGCGCCGGGGCTTCCAGTTTTTGCACATTCGATTTGTCTTCGGCCATATTTTTTTGGGGGGAAGGGCGCGCCGGAAAAACCCGGGCGGTGGGCGCGCGAGTCAGCCGCCGGTTTTTTCCAGGACCATTTTGATGGCATCCATCAGTTCAAACGTCTCAAAGGGCTTCCAGAGCATGATGCCGCTGACCCTGCGGATGAATTCCTCAATCTCCTGGTTGCCCTTGAAGCCGGTGATGAAAATGAAGCGCCTGCACAAGTGCGGCTTGGTGCGTTCGACGGCGCGGTAGAACATGTCGCCCGGCAGGCTGGGCATCATCATGTCGCAGATGATCACGGAGAATTCCCGGGCGATGATTTGCTTCAAGCCGTCCACGCCGTTGGTCACCGAGACCAATTTGAAACCGTTCTGCTCGAAGAAGGGCGCCAGCTCCTGAGTCAACTCGGTCTCGTCTTCCAACATGAGAACATATTTTAGCGGGCCGGTTTTGGCCGGGGCGCGCGCGATGTTCTCTGGCTCTGTTGTTTTTTCGTTCACTATAAAACTTGGTGCGCGCGGCGGGAGTTGAACCCACAACCTGCGGCTTCGGAGGCCGTCACTCTATCCAATTGAGCTACGCGCGCTGAGAATCTGGCTTTCCCTCCCCTTCGCCCGATCCTCAGGGCGCCCGGCGCCAACTTCGCTCTGGCACTCTGGAGGGCATTATGTCGCTTCTCCTGTCGCTCGGCAAGGGTTAATCCGCCGTCAACGCCCCCAACAAATCCTCCAACTGCGCCCGGCGGTGCTCGCTGGACAGGGCAAACCGGAACCAGCCTCCCTCCAGCCCGCCGGGGTAGCGGATGAACGATGGAAAAACCCTCCTCGAAATCAGGCGGCGTTGCAGCGCCCCCGCCTGCGCCGGCGTGGAAGGGACAAAAGTGAGGATTGGCGTGGGCGCCGCCTGCACGGCAAAACCGTGCCCGCGCAAGACGGATTTGGCGTAGCGGATGTTTTTCTCCAGGCGCAGGCGCAAACGGGGATCGCTCCGCACCATTTCCACCGCCCGCAGCGCTGCGGCCGCCAGGGGCGGCGGCAACGGGGTGCTGCCGGCAAACATCGGGCTGGACTGGAAAATCGCCTTCCGCAGCGCGGCCCCGCCCAAAATCGCTCCGCCAAAAACCCCAAAGGCCTTGCTCAAGGTGATGGTCTGGATGAGGCGCCGCCGCGAAACGCCCGCAAACTCCGGCGTCCCCCGGCCCTTGGCGCCCAAAATGCCCGCGCCGTGGGCGTCATCCACCAGAATCAGGGCGCGCGGGGGCAGGATCTCCGCGTACCGCTCCAGCGGGGCAACGGCGCCGTTCCGGGCGAAGACGCCGTCTGTCAACACTATTGGATTGTCATCGGCCCGCGCGCGGGCCAGGAGGCGGGCCAGGTCGCCGGCGTCGCGGTGTTTGAAAGGCTGGACCCGGCAGTGGAACTGCCGACTGGCGTCCCGCAGGCTGCTGTGCGCCTGCTCATCAATGAACACCCGCGAGAACCTTCCGCGCAAGGCCTGCGCGGCGATGGCATTGGCCGCGTAGCCGCCGGGCGCCAGCACTGCCGAAGGGGCGCCAAAGAAATCCGCCAGCGCCGCCTCCAATTCCTCATAAACGGCGTGGTTCCCCGTCGTCAGCCGCGACGCCGCGACGTTCAAGCCGTACTTTCGCAAGCCGGCGCGGAGCGCGGCGGCCACCGCCGGGTGGCTGGCCAAACGAAAATAATCGCAGCCGCCGAAGTAGGAAAAGGCGCGATTTTTCCAGCGCACATAAGTGCGGTCCATCTGTTGGAGAGGATCAGGGCCAGCCATGGAGGACAAGCATGTCCTTAAACCACGCCCAATGCACGCAGATTACATCTGAGGATCAATTCTGACCAATAGGAAGGGCCTGCCCGTTCTGAACGACCCGCAAATCGCCAAGGTCGTTGCCACTCAAGGTGGTGGCATCCTGGTTCCCGGTCACTTTGTCTGTTTCCCAATTTAGCAACTGCCTGCCCATCCATGCGATGTCCGCGGCGTGGCCATCGGCATAAGAGAATCCGGCGCCGTTGCCATGCCTGGCCGTCGGCCAGTTCCACCAACAATCCACTGGCGCGTAAGTGGTGCCTAACGCGCTGGGAACAACCGAAAAATTGAGATCGTCAATTGAGTCCTGACTTTCATCGGCAAAGACCATTCTTTTCGAAGGCCCCGGGGAGAGGACCATGGAAAGTTTGTCTTGGACGGCGTAAACCGTGTTGCTGGGCCAGTTATCCTGGTGGTCGGCACCGACATCATATCCACCCATATAGGTATTGACTGAATAACTTCGGACCGGGTACTCGTTGATTCCCTGCGCGGCGAGTTGGGGATTGACACCGATGTCCGCCGGGCATTTGTAAATGCCCAAACTTTTGCTGTAAGGCCACAACAGCGAATTTTCCAAATCCATATAATTCGTGCAGTCCGTCGCGTTGTTCATCTGCCCGTCAACCCAGTCCTGGGCGGATCCCTCTCCTTTTCCGTTGGAAGCGAGCAGGTCTCTATAGTCATCGGCGTACATGTTGTAAGCCAGTTCCAGTTGTTTGAGGTTGCCAAGACAACGGGTCTTCATCGCTCTGACTTTGGCCGCCTGCAGGGCGGGCAGCAGGAGCGCGGCCAGGATGGCGATGATGGCAATGACCACCAGCAGCTCGATTAACGTAAAGGCCTGCTTCTTAGCCTTGAGGCCGGCGTGGCCGCCAGAGAAATTTGTCAGTAATGTTTTCATGTTTTCGCTTTCTGCGCCAATTGGCCAAAGCCGCGCAACCCCGGCAACCAACTCCGGGTGCGTCCAGCTTTCCTCCCCGTTTTTGCACAGCAATTCAATTGGTAATCTTGCATAAACATATAACACAACGGCCTCTGTGTCCACACCTTTTTCTGCCTTTTGCTTACCAAAACTTGCCGCCCGCTGACCAAAATTTGCCGCCCTTGAACTTTTGACGCCCGATCCGTCCCGATCTATGGCTCGCGCCCTGTTTGCCGCCCCCGTCCGGTGGGGCGGTGGGGCGCGGGCCAAGTCAGGCCCGGTCGCGGGAGGCCGGGACGGCGAAGGAATCGTCGGCGAACATCTGGCGGGGCGAGGTTTGGAGCCAGGCGGCGATTTCGCCCAGGAACGCCACGCCGTATTCCTGGAGCTTCTTGTCGCCGACGCCGCTGATGCGCGTGAAATCTTCGTCGCTGGCGGGGTAGAAGCGAGCCATCTGCCGCAAGGCGACATCGGAGAAGACAATGTAGGCGG
Organism: Verrucomicrobiota bacterium; assembly: GCA_049522055.1. Classification (GTDB taxonomy): domain Bacteria; phylum Verrucomicrobiota; class Verrucomicrobiia; order Limisphaerales; family Palsa-1400; genus JBEKOF01. The sequence goes on along the minus strand of JBEKOF010000121.1, from coordinate 5,674 downwards.
GAAGGTTTTTTTCATCGGCCAGCCGCTTGCGCAAGCGGCGGAGTTGCTCCAAGAGGGCCTCGTCGCAAGCGATCTCGCCGGCGCGGGAGCGCTTCTCCGGGGCGGCGGGGGCGGTCCTGGGCATTGTCAATACTATTTTACGCCGCTCCCGCATGGCGGCGCGGCCGGCGCCGGTCAATTCCAGGACGCTGAATTGCTCGGCGGCCTGACGCAGGCAGCCCAGGCGGATCAATTCGCGCCCGATGGCCAGCCATTCGGCCCGGCTGTGCTCCGGGCCGATGCCGTAGGTGGAAAGGGTCTGGTGGCGCCAGCGCCGGATCTTTTCGGTGTCCGCCCCGGTGAGCACTTCGACGACATGGTTCAGACCGACGCCAAAACCGCTCTTCTGGGCGATGCGATAAACGCAGGAGAGGAATTTGAGCGCGGCCTGGGTGCCGTCGAAGGTGGCGCGCGGCTCCAGGCAATTGTCGCACCCGGCGCAGTTGTCGGCGGGAAAGGCCTCGCCAAAATAGCGCAGGAGTTCGGCGCGGCGGCAGGCGGCCGTGTCGGCGTAATGGACAATCTGCTGCAATTGTTCGCGGGCGACGCGCTGTTCGGCGGGCGGCTTTTCCCGGATGAAGGTCTGCTGTTTGACGGCGTCGCCGGCGCTGAAAAGCAGGAGGCATTCGGCGGGCAGGCCGTCGCGTCCGGCGCGCCCGGTTTCCTGGTAGTAGCCTTCGATGTTCTTGGGCAGATCGTAATGGATGACGAATCGGACATTGGGTTTGTTGATGCCCATCCCGAAGGCAATGGTGGCGCAGATGACCCGCACTTCGTCGCGCAGAAAGAGTTCCTGATGCTCCGTGCGCGCGCGCGAGGCCAGCCCCGCGTGATACGGGCGCGCCGGAATGCCGTTTTGATTGAGCTGGCTGGCGAGGCTTTCGGCGCCTTTGCGGCTCTGGCAATAAATGATGCCGCTGTCGCGCGGGCGGGAGCGCAGAAAAGCCAGCACCTGGGCGGCGGGCTTGGCCTTGACGACGACGCGATAGGTGAGATTGGGGCGGTTGAAACTGGCGACGAAACAGCGCGGCTGGGCCAGGCGCAATTGCTGGAGGATGTCCTGGCGCACCCGGGCGGTGGCGGTGGCGGTCAGGGCCATCATGGGCACGGTGGGAAAAAGCGGGCGCAATTGGGAGAGCTGGCGGTATTCGGGGCGGAAATCGTGGCCCCATTCGCTGATGCAATGGGCTTCGTCCACGGCGATCAAATTGAGGTTCCACCGTTGCAGATCCTCCAGGAATCCGGGGAGCATGAGCCGTTCGGGCGCGACGTAAAGGAGGCGGTATTGGCCCTGATGCAGGCCGCGCAACCGCGGGCGCGACTCCCCGGCGGCGAGGGAGGAATTGAGAAAGGTGGCCGCCACGCCGCCGGCCTGGAGCGCATCCACCTGGTCTTTCATCAGCGCAATCAAGGGCGAAACGACCACCGTGAGGCCGGGTTGGAGGAGGGCGGGCATTTGAAAGCAGAGCGATTTGCCGCCGCCGGTGGGCAGAAGCACGAAGACGTCGTGGCCGGCGAGGGCCTCGCGAATGATCTCGCGTTGGAGGGGGCGAAAGGAGGTGAAGCCGAAATAGCGTTTCAGCAGCCCCAGCCATGAGTTTTCATCTGAAATCAGGCATTCCATGTCGTCCGGCGCTTTATGGGCAGTGGTATAAGCCAAATCATGAGCACATTACTAAGGAGTGGTGTTTTGCGGTCAAACCTGTTTTTTACCTTGATTTACCTTGATTGGCTTGATTGACCTTGAGCATGGATGCGCGGATTGGAGGGACAGATCCATCCTCGCGACGTCGCCTGCTGCCAGATCGCCCGCCTCCAAGCCGCTCGTACTTTTGTATATTGGCACTCACAACGGGCGATTGAATCACAGATTTGGGAAAATGTCATTCCCACGGTGGTAACGATTTGCATTTTGAGGTTTTTGCTGGAAGAGGCTGGCAGGGAAGTTTTTGCGGTTGAAAAGCGGGTTTTTGAGGCGGGCGATTACAAGAATAGTTATGAGGAAACGCCGGGAAAGCTGCCAAAGGAGGGAAAAAGTCGTTTAATTTTTCATAATTGCCTCACAAGTTCAAAATGGTTAAAGGGTAAAAGACCAAAAAACTAAAGCCCCCTGACACAACGGAACCCAATGCTGTAATCGGCGAGGCCCGGGGGATTGGGGCTGCGATTGGCGCAACGCGCGCTGGAGGCGTAAGCAGTGAGGACATCGCTGTCCCATGCGCAGCCGCGGACAACCCGATTGCTGCCGGTGGCGGGTCCGGTTGGATTGGTGCTATTGGCCTGGTAATCGTCACTCCCATTCTTTCCGGTCCCGTACCAATCCCAACACCACTCAAAAACATTGCCAGCCATGTCGAATAACCCATAGCCGTTGGGCGCAAAATATCCCGCCGGATTCGTCCCGGTAGCCGAGAAGACCGGGTTCGGGTTGTTCGGTCCCAAATCGTAGGCGAAGCCGCAGCCGGAGCTGCATCCCCAGTAGTTGGCCAGACTTTCCGAGATGACGTTGCCCCACGGAAAGCTTTGCCCGCTCAAACCGCCGCGCGCCGCCTTCTCCCATTGGGCTTCCGTCGGCAACGCGTAGCCATTGGCCGCCCAGTTTACATAAATCAGATCGTTCAGGCCGTTGGTGTATAGTTGTGTCAAGCTCGTATCCGTGTAATACAGCGGGGCCCTGCCGGCCTGCTGCGACCGGGCATTGCACCACTTCACAGCGTCATACCACCAAATCGTCTGCACTGGCTGATTCGCCGCCCCCCCCGGCGCCGGGAAACCCGAATTCGTAGCCATGCGCCGTGGCCCAAAAATAGACGGTCTGCCATTGACTCAAGGTCACCAAGTTCGCATCCATGTAAAACGCCGAGACCGTGACGGTGACGGTGGGCATGGCATCGCTCTCGCCATCCAGAGTGTCGCCCATCGTAAACGGGCCTGCGGGGATGAGCACCACGCCCGGAGGAGCGGCCAGCGCCGCCTGGATCAGATTTGTCAAGCCAGCGCCGTTGCCGTTGATGACGCCCGCGATGAACGTGTTGGTTTGCCCGTTGCCGATGTGGATGGTATTGTATTCGTCCCCCACGCCGGGGCTGCCGATGAGAATGTTGTTGGTTTCGTTTGCCCCATAGTTGCCGCCCGCCTGCGACCCGAGCGCGATGTTGAACGAGCCGCCGGCGAGGGAGGCAAGAGCCTGATAACCAACGGCGGTGTTGTCAGTGCCGCTGGTGTTGTCTTCCAGAGCATGACGGCCACTGCCGGTGTTGTCGTTGCCAGTGGTGTTGTTGTAAAGCGTGCGTTCTCCCGTGGCCGAGTTGTAAAAGCCGTTGGTATTGTTGTAAAGGGCTTGATAGCCAATGGCTGTGTTGTTCGTGCCGTTGGAGTTGTTCTGCAGCGAGGCATTCCCCAGCCCGGTGTTGGAGGCGCCGGAATTGGTCGCACTGCCCGCGTTCGGACCGGCGTAGAAGTTGTTGTTCCCGTCACCATGAAGCAAAGGATTGCCGCCGGCATAAATAATGCCGGTGGTGTCCGCCAAGGCCGCCAAGGAGAGATTGCCGCTGACCGTGACATTGCTCAAAGTCGCGCTGGCTTGGTTGTTGGTTACCACCCCGGACGGCAATTGCGCCAAAGGAAGAATGCCGCTCAGTTGTACTGCGTTGCTGGCTGTGGTGGCGAAGATGGCATACGGCACGGGGGTCAGTTCCTGGAGCGGGGTCAGCGGCGTGTAGCTGCCCGCCCCATTGCTGCGCACGCTGATGGCCAGCCAGGCGGGGTTGCCGGTGAAGACGGCGCCAAAGTCGAGGGTGGTGGTGAACAGGCCGTTGGTCACACCGAGGGTGGTCTGGTTGGTGGTGGTACCAACCTGGCTGCCCCCGCTGGGAGCGTTGGACAAGGCGAATTCGAAGTCGTAAAGCCCATTGGCCGGAGCGCCCGCCTCGATCAACTGGCCTTGATAGGTGAAGGCCGTGCCTTAGGCGAACAGTCCCCCAGTGACAGCGAACAAGGTGAAGGTGAATAGAAAAGAAGCGCATATTTTCATTGGCTTTTGATCAGGGATTGGCCAGGCGGAAGAATAAATTACCCGCGGGCGGGGTGATGGTGATGCTGTTGGTGCCGTTGTTGGTGGAAACGGAGTAGGCGCTGGCGGCCCAACCGGATGCCGCGGCAAGATTGTTGTTTTGTTGCAAGGTGTAGCCCGCCGTGGTCGGCCAGGAGACCGTGACACTGTTGCCGGCATGGCTGATCGCCAGATAAGGCCCCACCACAGTGATGATACTCCAGATGCCGCCGGTGAGGGAATAATTGCCGCCGGTCATTGCGGCGCCGGCATCCGGCTGGCCGATGGCGCCGGTGAGGGAGAACTGGCCGTTGGAGCTGGTGCCGCCGCCCCCGGCGATTTTGGACCAGGCGATCGAATAACTTTGCGCGTGGCATAAGGCCGGGACGAGCAAACCAAAGAAGAGAATGCATTTTTTCATAATCGCTTCATTTCTTTTCCGCGAGTGCCTGCACGATCTTTTTTAAGTCCGCCACGCTTTGTTTCAAGTCCTGAATTTCCGCGTCCTTTTCCTTTAATTGATCCTCCACCTTCTGGTTCAAGCCCTGGATGGCGGCCAGTTCCACGCCGTCGAATTCCAGGGTGGTGATGCCCTTGTCATCGCGGCCAGGATAAAAGGCGTGTTTGAAGTCCTGGGCCATCGGGCCGATGTGCGGTGTGTTGGTCTCTGCCTCCCAATTGTAATGCCAGCGGGAAATCGGCACCTGGGCCAGCTTGTTCAACACCGCCTGGCAATCCTCCGGCTCTATGTCCTTCTTGGAATTGCGGTCGGAAAGCGAGGTCCACGAAGTGTCGCCCGAGTTCAACTGCGCTCCTTTGTCACCGGTGGTGGTGTAGAAGAAAAAACCTCCGGTGGCGCGGATCACAAACTGATTCGGTCCGGTGTCCTGCGTAGTGGTTTCGGTGCTATCACTCCAGACAAAAGAGCCGTCGTCGTTGGCCGTCGCTCCACAGCCAGCCGCAAACGAACAAAATCCAAAGGCGCCGTTAAGATTGCCGCCCGGCACCATGGAATAATCGCCGTTGGCTGCGTTGAAGTAGCCGCCGCTCACTGTAGAATCGAGGCCCTCGGTGCTGTTGTCAGCACCGCCGCAGACGACATCGCCTCCGCCGGCGGCTTTATTCCCAATGACAAAATCATCTCCATTGTTGGCAGCATCAAACCCGCCGCCGCCGATGAACGAGCCGGGACCGCTGGCCACATTGTAAATACCGCCGGCGATCGCCGAGGCCTGTCCGCTGGCCGTATTCCCAAAATAGTTAATCGGGCCGAAGGGGTTCGCGGCGTCGGTGGCAAACCCGCCGCCGCCGATGAACGAGCCAAAACCGCTGGCGAGGTTTCCGTAGCCGCCACCCACCGTAGCGAAACTGCCAGTGAAGTTGCTCAGTCCGCCGGACACGGTCGAGTAGCCATAGGTGTTGCCGCTGGAGTTGTTGTAGGCGCCGCCGCCGATGGTTCCGCCATAAGCGACGTTGGAGTTGACCAAGCCGCCGCCGACAAAGGCAAATTGCGCGTTGGGCCCCACCGAATTGCTGTAGCCGCCGCCCATGACCGAGTCCGGCGCCTGGATTATATTGCCATGA
>JBEKOF010000120.1:0-18807 GCA_049522055.1 Verrucomicrobiota bacterium | reverse complement strand
TTGCGCTGCATCCACAGCAGCCGACGCTTGGACGAGTTCTGGAAACACCGGCTCAATCAACACGCCAAACGCAATGACACCCTCAGCCTGTCTGCTTAACGAAGAATTTTGTCCTGCACCCGTCGTCTGTTTTGAGGACAAGACAGTGCTTTCCATCCCTCGGAAAATGGCGTTCAATCTCTGCCATGAACTCAAAACAAATCACCCGATTGGCCCCCGCGCGAAAAATTGCCGCCGCGCTGGCCTGCCTGGCGGCGGCATTCCAATCCGCGCCTTTTCCCCTGGCGGCGGGCAACCCGCAGCTCCCCTTGGTCAACGACCCCGTGGATGTGAGCGGCGACTTCAGGGATTTCTCCAGCACCTATTATCTGGCGGACAAGCTCGCGGAGTTTGATCCGGCAACCCATGCCGGCAAGATCAGCTACCAGCGCGCGCAGTATTTCACCCGGCAGGCCTTCGACAATATGCTCGCCGTGCTCAAACCGGTCCCGCCCAATGAATTTCCCGAAGGCGAATACGCCGTCGCCCCCGCGTTGCCCTTCTCCATCGAGTTTGTGTCGCCAAGGACCCTCCGCATCCGGGCCGCCAGCGGGCCCCAGTTCCATCCCAAAGACGAAGAACTCATGCTCGCCGGGCCGGTGCCCAAGGACGACTCATGGCAATATGCCAAAGTGGCTGGGGGCCATCGCTACACCAGCCAGTTCGGTTCGGTGACGATCCTGCAGAACCCCTTCCACATCGAAATTCGCGATGCCTCAGGACGGCTGCTCACCAGAACGGACCACACGGCTGACAACAACTCAACCTTCACCCCCATTCTCCCCTTCTCCTTTGTGCGCCGCGCCTCGGACTATTCCCGCAGCATGAACGCCGCCTTCACCCTCTCGCCCGGCGAAAAGATTTTCGGCTGCGGCGAATCCTTCACCGCTTTGGACAAGCGCGGCCAGCGGCTCGTCCTCTGGACCGACGACGCCAATGGCATTCAAAACCAGGGCATGTACAAGCCGATCCCGTTTTTCTTCAGCAGCCTCGGCTATGGCATGTTCCTGCACACCAGTGCCACCCTCACCTGCGATTTCGGCAACGCCTTCAGCGGCGTCAACTCCATGATGCTGGGCGACGACGAACTGGACCTGTTTGTCTTCCTTGGCCCGCCCGGGGAGATTTTGGATGAATACACCAAACTGACCGGCAAATCGCCGATGCCCCCGCTCTGGTCCTTCGGCTTGTGGATGAGCCGCTGCACCTACAACAACGAAAAACAAGTCCGCGACATCGCCGCGCAAATGCGCTCCAATAAAATCCCCTGCGACGTGCTCCATCTGGACACCGGCTGGTTTGAAACCGACTGGCAGTGCGATTACCAGTTTTCCACTTCGCGCTTCACCGATCCGGCCAAAATGATTTCCGATTTGAAGTCCGACGGCTTCCACATCTCCTTGTGGCAACTTCCCTACTTCGTGCCGAAAAACAAATTATTTCCAGAACTCATCGAGCAGAATCTCGTCGTCCGCGACGCCAAGGGCAATCTGCCCTACGAAGACGCCGTCCTGGATTTCTCCAATCCCAAAACAGTGGCCTGGTATCAGGACCATATCGCCCGCCTCCTCCAGATGGGCGTCGGCGCCATCAAGGTGGATTTCGGCGAGGCCGCCCCGGAAAGCGGAACTTTCGCCAACGGGAGGGCTGGCTTTTACGAACACAATCTCTATCCCCTGCGTTACAACAAAGCCGTGGCCGACATCACAAAAAAGGTCACCGGCGAGAACATCATTTGGGCGCGCAGCGCCTGGGCGGGCAGCCAGCGCTATCCCATCCACTGGGGCGGCGACGCCGAGAGCACCGACGACGGCATGGCGGCGGAACTGCGCGGCGGCTTGTCCTTCGGCCTTTCCGGGTTCTCCTTCTGGAGCCACGACATCGGCGGCTTCACGGCCAGCTCGGTCGAACAGATGGACAAAAACCTGTTCGCACGCTGGCTCGCCTTCGGCATGTTGACTTCCCACAGCCGATGCCACGGCGAGGCGCCCAAAGAGCCGTGGAATTACGGCCAGGCCTTCATGAACCAATTCCGCCTCGAGGACGAATTGAAATACAAGCTTATGCCCTACGTCTATGCCCAGGCCAAAGACTCCTCCCAACGCGGGTTGCCGATGCTGCGGGCGTTGTTTTTGGAGTTTCCCGACGACCCCGGCTCCTGGAATGTGGACGACGAATACCTTTTCGGCTCCAGCCTCCTGGTCGCCCCGCTCCTGCGTGAAGACCAAACCAGCCGCGACGTCTATCTGCCGCCCGGAACCTGGATTGATTATCAGACCGGAAAGGATTATTCCGGCGGCTGGCGGAAAATCGAGGCGGGACCCATTCCGGAAATCATTTTGGTGCGCGACGGCACGGTGCTGCCGCACATGGCCCTGGCGCAATCCACCTCGCAAATGGATTGGTCAAATCTCGAATTGGTGGTCTTTGCCAAGGCGGAATCCGCCGCCCGCGGACTGGTTTGTTTGCCCTCGGACAATATTTTACGTGAACTTTCTCTGGCCAGGCAGGCGGGGGCCTTTCAATTGGCCCCCGACCCGCTGGCCGGCAAAGTCACCTGGAAAATTCGCGCGTTCACGGATCGCTAACCCCCGCCCTTGGCGGCTTGCTGGTCCAGTGAAGATGATCCGGGTCGAGAATTTGACCAAGCAATTCAACGGTTTTACCGCCGTTGATCACGTGAGTTTTGAAGTTGAGCAGGGAGAAATCTTCGGTTTTTTAGGCCCCAACGGCGCTGGCAAGAGCACCACCATCAAGGTGCTCATCACCCTCCTGGCCCCCACCAGCGGCACCGCCCTGATTGACGGACAGGACATCCGAAACCGCGCCCCCCAGGTGCGCCGGGCGATTGGCTACGTGCCCCAGATGCTTTCCGTGGACGGCGCGCTCACCGCCTACGAAAACCTGCTCCTCCTGGCGCAGCTCTACGATATTCCCAAAGCGCAACGCCAGGAACGCATTCGGGAAATGCTCTCCTTTCTAAAGCTCGCCGAGCACGCCCATTGCCTCGTGCGCACCTTCTCCGGCGGCATGGTTCGGAAGCTGGAGGTCGGACAAGCCGTGCTGCACCGCCCCAAGGCCCTGTTGCTCGATGAGCCGACCACCGGGCTGGATCCGGTCGCCCGGCAGAACGTCTGGGAACACCTCTTCGATCTGCGCGAAAAATTTGGCACGACCATTTTCTTCTCCACCCACAACATGGAAGAGGCCGACGAAGTGAGCGACCGGGTGGCCGTGATGAACCGTGGAAAAATCGCCGCCATTGGCGGCGCCGAAGAGCTGAAAGCCAAAACCGGAACCGCCGCCGCCACTCTGGAAGACGCCTTCATTTTCCTCACCGGCAACCAGCTTGAGGAGACCGGCAATTTCCGGGAAATCCGCAGGGCCAGAAGAACCGGGCAGAGGCTGGGCTGACAATCCCGATGCCATGATGCGCTATCTTTCGCAGGCCGTCACCAAATCCTATGTGCTCGCCGCCATGGAAACGCGCAAGCTGCTCCGGGATCCCGCCGAGCTGGCTTTCCGCGCCGTCCAGCCAATTCTCTGGCTGGGCATCTTCGGCCAGGCCATGAGCAAGGTGCGGGCGATCCCGACGCCGGGACTCACGTATCTCCAGTTCCTCGCCCCCGGCATCCTCACCCAATCGGTCGTCTTCATCGCCATCTTCTACGGCCTCTACATCATCATGGATCGGGACACCGGCATCTTGCAAAAACTGCTCGTCACCCCCACGCCGCGCCTAGCCCTGGTCTGGGGCAAGATGCTTTCCGCCGGCGTCCGGGGGCTGAGCCAGGCCCTCATTGTCTTCCTGTTCGCCCTGCTCCTGGGGATTCAACTGCACATGACCGTGTGGTCTGTTCTGGGGGTCATCCTCATTATCATGCTCGGCGCGGGTTTTTTCACCGGTCTGTCCATGATTATCGCCTCCATTGTCAAAACCCGCGAGCGGTTCATGGGCATCGGCCAGGTGATTACGCTGCCGCTCTTCTTCGCCTCCAATGCCATCTATCCCATCTCCATCATGCCCGCCTGGCTCCAAGTCGTCGCCAAGGCCAACCCGTTGAGCTACATGGTGGACGGTTTGCGCGGGTTCATGCTCTCGACCGGAACCGAGCGCGCGGGTTTTGATCTCGGCGTGCTGGCCATCCTCACGTTGTTGATATCAATCTTGAGCGCGTGGCTCTATCCAAAAGTGGCCTTGTGACGTTTTTCAAAAACGCATTCATTCCATCCCGGAACTCTTATTGCCCCGAGTTCGGGTTCACCAACTGATAGAACTGCCCGCTGCCGCCCGCCGTCACCGTCACCGTCAACTGCCCTCCCGCGCTGACCGGGGCCGTCCCCGCCACACTCCAACTGCCGGGCAGGCCGCTGGCGCTGGTTTGCAACTGGTATGCGGTGAAGTCCTCTCCCGCCGGCCCAGTCGCCGGCCAACTCAACGCCGTCTGGTCCCCCGATTGCGTGATCTGCAAGGCCGGCAAGTTGATGAACGTGCTCACTGCCGAGGCCGCCGTGACTTGGAAGTTCCCGGAGGCCGGCGCCGCCGGGGTCTCGCCGATCAAAACCACCGCCCCGGCGCCCGCCGTGCCAAATCCTTCCACCACCACCGTGTTGCCAGTCCCGCCCGTGAGCGCGCTGCTGATGTCCACCGATTGGCTGGCTCCATTGGCCAAGCCGTTGAGCGCAAAGACGGTCCCATTGACGAGAATCCGCGCCGAGCGCAGGCCGGGCGCACCGTTCTGCAAACTCACATACTTGTCGTTCTGGGAGATGTTGTTGAAGACAACTCGAACCTCGCCACTCTGGCTCAGATAGAGGTTCGCGCTGATCGGGTCAAAGGACATCGTGTTTGCAGAACATCCATCCGCCACGACCAAGGCATTCACCCGCGCGGTATCGCCCACCCCCTTAGTTGTTTGCGTGGCAATCAGCACCAGATTGGTTGTGCCCAAGGGCAAGACGGTAGGTGTGCCTGAGGTCGAACTCCCCGCATTGAGCCCGATCAAATAGGGTGTTCCAGGTCCAACGGCAACAGTTCCACCCCCGTAAACAGTGGCTGTTCCACTGGTAAATGTGCAGTTGACCATGTTGTAACCCACCACCGAGTAAATGCCATTGGTGTTGCCGAAGCTCAACTGCTCATCGTTCGCATCCACCGAGGAATAGGCGCGCGTCCAAGTGCCGTTGGTGGCGACCAACCCGCCCACGCAGGAATTAGGACTGGTGATAGTTAAGACCACAGCAGCAGAACTGCCCGATCCCGACACCGTGATGGAAGGCGTTATAACCTATGGCCCCGGTGCCGCTGGTATTCGCCAGCGTGTAAATGCCCGGCGGCAAAATCGGTCCATTAATGGTGAATTGATTATTGCTCAGGACCAAGGCGCCTCCCGCAACGGTGAGGGCGGGTTTCGGCACGGCGCCAGCGACGGAACTCAAAACCAACTTCGTCGGCAGCGGGTTGGTGACAAACCCGGCCGAGGCGATATTAAGAGTGGCGGCAGCATCGCCGCTGGCAGCGAAGGAAGTGCCGCCCATGTTGTAAGGGGCAGCCGACGTGGAGACGGCGGACACATCAAAGGTCGCGCCGCCGGAAATGCTGACGCTGGAGCTGACAATCGAACCGCCGGCTCCCAACGCCAGTGTGCCGTTGCTGATGGTGGTGGCGCCGTTGTAGGTGTTCGCACCGCTGAACGCCACTGTGCCGGTGCTAGTGGGCGCGATGTTGATCGAAACGTTGTTGACGCCCGTGTTGCCCGTGTTGGGAGCGATAACTCCTGGCACTGTGAATGTTACAGTTGCGGCGCTGTCTATGGAAGCGGTGCTGGTGACGCTGCTGTTCGCCGGCCCGATCAGGACGCCGCGACTGGAACTCAGCGCAAAGCTGGCGGTCGTTCCCAGCAAGTCGCCACCAGTCATCACCAGGTTCTGATCCCCCCCAAGTCCGCCGTCCGCTGAAATGCTGAGGATTCCAGCGGTAATGGTGGTGCCGCCGGTGTAAGTGTTGGCGCCCGACAGGGTCAGTGTGCCGGTGCCGGTCATCTGCAGCGAGCCGGAGGCGGTAATGCTTCCCGACAAAACTTGGTTGGCGCTGCTGTTGTAGTTGAAGACACCCGAGACGGGGAGGGCAGCCGAATAATTACCACCGCCCAACACGCCGCTGCCGGCAATGATCAGCGTGCCAACTTCGACTTGCGTTTGGCCGGTGTAGGTGTTCTGGCCCGACAGCGTCAGCGTGCCCGTTCCTTGCTTGAACACGCTGCCACCCAAGCTGGTCCCACTGGGGCTGTCCGTCAGGTTGCCGGAGTAGGAGGTGTTGGCGTTGTTTAAGCCGATTGTCAAAGCCACTGCCGCGGGCGTCGAGGCCGTATTGGCCAACAGCAGATTCTCCGAACCGCTCAATCCGCCCAGGCTGGCTGAGCTGAGGGTGCCAAAATTCAAAGTGCCGGTTCCGGTGTAATTCAACGTGCTGTCCTGCAACGCCAGCGTGTTGGCCAACAACAGCGTGCTTCCAGTGCCAATAGTCGTTGTGCCGCTAAAAGTGTTCGCGCCGCTCAAGGTGAGCGTCCCGCCGTTTTGGTTGAACGTGCCCGACCCGGAAATAGTTCCCGACAAGGTTTGCGCCGCGCTGCTGGCGTAGGTGAAGGTGCCATTGTCGGCGATATTGCCGAGATACGTGCCGCCGCCCAACTTGCCGCCGCCGCTAACGATCAGCGTGCTGCCGCCGCCTATGGTGGTGGCGCCGCTGTAGCTGTTGACGCCCGAGAGCGTCAGCGGGCCGGCGCCGGTTACGCTGAGCGAACCGCCTGTCCCGGATATGATTCCCGTCAAGGTCTGCGCCGCGCTGCTGGCGTAGCTGAACACTCCAACGTCGGAGATGGCGCCCGCATAATTGCCACCGCCCAACTGGCCGCTGCCGCCAATGGCCAGCGTGCCGCCCCCAGTGATGGCGGTGTCGCCGGTGTAAGTGTTGGCGCCCGACAGCGTCTGCGTGCCCGTCCCGCTCATGGTCAGGGTGGCCCCCAAGCCGCCGTCACTCAAGGCGCCGGAAAAAATCTGGGAGGTGTTATTGCCGCCCACAGTCAAGTTCACTGCCGCTGGCGTCGCATTTTGCAAAGCCAGGTTCTGCGTGCCGCTCAACGCGCCAATCGTGGCCGCCGTGAGGACGCCAAAACTCAGAGCGCCGCCCACGTTGTTCAAGGTGCTGTTCTGCAGCGCCAGCCCGTTGTTGAGCAGCAGTGTGCCGCTGGAAATCGTGGTCGTGCCGCTGAATGTGTTCGCGGCGCCCAGGGTCACCTTGCCCGTGGTCGCCAGACCCTCGCCGGAGCCGGAGACCACCCCGGAGAGCACCACCCCGGAACCCGCGTCAGTCACCGGCACGGTCAGGGCATTGAGAGCGACCGGCATGCTCAAAGTTTGCGCATTGGCCGAGTTATTGGTCACACCCCCGGTCAGGGTCAGGCTCTGGCCGCCACCCGCATTGGCGATCGTGAAGCTGCCCGCCGTGCTGTTGAACGTTACCCCGGCCATGCTGTAGGAATTGTTCATCACCGGCGCCAGCCCAACCGAGCCGTCAAAGTAGATATTGTCGCCAAACCCCGGCGCGCTCGTGCTGGCCCAATTGTTCCCGTCACTCCAGTTGGGGGAATTGCCAAAGTCCGCGCCATTCCAGGTTTCCGTTGCGCCCGCGGCAGCCGCCACCGTCACCAAAAGATTGGTCGTGGTGTCCCCGGTGCCAGTATCCTTGGCCTCCACCACCAAGGTATGATTGCCCGGACTCGCGCTGTAGGGCACCGGGACCGTGTTGGTGTAGTCGCCCATCCCGTCGGAAACCAGCGTCACCAGCGTCCCGCCGAGCGGCGCCAGATTCACCGTCACCGTGCTCAACGGGGCGCCACCCGCAATCACCGTCGCGCTGAAGGTCGCGGGTTGATTGGCCACCAGCGGGACAGGACTGTAGCTTTCCGCCGAAATGGTGGGCGGCAATCCCGTCTGATACTTCAGAACCACCGTCGTCCCGATGGTCGCCACCGAATAGTCCGCCGCATTGGCCGGCGTGTCTCCCAGCCAGACCGGCGTGGCGTTGAAACTGCCCGTGATGGTGGCCGTGCCGCCGGTCAAATTGAAAAGCACGTAATTATGGGTGTCCAAGCTGAAGCCGCAGTTGATGCCAACACTCACCGCCCCCGAGCCGCCGCAATTGAGCACACTGCTCGCGCCGTTGACGATGATTTGGTCGTTGCCGGGGCCGGAGGCGCTGCTGGACAGGTTGAAATTGGCGTTGGTCGGGACGGCCGCCCCGGAAGTATAGGTGAGATTGCCGCCAATGGTGTTGCTCACCCCACCAGCAAGCCCCACCCCGCCGCTGGGAAACGTCTGCCCGCCGCTGCCCACCGTTACGCTGCCGGAAATCGTTCCGCTGCCGCCCAAGATGCCGCCGTAAACTGTCACGCTGCCCGTGCCGGTGCCGCTGCCGCTGGTGTTGGCGACCAGCAAAGTGCCGCTGGTGACGGTGGTGCCGCCCGAATAGGTGTTAAACCCGCCCAGTGTGAGGGTGCCAGGCCCGGCTTTGGTCAACGTCGCGCCGGCGCCCCCCAATACGCTGGAATAAGTCGAAGTTGCATTGCCAAGAGTCAAGGCGAAGTTGTTGGGCAAGGTCAGATTTCCCGTCCCGGTCAATCCCCCCAGGGTGGCGGCGCTCAAGGAGCCGAAACTCAAGCTTCCCGCCAGGGATGTGTTGAAGGTGCTGTTCTGCAACGCGAGCGCGTTATTCAGTTGCAGCGTGCCTTTGGGGATGTAAGTCGTGCCGGTGAATGTGTTCGCCCCGCCCAACTCAATCGGGCCAACGTTGACAAACGTGCCGTTGGCTAGGTTTGTGCCGGTGCCGGCCGTCAGGCCGACGGAAAAACCACTGGCGGCATTGTCCGCGATAACCGAGTTGATGATCACAGGGCCGCCGGCGGTGGTGGCGCTGTTGAGATTGTTGTTGTTGTTGATGATAATCAGATCGTGAAAGCCGTCGGCGGTCGTGTTCCCCGAGGTCAGAGTGCCGCCGGTAATGGTGACGGCATTGGCTCCCACGGCCCCACCCACCAGAATACCGCCCGTGACGATGGTGTTCACCCCCGAGAGCGTCTCCGTAATGCCTCCGGCGACAAGGGTCTTAAAGATCAGCGAGTTGCATTTGGCGCCAGTCTCCGTGTCGGTCGCTGTTGTGATCGTCACGTTGTTGGCGCTGGCCCACGGGGGACCGGAATAACTGGCGGCCATGGTAATTGTCGTGGACCCTTGCGGCAACAGCCAATCATTTCCAGCGTAGGTGGCATAGCCCAGAACCGTTGTTCCAGCGACCGCGTAGGCCATCTGATTAGCGGTGGACGAAAAGCCCGTGGTTCCATTATTGGCCCCAAAATCCACGATCGAACCCGCGTTGCGAGTTACCGTCGCGAAACCGATGCATTGCCCAGAGAAGGCGCTTCTAGAAAGGACATAGAAAGCACTGCTCCCAGGGTTCAAAGCAAGACTGGGAAATATTTGGTAAGCATGGCCGGAGTTGGATGCCACAGACACAGTGAGCGAGCTGCCCGCCATGGTCAGCGCGGTGTTTGCCCCGAATTCATTGGTGCTGTTCACCCCCGAGCTTCCCACTTGAGCGCACGATAACGCGATGTTGTTCAGGGTCAAGCCAGCCCCCGTGCTGGAAGAGGCCTGCCCTGACGAACCGTTGGGATTGTAAACTACGGCTGCAGTCCCACCGGCAGGCCCGCTGATGGTCAAAACGTTGGCGCCATAATTCCATTCGTTGGCGCCGCCAAGTGTCAGGGTCGTGCCGCTGGCAAGATTCCAAGCCTGACTGGCGGCAAGCACCACCGGAACCGCCAGCGTGAGGTTCTGCGACGCCTGCGACATGTCAATGCCCACCCCGTTGACCGCGTTGAGGGTCAGGGTGTCGGTGGCGGTGGAATCGGTCAGGCTCACCGCGGTGAGAGGACTGCTGGCGCCGCCCGCGACCTGGATTTCTCCGACCGAAAAGGCGCCGCCCATTGACGTCAAGGTGTCTCCCGTTGCCGTCGCCACGCTGGTCCACTCGGCGGTGTCGCCGGCGCCGGGAACAATGCCGCTAACCCATGAGCCTCCTGTGTTCAGGGCCGTTGTATTGGCAGCTTTGACCTGCGTAACAGTCGTGGCAATGGTCAGCGCGGTGGCATTGCCCGCCGCCTGCACAAAAGTGTAATTGCTGGCCGAAAGCCCGGAGCCATTGATCGGATAGCTGCCGGCGGGGCTTGTCGTCGTGGCCGGAGTCGTAAACGCCAGCGTGCCCTTCGTTGCGCTGGCCTGGGTGTCCCCGTTCACAAAACCCGTCACGGTGCCAGTAAACGTCGGATTGGCCGTGCCGACCGGGCGGCTCACACGATTGGCCACATAGGTCAAGAGACCGGGGGACACCACCAAGCTGACAGTCTGGGTCGCGCTGGTATAATCAACCGTGTCAGTCGGCGTGAAGACAACTGTGAGCGTCGCGGTCCCCGCGTTCAAGACGGTTCCGCCAGGCGGATTGTAGGCGAAGCTGCTGCCGGGCACGTTCGCCGTGGCATCCAGTTGGCTGGCGCTCAGGGCTGTTCCGTAGGAAATGGCGGCGGGCGCGCCCCAAGTTATCACCGGGGTGGCTGGCGGCGTGACGCTGACCAGTTGGAGTGTGCCCTTGGCGGCAAGATTGTTGGTGTTCCACGCATAGATGCCGTGGGCGACAGGACCGTTTTTTGGCAGAATTATCGTCACGCCGCCCAGATTCACGTTGTTGGGGTTGAGGTTGGGGCTGTTGAACAACTGGAACGAATCGCCAGCCTGAAGGTCGTTGGTGCTCTGAACAACGTTGATCGTCGAGCCTGCATAAATGTTGATGCTTTGCGCCGTCACCGAATCGTTCGCCGCGCCGCTGGCAGGGTGGTCCACATACATATTAACCACATTGCTGACCGTCAGCGCATTTGCGATCGTCAAGTTCCCGTACGCGCCCTGGGCCAGGCCCGGAGACAAGGTGCCGGAGGAATTGATAATGACACTGCCGTTGATGGCGCCGTTGCCTGAGAGAGATTGAGCGCCTTCCGATATGCTGCCATCACCGATATCCAACGCTCCACTGTCGTGCGCCAGTCTTGTTGAATCCAAAACACCTGGAGAATTGACGACGATGGCTGGCGTTTTCTGGAGCAAACCTGTGCTCGTGCCGTCGCCGGAGAGGAAAAGCGTGCCGCCGGTGATGGTGGTGGGACCGGTGTACGTGTTGGCGCCCGAAAGCGTCAGGCTTCCATTGCCGGTTTGGTTGAGCGCGCCGGTCCCGGATAT
This sequence comes from Verrucomicrobiota bacterium, assembly GCA_049522055.1. Lineage (GTDB taxonomy): Bacteria > Verrucomicrobiota > Verrucomicrobiia > Limisphaerales > Palsa-1400 > JBEKOF01. Next base: position 7,422 of record JBEKOF010000120.1, on the reverse strand, counting down.
TGTTCCCGACAAGTTCTGTGCCGCGCTGCTGTTGAAGGTCAACGTGCCCGCGTTGGCGATAGCGCCGCCATAAGCGCCGCCGCCCAGCTCGCCCGCGCCGCCGATCAGCAGCGTGCCGCCGCTGATGGTAGTGCCGCCGCTGTACGTGTTGACGCCGCTCAAGGTGACGCTGCCGTTGACCATCAGGCCATTGGCCGCTCCGGAGAGGTTGCCGGACAAAGTCAAGGTGTTGGCGGAATAGTTGGTGATCGCCAGGCTGCCGTTGTTGATGATCGGCGCGGAAATGGTGTCGCCCTGGCTGGTGCTCAGTTCCAGCACGCAAGCGGCCGCGGGAGTGTTGTCCAGCGTCAGTGTTCCCCCGTTGGCGGCAATGTTGTAGGAACCGCCCGGCGCCCCAATCTCCAACGAACCCACCGTGATGGACTGGTTGAGGGTGATGCTCTGGTTTGCGGTGATGCCATTGCTGATGATGGCTACAGCTTGCGAACTGTTGGCAAAGGCAATGCCGTTGTTCCAATTGGCGTTGATGTTCCAGCCCTGCGGGGAAGCAGTGATCGTGTTGGTCCAGCCATATTCCAGGACGCGCTCGATGTTGTGCGCGCCCGAGCCGAGGCCCGCGACGCCCAGGTAGCCGTTCGTCGTCCCGCCAAGGTTGGTCACCGTCCCGATGACGTTGGCGCCGTCCACATAGACGGCCGTGCCGGCCACGCCCGCCTGCGGCACATAAACGGTGGCCGTGACGTTGACGGGGATGGTCACGGCCAGATGATACAACGCGGCGCTGCGGTCCCACTCCACCGAGATGGCGCCGCGGTCAGTCGTCAGTGTGCCGCTGGCGGACGCGAGGTTGGTGCCGAAATCCAGCGGCATGATCTGCACCTGCCCAAACTGGGCCGTCAACGGCTTGACGCCCAAAATATAGCGCACATAACCATCCAGCCCGACCGCGCCCCAGCCGTGCGACTCGCTGTCGCCGTCGGTGTTGGCCGTCCACGACTCCCAAGTCGCCGTCCCGCCAAAGGAGAGGATTTGCGCCCAGCCATACTGGGACGCGTTGGTGTAGAGATTGAGCAACGCCGGACCCTGGTTGGCCTCGCCCAGCCCCCGCACGAGCTGCAGGATGCCCAGCGCGCTAACGCTCATGCCCAGCGAATCCACTTGGGCAGTCACGCTCGCCTGCTGCGCCGCCGGCACAATGTTCAGCGAGAGGGGGAAGGCGTTGGCGTGCTGCGACGCGTGTGTGCTCTGCACCGCGCCGGGGTCTAGGCCGTCCACATAGACACCGCTGGAGTTGAGTAGCTTGGTGTTAATCGCATTTGACAGGGAGTTGGCCATGCCGCGGTAGGTGTTGCTGTCGGTGGTGTTGCCCAGCTCCCCGGCGATGCGCGAAACGATGTCGTAGTCCTCCCACGCCCAGCCGTTGATCACCGTGGCGGAGCAGGGGCCGGAACCGCGGACGGTGTTCAAGTCGTAGCCGAATTGCATGTCGGGCGGCCAGTCTATGATGCCGTATTCGTAGGAGGTGGAGATGGCGCCGTTCTGAGTGCCGCCAAGCAGGTTAGTGATCAGGCCGGTGGCCGGGTTGAGGTCGCGGTTCACATACTGGGCGATGTTGGTCAACTGCGTGTAGTTGGTGCCCAGGAACGCAAGGTCGCCCGTCTGCATGTAATACTCCCACACCCAATCCAGGTACATTTGCGTGTAGTCGGGGATGTCGCGCGAGTTCTCATTGTCGGGATAACAGGCGTTGACCCGTCCGACGTTGGTGGCGGGTGTGGCCCAAAACTCAACCATGGACTCAATAAACTCGTTGAGCCGCCGCCGCGTGAGCGGGCGCTCGTCCTCCACTTCCATCGCCGCCAGGCTCTCCTGAAATCCGTCGCCCAAAAAGCCGCCCTTCTGCCGCATCGAGTCTATGAACTCCTCCTGCGCGTCAATGGGCAGGGTTTCTTTCATCAAACCCCACACGTTGTTCAGCGTGGCGTTGGGCGAGGTGAAGGAGGAGGACGCGTCGTTCATCTGGCTGTTGCGCTCCACGAACGAGAAATTCGCCGTCGTCACCGCCATGGGCGGGTTGGTAATCGCAAAATATCGCATCGTCAGATACTCGACCGGCTGGTAAGTGAAGGGCGAGCCGTTGAGCACCGTGTAGTAGGTCATGGTCGTGCTCTGGTTTTGCGAGGCGTCAATGTCGCCCGAGGCCAGGAGCGCGAATCCCCCGCCCATATTGATCGTCGTCCCGGTGGTGCCTCCGGTAAAGGAAATGACTGGCACCCCGGAATGAAGCTTGCCCAAATCCACCACGTACGCGTTGCCGCTCTGGTCCATGGTCACCGACACCGGCGTGACCACCGTCTCTACGATGCGCGTCAGGTCGGGCAAGAGCGGTCCCGGCCACGTCGAATTGGGCTGGCCGCCGATCACTGTGGGGGCGGCCCAACCGGAAGCGTTGAAATTGGTCGTGAACCAATTGGTCGGGAGGGTCCCCGCATAAATCTTCTCGATGTAGCCATCGCCAGAGCCGCCGCGCGCGGCCTGGCCGGTGGCCCAGTTGGTCGCCTGGCTCTGCAACCAAGTCCCGTCGGTGCCGATGTTGGTGCTCGTGCCGTCAGTGTAATGTATGTTCGCCTGCATCAGTATGCCGGGCGAACTGGCATCCCGCCCCGAACCGCCGCCGAACCAGTGGTTGAAGATCGCAAACAGGTTGGTTGTCCCAGGCGTGATCAGCCCGGTGATGTCGTAGGCGTTGTAAAACTGATACTGTGGAAAGGCGTAGGCCGGGCCTTTGCCCACCAGCGTCCCGTTCACATACAGCACATACTTGTGGACGCTCGTGATGTACACCGTCGCCCGCTGCACGCTCGTGGCGGACAGGGTGCCCGTCCACTTGCGGTAGTAGGTGTAGTTGTCGGCGGGGCTGTTGGTGCCCGCGATCCATGACGCGCTGCTCCAGTTGCCGTTGGCCAGCAGGCCAACGGTGAAGGTGGCGTTGGTGGAGTACGGGCTGGCGAGGCCCTCCCTGTCCCAAGTGCGCACTTTCCAATAATATTCCGTGTCGGCGGTCAGGGTCGTCGCGCCGGTGTACACCACATGGTTCTCCCGGCTGCTGGCGACCTCTCCGCTGTCCCACACGTCGCCGTCATTGGCATTGATGTTGTTCATCGAACTGGCGACCAGAATCTCGTAGGCCGATTGGATTTCGTTGGCGTTGGTGTTGTTGTCCAGCCAGCCAAAATACGGCACGGCCTCCGTGCCCACCGGGTTGGCCACATCGTCCACGACCAGATTCGTCGGCGCGAAAGGCGCCGTGGCAAACGCCGGCGCCGCGGCGGCACCCAGCAGCAGGCCCAGCGCGGCCAGGCGCATCCTCCGCCACAGGCGGCCGAGTCGCGTCACGGCGCCTTGCGCAGGTGCTTCCCCAGCCTGCCTGCGCTCCGCAAATTTGGTGCGGGGAAATGTGCGGTATCCGTCTGGCAGCATAATGTCGCGATACCAGAATGACGACTTGCCGGGTGAGTTTTCATTTAATCTGGGCATAAACGTAAAATAAAACACAACAACGTTGACGTCCATCAATTACTGTTGTCCTTCAAAAGGATGGCTTGACGGGCCTTTAAAGTGGTGAGCAGATTGAAGCTGGTGTGAAAGCTTTGGATTCCAGCGATAGGGGCCGGCAAAGCGCAGTCTCGGCGGCAAAACCAGGCTGTCCCGCGGATACAGCAAGCAGACGAACGGCAGCAATCGGGATTGCCCTGATCGCGTTGCTCCTCCCTTTCTGCGGGTGCAATCCGCGGAGGGACGCGCCCCGCGCCGACCCGCCCCTTGCGTCCGCGCCACAGACCAACAGCCATTTGCGCGTCCGCGCGCCCGCCGTAGCCGGGCTGTTTTATCCGGCGGATGCAACGGTTCTCGCAAAAACCATTGATGGATTGCTGGAAGCCGCGCCCGCCCATCACATCCCGCGCCTCAAGGGCCTGGTTTGCCCTCATGCCGGCTACCCTTATTCGGGACCCACCGCCGCGATTGCATATAAATTGCTGGCCGGTCGCGATATTCAAACCGTCCTCATCCTCGGCCCCAGTCACTATGCCCTCTTTCAGGGCGCGTCGGTTTCGGACACAGACGCTTACCAAACCCCCTTGGGAATCGTCCCCATCTCCGCCAAGGCCGCGCAACTCGCCAAGACCAGCCCCTTTGTCCTGGAACCGCAATGCCCGGTGCAGCGTCCGCAGTGGTGGGCGCTGTCATCCAAGCCCGCCCCGCCCGCCGGGCACGACACGCCCGACACCTGGGAACATTCCGTCGAGGTCCAGGTTCCTTTCCTCCAAAAAACTTTATCCAACTTCACCATCCTGCCCGTGGTCTTTGGCAATGTGGATCCGGAACAGGCCGCCCGCGTTTTAGCCGGGGTGCTTGATGCCAAAACCATCGTCGTCGCCAGCTCCGATCTGAGTCATTACTACCCCTACCCCGCGGCCAAGCAACTGGACAGCCGCTGCGTCCAGGCGATTTGCGACATGAACATTGACGCAATGCAAACCCAGGAGGCTTGCGGCAAAGTGCCCATCTTGACCCTCATGCACCTGGCCCGGGCAAAAGGTTGGAAGCCCCAATTGCTCGATTACCGCAACAGTGGCGACACCGCCGGCGACAAAACCGCGGTGGTCGGCTATGCCGCCATCGCCTTTTACGAGCCGGCGCCCCAAAACGTTGACGCCAAAGACCGGAAGTTTTTGCTCGACCTCGCCCGCCGCACTCTGGCCTCCGTCGCCGCCAATCCCGCCTCATCGGGACCCGCCGTCAACCCCGGCGATCTGTCACCCATATTATCGGAGACCAAAGGATGCTTCGTCACCTTGACCGAAAATGGCGTCTTGCGCGGCTGCATCGGCCACATTCTGCCCCAGGAAGCCCTTGGCCAGGCCGTGGTGGACAACGCCCGCAGCGCCGCCACCCGCGACCCGCGCTTCCAGCCGGTCCGGCCTGACGAGGTGAACAAAATCAAAATCGAAATCAGCGTGCTCACGGTGCCGCAACCGCTGACCTTCAGTTCCCCGGCGGACCTCCTGGACAAGTTGGAGCCGGGCGAGGATGGCGTAGTGCTCCGCATCGGCCCTGCCACGGCGACCTTTCTACCGCAGGTCTGGGAGCAATTGCCCGACAAGGTCCAATTCCTCAACAACCTCTCGGAAAAAGCCGGCTGCGCGCCCAACGACTGGCGCGGCGCCAATGTCAGCGTCTCCATCTATCACGTCGAGGCCTTCGACGAGTCGCAATAATCTTTCATGTCCGACCGGAAGCCGATCTTGCGGGCCGTCGCGAGCCAACGCCGGCCCGTCCTCTTGGCCGTCGGCGCGCTGGGGGTTTCGTGCATCATGACGCAACTGGCGCTGATGCGCGAATTGCTCGGCGCCTTTGGCGGAAACGAACTGGTGCTCGGCTTGGTGCTGGGCAACTGGCTACTGCTCATGGGCATCGGCGCCTGGCTTGGCCGAACCTCCGACAAACTCCAAAATCCTCTGGCCGTCCTGGTCGTCGCCCAAATCTTCGTGGCACTTCTGCCGCTCTTGCTCGTGTTCCTCCTCCGCGCTTTGCGAAACGTCGTTTTCCTCCGCGGCGCTGCCGTGGGCGTCGGCCAAACGGTCCTCAGCGCCCTCCTCCTACTGCTGCCCTACTGCCTCATTGCTGGCTATGCCCTCACGCTGGCCTGCTGGTTGTTGGCGCGCCAGGACGGCGCTTCGGGCATTGGCCGCGTCTATGTCGCCGACAGCATCGGCAGCATCCTCGGCGGCGTTCTCTTCAGCTTCGTGCTCGTCAGGTTCCTCGACCATGCCGGCATTCTGGTTTATCCCGCCGTTTTGAACCTGCTGCTGGCCGCCGCGATTTGCTTCCGCGCCGGACACAAATTGCTCTCCACCCTGGCTGGCGCTCTGGCCTTCGCGGTGATCGCGGCCGCGGTTTTCGTGGACCTGGATGCTCTTTCCACGGCCTGGCAGTATCCCCGACAGCACATCGTGGCCCGGGCCAATTCGCCTTACGGCAAACTCCTCGTCACGGAATCCGGCGGCCAGTTCGATTTCATCGAGAACGGCGTCCCGTTCACCTCCACCCGGGACGACCAGCATGTCGAGGAGGCCGTCCATTACCCGATGGCTCAGCGGCCCGATGCCCGCCTGGTCCTGCTGGTCGGCGGCGGCATCTCGGGCACGGCCAGGGAACTCCTCAAATACCGCGTCACCCGCGTGGACTATGTGGAACTGGACCCGTTGATTCTGGAGTTCGGGCGCAAATTCCTCCCCGAAAATCTCGCCGACAACCGGATCAAAGTCTTGAACACCGACGGACGCCTCTTTATCCGGCAAACCCGCGAAAAATACGATGTGGTCATTGTGGACGTGCCCGAACCTTCCACCGCCCAACTCAACCGGTTCTTTACCGTGGAGTTTCTGACTCAAGTCAAACGGGTGCTTTCGCCGCGCGGCGTGGTCTCCTTATCGCTCGGACATTATGAAAACTACGTCAGTCCCGATCTGGCGCGAATGCTCGCCTCGGCGGGCCGCTCCCTGCGCCAATCATTCCCCAACCTCCTGGTCATTCCCGGCGGCAGGGTCTTCTTTCTCGCCTCCGACGGCCCGCTCTTCGACGACATCGCCTCGCGCATCGAACAGCAAGGCCTCAAAACCAAACTCATGAACCGCCATTACCTCGACGCGATGCTCACCCCCGACCGCATGATGGACATGCGGCTCGCCATCGCCCAGCAGGCGGCGTTGAACCACGACTTCAACCCCGTCCTTTACTTTTACCATCTCCGCCACTGGATGAGTCAGTTCAACACCGGCTTCGGCCCCTTGCAGATCTTGCTGCTGGTCCTGCTTGGCATCTACCTCGTCCGGTTGCGCGGAACTGCTTTTGTCCTCCTCGCCTCGGGTTTCGCGGCGACGACCCTGGAGATTGTCCTCTTGCTGGCCTTCCAGGTTCTTTGCGGTTCGGTCTATCATCAACTGGGCATCATCGTCACCGTCTTCATGGCCGGTCTGGCCCTTGGGGCCGCGCTGGCGAATCGGCCGACGAAATCCGGGAGCAATGGAGAGGAGATGCCAAAATTGGTAGGGCTGCGCTGCCGCGCAGCCCAAATATTACTTCCTGCCTGCGCCACACCTGCCGCAAAAAAGTGGCTGCGGCGTCCCGCCGCAGTTCCCTCATCGCGAGACCGCCTCACCACTCCAACCGCCGCTCTCACGGCAAGACATCTGGCTCTTCTCGCCTTTGCCATCGCCGCTTACGCCATCCTGCTCGCGTTTTTATTGCCGCTGTTCAACCGCCTGGGCGGCACAACAACGTCACTCGTGTTCATCAAGGCCGCCATCGCGCTGCTGACTTTGGTTCTCGCCGTGCTGGTGGGAATGCAATTCCCGCTCG
>JBEKOF010000119.1:0-13651 GCA_049522055.1 Verrucomicrobiota bacterium | reverse complement strand
GAACCGCTTCGCGTTTAAAGGTTTCGTCGAATTTCCGGCGCTCTTGGACAGATGTTTGTTTCATGGGTCTTTTCTTTCATTATTCACCCGATTCTCTGTCCGTCAATTCGAGGGACCCTCACGAACTGGATTGGATGCAGTAGGAGAACGTGACGATTTATCCCCCGGGACCGGATTCGGGCCGTTGGCTCCGCCTAGTCTTCGCGCCGGACGGAAAACTGCGCTCCTGGAAGAATTACCAACGGTAAAGAGGGGCGCTTCAACGAACCTCCGCCACCGAATTGGTGGACCCGAAGGCATTAACGACCTCTTGCGACGCGTATGGATCGGGAGTCCACTCCCCGTCAACGATGAACTTGTACTCGTAACGGCCCGGCGGCAATGTGACTCTCTTTGCCCAGCGGCAGGCGCCGCTCCGGATCATCGGCAGGTTCGTCGCCGACCACCCGTTAAAGTCACCGGACAAATACACCTCATTGGCTTCGGCGCCTTCGAAGGCAAATGATACCCCGATCTGTTTGGGTGTCGGGTGCGGGGTTCCGTTGCCATTACCTGCATGGTTCTTGTTTCGTTTGTGCATTTTATTGGCCCTTTCTGTTTTTCATTGTTTGTGAAGGAAGGCAGCGCCGACTCGGGCGCGCATCATGGTGAACAGCGTTAAAACGCCCACAACACAGACCCATAGCGGCCACCACTAGGAAGCGAAGCCGGCCGCCACGTTGACTTGTCCGGCTAAACCCCGATAAAACGCGCCAAACCGCATCCAGGACAACGCGGCCATCTTGACCAGAGCCTTTGCTGTCTGGTGCGCCGCCAACAGATGGATTCCTAATCCAGCTTTCATGCTGATGTGGTTGCAATGCGACCCTGCCTTCCCATCTTTTGAATTTGACGGCGCCAAGATTAAAATCTGATGAATTTAACATTAAAATCCGGCTAAAACACCGTTCGCGCCCCGGTTGGGTTCAGATGAAAAACAAAGGGGGGTAAGGAGACCGGAAGGGTCATGAAAAGACTCAGCTCCCCAAAAAACGCAATTTTAATGCAGTTTTCAGAATTGGTTAATGTTCGTGTCGTCTAATTCAGTACGGCTGGGGGTGTCTGTCGGGTGTCCGCATTACATCCTCCGTCCGTTGGGCGTGTTGCCCAATATCAAATTTGAAATGTGTTTTGAATTTCGAGTGCAGACATATAAGGTACAGGCATTCTTTCTGATGAACCGGCTGATGCAGCGCTTGTTGTCTCTGCCAAAGCCGGTGGTTGTGGTACTGGCGCTTGCCCTGCTGGGGCTGATCGGTGCGGTGGAATACATCACGGGGCGTGATTTCGCCCTGTCGGCGGTTTATCTGGTGCCCATTTGCTGGGCCTGCTGGGCGGCGGGACGCGGAATTGGGATTGTGCTCGCCATAGCCGGCGCGGTGACATGGTTCATGGCCGATTTAAAGTCGGGCTTTGTCTATCCGCGTCCCTGGATCCCATATTGGAATGCTCTGATGTTGTTTGTGCTTTTCCTTACCGTCGTTTATCTGCTCTCAGCCTTTCAAGCGGCACACTGTCGCCTCGAAGAAACCGTGGGACTGCGGACGGCGGCGATGCAGGAGGAAATCAAGCAACGCAAACGGCTTGAGGCGGCCAAGATCCAGGCGGAGCGGCTCGCAGCAGTGGGCACAATGGCCGCCCAGGTGGCCCATGAGGTTCGCAATCCGCTGGGTTCCATCACCTTGAATCTCGACCTCACCTTCAAGGAGATTGGCCTGCTGGCCGGTGGCCACGGACACCTGCCGGACGAAGGGCGCGCTCTGGTAACAGACATGCGCGCGGAAGTTCGCCGCATCCAGCGCGTGATTGAGGATTATCTCCAGTTCGCGCGGCTGCCGAAGGTGCAACGGCAGCCGGTGGATTTGAACGGGTTTCTTGACCGGAAACTGGGGTTCCTGCGCAGCGAACTGGAACGATCGAACGTGAAGCTGCGCACCCATTTCGATCCGGCGCTGACCTCAATCAACGCCGACGCCGAACAATTGTGGCAGACGGTGCTGAACCTGATCCGCAACAGCCGCGACGCGATGCCCGACGGCGGCGAACTGATCATCGGAACCTGGCGCGAGGGCGCACAGGCGCTTTTGCGCGTCAACGACAACGGCAAAGGCATGACCGGGGAACAGGTAGAACGCGTGTTCGAGCCGTTTTTTACCACGAAGAAGGAGGGCACGGGCTTGGGGCTGGCCCTCGTTCAGCAAATCGTCACCGAACATGGCGGGCACATCGAATGCGAGAGCACGAGCGGAAAAGGCAGCACCTTTACCATTTTTTTGCCGCTGATGGAAAAATCCTGAGCTTCATTGAAAAGCCGGTGGACAACGCGGCGCTGCTGAAAACGGCGGCCAGAGCCCTGGAAAACCAATAACCAAGAAAGGAATGATGAAAGAACTTCGCGACAAGTCTGTTCTGATTGTTGATGACGACACCCGAATGCTGCGCGCACTCGACAAGGTATTGACCGGCGAAGGGGCGGTCGTGACCTGCGCCGATTGCGCCGCAGATGCGGTGGAAATCCTGACTGGGCGGAAAAATAGAATTGATCTCGTCATCACCGATTTGCGGATGCCGTTTGTCACGGGCATCACCGTGCTTTACGCCATCCATGAAATTTTCCCCGCACTGCCGGTCATCGTATTGACTGCGTTTGGCAGCGCCGACGTCAAGGCCGAATGCCTCCGCCAAGGGGCGGCGGCCTTTCTGGAGAAACCGCTGGATACGCCGCAGTTGCTCACAGCCATTACGGGAGTCTTTATGTCGCAACAGCCCAGAAAAGGGGTTCACCCATAGTTTGGTTCGTTCTTCATGGCTTCTCAGTCCTTCCTTGCCGCCCTCTTCGGCGTCAACCGTCCCTCCTCGTTGGCTCGCCTCCACTGAAGCAATTTCCACAAGATTTTCGTCGCCAACGAACTCGCACCCTTGGTGCCCATCCGGTTGCCATTCCATCTCAAGCAACACAGAGATAAGAACTTATGTTGTTTTTTCTTTGTGCTTTGCGTCCTTGCGTTGCGTTGAATTCCTTTTGGTTGCGGCTTGCCACGCTGCGTTCTCTTGCGGCAATCCATTTTTTTGTCAGGATGAACAGGATTTAAAGGATTCAAATCCTGCCATCCGGGGCCGGGGGCATCCCGTTAATCCTGTCAAAACTTTTGCGATCTTTGCACCACTACATGAAAGAATCGCGCATTTCCGAAAAGATTTTCCTCACTGTCGTTCCCTCTTCCTTTCCTTCGTTTCTGTTCAAAATAGATCCGTGAAATCCGTGAAATCCGTGGTTCAGTCTTTTCGGTTGCGGCTTCCCGCGCTGTGTCCTCTTGCGGCCAGTCCACTCTTGGTTGCGGCTTTGCCGCTCTGGGAAATCCGTGGTTCTTCCCCCCTCCGTCCGGTTATGCGTGCGCAAATTGCTCGGCCTGCCGGCTTCCCGAACCATCAGCGTGTTGATCCCTTACGCCGCTTCCGGCATAAGGCGGGTTTCCGCCTAAAGAGAACTAAAAACGCCGCCCTTTCTTCCAAGAACCGCAAGCCAAAAGCCGGCCGTTGATTGCTGCGGGCCTCGAGGCGCGGTCCCCTGCACCCGGACCCGCGCCCTCCACCAAAAGCCATCAGAGTTTGTGGTCCTCGTCTGTCACATTAACGGGGCAAAGTTCCGACTTTAAGATGCCCACGACGTATCCGCGTCCGAAGTCCACCGTCGCGGCGTCGTCGGAAACGGACACCACTTTTCCAAGCCAACCCCGTCCCTGTGGCTGATTCATCCTGTTTTTCAAAATGTCTTCCACATAAGCTCCCTCCTCAATCTGGCCTTGTGTCCGTTCCCAGCGCTTTCCCTGGGAACGTAATTGGCCCTCAAGCGAATCTGCAGCGGCGGGACTGATAGGGGTCGCAACATCCACACGGAATGGCATGGCGCCCATTCTTCTTGGTTGGGGACGCAACTCGGATTGGATCTCCGCCAACTGCCGATGGAGACTCAAATAACCAAGGCCGCAGCCGACAAAACCCAAAAAGGTCGCCACCGCAACGGCCCCAATGACAATCAGCGTGTATTCTTTCTTTTCCATAACGCTCTGTTTTCTTGAGGGTACTATAAATTGGGGCGCAAGTCAATTCGAGGTACCCTGAATGTTCTTACCACAACGCCCCGATCTGCCAGATCAAAACCCTTGTCCTCCATAGCCCGGAGCGCGGCGGAGGATCATCCTGCCGAAAAAACCACAACGCCCCGGTGGAGCGAGTTCAAAACATGCCAAGTCCATCCCGTCCACTCCGTCCACCAAGTCCATGCCGTCCACTCATGCCAGCCCGTCAACCCGGCATGAAGCCCGCCCGCCAGCCGCGCCGCACCGAGCTTGTTTGAACCTAAAAGAACGCCAGTCGCGTCCCTAAAACTCTAGTAAACCACTCATATTACTCATATTTATACCGATCAGCAGTTCACATTAAAGTTGCAATACACTCGTATACAAATATTTACAATTCAACACACTCGCCAGTTTTTGCCCCTTCCCGGACAGAATCCCGCCCTCCAAAAACTGCGATTTCTCCGATTTCTCCGATTTTTCCTGAGCGGCCCATTCCGGCCTGCATCAGCTTGATCTGTAGATGCCCACGCCACCCGGAGCATTGGCCGTGGGAAGACTGCCCGGTTTCGGACCCGCTGCCTGCACCTGGTTCCATTCAACCATGTCCTGACAATTTGGGCTTCGCATGTCGGAATTGGATTGCCTGCTCCTGTGGGTGATGGAATTCTCCAAATCGTGAAGAGAACACATCCACTCCGCCGGCTTCATTTCGCTCTCCCTCTCCTGGCCGCCGCCGGACTGGCGGGCTGCATGGGCGGAAGCCTGCCGGGCGTCAGCGGCCAAGTCGGCAAGGCGGCGCCACGGCAGCCCAGCTTCATAGTCGGGGCGGATATTTCCTCCGTTCCAGCCGCCGAGGCGCGCGGAATAAAGTACAGCGACCATGGCGCGCAAAAGGACATTCTCCAAATCCTCAAGGACCATGGCTTTAACTACATCCGCCTCCGGGTTTTCGTGCAACCCACCAATCAGGACGGCTACAGCCGGGAAGGTTACTGCGACTTGCCTCACACCCTCGCCATGGCCAAACGCGTGAAAGACGCCGGCATGGGCCTGCTCCTGGATTTCCATTACAGCGACACCTGGGCCGATCCTGGCAAACAAACCAAGCCTCTGGCCTGGCGCTCGATGCCGTTGGATCAGCTCATCCAAACCGTGCATGACTACACCATGGAGACCATCGCCCAACTCAAGGCCGCCGGCGGCGAACCCGACATGGTGCAAATCGGCAATGAAATCACTCCCGGCATGCTCCTCAACACCCTGCCCGGCGGGCGCGGCGGCGGCGCGCGCGCCGTCTCCACCCAACCCGAAGGCAGCGCGCGTAATTGGGACATCCTCTCTTCCCTGCTTAAAGCCGGCATCTCCGGCGTCAAGGACGTTGACCCCAGGATTCTCATCGTGCTCCACATTGACCGGGGCGGCGACAATGCCGCCTCGCGCCAATGGGTGGACGCCGCGCTGGCCCACGGCGTTTCCTTCGACATCCTTGGGGAATCCTGCTACACCCAATGGCAAGGCCCGCCCTCGGGTTGGAAGGCGAACTTCCAGGACTTGGCGGCGCGCTATCCCAAACTTTCCTTCATCGTTGCCGAACTTGCGGACGAAGTATCCTCATCAAATGAAATCATGCATGACTTGCCCGGTCACCGGGGCCTGGGCACCTTCATTTGGGAACCCACCCAACGCGGCAACCAACAACAACTCTTTGACAACACCGGCGCTGTCATCCCCGAAAGAATGGCGCTCTACGACAAGGTCGTGAAAGACAATAAGTGAATAACCGGCGTCAACAATCCGTCCATTGTTTTACCATGTGGCAAAGGCTCATTCACAAGGCGGCTTTCATCATTCTCGTCTGCGCGGCGGTGCAGGCCCAGGCCCAGGATGCAACCGCCACCTCCCAGCCGGCGGCGACCGGGATGTTTACACCCTCGGCGCTGGACCAGTTGCTCAAGCCCATCGCCCTCTATCCCGATCCATTGCTGGCCGAGATTTTCCCCGCCGCCACCTTGCCCTCGGAAATCGTCCTGGCCGACCGTTACGTCTCCCTGGGCGGGGATCCCGACCAGGCCGGCCAACAGCCGTGGGATCCCAGCGTCCAGGCCCTGGTTCATTATCCCACCGTGCTCAAGTGGCTGGACGACAACCTGGCTTGGACCACGGATGTCGGGCAGGCGTTTCTCAACCAGCAACAGGACGTCATGGCTTCCATCCAGCGCCTTCGCGCCCAAGCCCAGGCAGAGGGTAACCTGCCAAGCACCCCGCAGGAAAACGTCGTCTCTGACGATGGAAATGTCGAAATCGAGCCGGCCAACCCTGATGTGATTTACGTTCCAAGCTACCCGTGGGACACCATTTATGATGACCCGGGAATTTATTGCGGTTTCGGAGTCGGTTTCCCCATCGGCCTCTGGCTGGGCTACGACTGGGACTGGCGCAATCACCACATCTTTGCCTGGGGAGCGGGACATTCGCGACCCCGCGATTGGTGGCAGCGTCCGGCGGGCAATCGCGTGGCGCCGCGCGGCGTCGCGCTATGGCAACCCGCTCCCGGCGTTTCCACCCGCGTGTTGCGCGGGCCTGATCGCGGATTCGGCGCGGATGCCTTTCGTCCCGCCCGCGTGAGCACCCCGGCCCCGCCCGCGCCGCAAGAGGGCCTCCAGGCGCGACAAGGGCTTCCGGCGCGACAAGGCCTCCCGCCGGTCCTGTCGCGGCCGTCAATTTCCCCGCGAGAAAGCGCCACGGCGGAGGAGTCGCGGCCCTCCACAGAGTCCAGGGCGCCGGCTGAAACGCGGCCTCCCGTCCAGGCGGGCCCCTCGCCCCAAATTCGTGAGCCATCAGGGGTCAGCGCCTTTGGCGGGCCGGAAAGTCCATCCGAGGCGCGCCAATCCAGCGCCCGAGGTTTCGAAAGTCGCGGCTCGATTTCAGGAAGCTCAGTTTCAGGCGGCTCGTCCGGTTCCTCCCGCAGGCGGTAAACATTGCGACTAAAATGGAACAAAGAAATGAACAAATGATTTTCGACAAGTTAAAATCCCGCGCCCGTTTTGGCCTGATCTTGCTGGGGCTTGCCGGGCTGTCATACCCGCCCATTTCCGCCTTGGCCGGCGACGGGGAGCAACATTTTGCCTCGCCCCAGGCGGCCGTGGCCGCGCTGGTGGCCGCCGCGAAGGCAAAAGACACCAATGCCTTCCACGCGATTTTTGGACCGCAAATACACGAATTGGTTTCCCCGGATGTGGTGCAGGCCGGCAATTCCTTTTCCAATTTCGTGCGGCGGTTGACTCAGAGAGTTGATCAGACGCGCAAGTCCGACTCCAATATCGTGCTGCAAATTGGCGCCGACGCCTGGCCTTTCCCCATTCCTTTGGCGCAGGAGGGCGGCCAATGGTTTTTCGACACTGCCGCAGGCAAGGAGGAAATCCTCAACCGCCGGGTCGGCATGAACGAGCTGGCCGCCATCCGCGTTTGCCGCGCTTATGTGGACGCCCAGCGCGAATACGCCAGCCAGCCCCGCAACGGGGACTGCGTGCTCGAATATGCCCAACACCTGCGCAGCGCCACCAACACCCATGACGGTCTCTATTGGCACGCCGCGCCGGGGGAGGAGCCGAGCCCCTTTGGCCCGTTGATCGCGCAATCCCACCAGGAAGGGTATGGCCACGCGACCAAAATCATGGGCGAAAACCTGGCCCCATACCGGGGTTACTGTTTCAAGATTCTGACCCGGCAGGGTTCCCACGCGCCTGCCGGCAAATACAACTACATCATCAACGGCCACATGCTGGCTGGTTTCGCCCTGGTCGCCTGGCCGGAAGATTGGGGCAATTCCGGCGTGATGACTTTCATTGTCAACCAGCAGGGCAAAGTCTATCAGAAAGACCTCGGGCCAAAAACCTCCCGCCTCGCCGCGGCCATGACCACCTACGATCCCGACTCCGCCTGGAAGCCGGCCGAAGGCGATTAGTCAGACGGTCCCTCACTCCGCCCGTTGCGCCGGGATTCCCTGCCAGCGGCTCCACGCCGGCAATGTTTCCCCTTTCATCAGCAGCGAAAGATATCCCAGCGCCGCGCCTTCTTCCATCACCGTGTCGTAGAGGGCGAGCGAACCGGCGCCCACATGGCAGCGCGGGCCGATTTTAACCACCGCCATTTTCATCACCCGATCTTCAAATAGATGCGTCTGAATGGTGCAATCGGCGTTGAGCATCGCCTCGTCGCCGATGTCCACAAGGTCGAATTCGCTCAAATCGGTCGTCTCCATGTACACGCGCCGCCCGATCTTCGCGCCGAGCAAACGAAAATACCAGCAGACGAACGGCGTGCCGGTGAGCGCGCCGACCAGGAACGGCTCCGCCACATGCTCATGCAGGGCGTTGATCAGTTCATTGCGCCAGACGGCGGTGCTCCAAAGCGGTTTTTCGCCGGGCCGGTAGCGCCACACCAGAATCCACTTCCCCACTATGGCCACCCCCGCCGCCGCCAACCCGCACCCGAGGTAAAGCAGCGGGAAAAACAGCAGCGTTTCAAAGTAGCTGTAATAGTCGTCCAGAAGGAGCAGCCCGGAAAACAGCAGGCTGATGAGAATGATAAAACAGGTGGAAGGCGTGAGCACGCGGACAAATTCAATGGCCGCCCGCTGCGCCTGCAATTTCCAGTTGGGGCGGAATGTGGTTTCCTCGGAAAAACCCGCGCTCTTCTCCCGTTGCGGAAGATAAAAGGCGGGCGAACCCAGCCAGGCGCTCTCCTCGCGCAACGCATCCGCCGGATTGGCCGGCGGCGCGGACAGGCAGCCAATGAGCACATGGTCGCCGATGACCGTCCCAGGCGGCAGCATCGCACTGTTGCCGATGAAGGAGCGTTTGCCAACGTGGTTTATGCCCGTCCTCACCACGCCGTTGCGCACCCGCGGCGCGCCCATCGAGACGCTGTCGGCGATGAAACCCCCGTCGTCAATGGAAAGCAGGTCCGGCGAAATGTAGGAAGCCGTCGAGACTTCCACGCCGTCGCCGAGTTTGACGCCGAGCATTCTGTACCAGGGCGCCAGATAGATCGAGGCGTAGAGCGGCCCCAGGATGTCCAGGCTCAGGTTCATCGTTTGGTTGAAAAACCACCGCCGCAAGTAGCGCCAAGTGTGGAGGCGGTGGGTCCCCGGCTTTTCCCTGCCCAACAGCAGCCACTTCACGCAGGTGATTTCCAGGCAGAGCAGCACCAGGAAGGACAATCCCACCAGCGGCGCCACCGACAAATACCAGTAATACTCGTCCAGATAATTCAACTCGTTCATCGCCATAATCCCCGGAAAAAGCGCGCCCGCCACCAGCGCCGGAAAAATCAGCGCGCCCACTCCGTGCAAAACTCCGAAAACACACCGCCGCCCCGCGCCCGCGCCCACGTCCGGCGCCGGGGCGGTGGCCGTCGTCGGCCGCGCAGGCGAGCCAAGCCACGTTTGGCCGCGGGGGATCGTGCTCCCGCGCGGCAGCAGGGAAAGATCTTCCAGCGCCGAGTCGTCTTCCATCACCGTGTCCTCCCGCAAGGCCGCCCGCGCGCCCACAAAACAGCGCCGCCCAATGGTGATGCGCCCGATTTTCAGCATTCCGTTTTCCACCGTGTAACCCGGCAAATTGCTATCCACATTGACGCTCGCCCCGTCGCCCACGCTCACCAGGTCGTAGATACAGAAAGAGTCGCTATCCAGATGCGCGTTTTTCCCGATCTTCGCTCCCATCAGGCGCAAATACATGTTAAAGACCGGCGTGCCCGCCAAATAGCTCACGGGCACCGCCGCCTCAATCGTCGTGGCAAACCACCAGCGAAAATAAAACCATCCCCACAGCGGCCAGACCCCCGGCTTGTAGCGGCCAATGAAAATCCATTTGATGGCGATCGGCGCCAACAGCATCACCGGATAAAGCAAAATCAAGCTGCCAAACGCCGCGAGAAGGGACGGCGCTGTCTCGTAGTCCGCGTCCACCATCATGGTGTAGGTCAGATACGGCGTGAGCCATTGCAGCGCAAAAAAGCTCAGGATCAACACCAGGCTGAAAAGCTGCGCCGTCCCGCAAAAAAAATGCCGCCAGAACGGAACCGCCCGATATGCCGCCGCCGCCCTGGCAGGCTCCGGCGGGCGCCGCCGTTTCTCGAATTCCGCCGCCAGCTTCTCAATCGTCGGATGCTGGTAAACGTCCAGCATGGAAATCTGTTCCAGCCCCGCTTGCCGCCGCAGTTCGGAAACCATCCGCGCCGCCAGCAGGGAATGGCCGCCCAATTCCAGAAAGAAATCCTCCCGCGCCGACACCGGGGCGGGCGCGAACAATTTTTCCCACACGGCCGCGATCTGCCGTTCCAGCGCGGTCCGGGGCGGTGCGATCACGCGCCCGGCTTCGGCCGGCCGCGCGCGCGGAGCGGGCAGGCGGTTGCGGTCCACTTTGCCGCTGGGCAGAAGCGGCAACTGGGCCAGCGTCTCCAGCAGCGCGGGGACCATGTAGGAGGGCAGCCGCGCGCGCAAGACCGCCCGGATCTTCTCCAAGTCCGGCGCCTCCGCGCCGCGCGGCGTCAGGTAGCCCGTCAACTGCGGCGCTCCCGGAACATCCTCGCGCAAGGCCGCCGCCGCCGCCTTCACGCCGGGACATTGCAGCAGCACCGACTCGATTTCGGAAAGTTCCACCCGGTAGCCCCGGATTTTCACCTGCGTGTCAATCCGTCCGAGGAATTCGATTTCGCCCCCCGGTGTCCACCGCGCCAGGTCGCCCGTGCGGTAAAGCCGCCGCGAAAACTCCCCGTTCCACGACCAGTCAATAAACTTTTCCCGCGTCAGTTCCGGTCGTCCCGCGTAGCCGAGCGCCAGGCCGGCGCCCCCCAGGCACAACTCCCCCGCCGCTCCGCCTGCCACCGGTTCCAGTCGCTCGTCCAAAATGCGCGCAAAATAGCCCGGCACAGGCCGGCCCAGCGTCACTGGTTTGTCCGGGCGGCATTCCGCGAAGGTGGCGATGACCGTGGCTTCGGTCGGCCCGTACGTGTTGAAGACCCGCCGTGCCGGTTTCCACCAGCGCTTCACCAAATCGGGCGGGCACACCTCCCCGCCCAGGATCAGCAGGCGCACCCGGGTCGCCTCCTCCTCCATCATGGAGAGCAGCGTCGGCACACACGAGAGCACCGTCACCCCCGCCGCGTCGAGCATCCGCGGCAGTTCCGCCCCGGCCCGCACCATTTCCAGAGTCCCCACCACCAGCGTCGCCCCCGCGAAATACGCCAGCCAGATTTCCTCCACCGACCCGTCAAACGCAATGGAGAATCCCTGAAACACCCGGTCATCTGGCCGAACCTGAAAAATTTCTCCTTCCGCCCGCGCCAAGTGGCAGACGCTGCGATGTTCTATTTCCACCCCCTTGGGTTTGCCGGTGGTTCCCGAAGTATATATCACATAGCATAGGTCTTCCGGCTCCAGCCCGATTTCCCTCCCGCACAAACGCGCGCCCGATTGGCCCGCGATCTCCGCCGCCCTCTCATCCACGGCCATCACGCCGCCGGAAAATCCGCCCAAGCGGGCCGCCAGCGCGCCGGTGGTCACCACGGCGTGCGCCTGGCAATCCGCCAGCACGAACCCCACGCGTTCGGATGGAAATTCCGCGTCCAGCGGCACATAAGCCGCCCCGGCTTTCAAGATGCCCAGCAACGCCACATGAGCCTCCATGGAACGCGGCAGCCACAGCCCCACCCGATCTCCGCGTCCAACCCCTTGCTGCCGAAGAGCGCGCGCCAATTGATTGGCCCGCCGCTCCAATTCCCCGTAGGTCATCTGCCCGCCGGCGCAAACCAGGGCCACGGCCTCCGGGCGCAAGTCCGCCTGATGCTCGAACAATTCGTGCAGCAGCCCCGGTTGGAGCTTCCGTTTGGCGGCAGTATTGTCGTCAGGCTCAATCATTGGATCGTTAAACTGATCCTACAATGCAATCGCCGGAATGTCTCTCTTTTGCATTTGATTCCGGGGCCATTGTTCCGCTGGACGTGCACCGGCGGGGAGCGGTTACCAGACCGAGCTAAAAAGGCCCTAAAAGCATTTTGACATCCCCAGCCGATTCCCTATACTCGCATTTTATGCTGCTTCCGCATTGCATGAAATGGCTTAATCGTTGCATTTTTGCCTGGCTCGCCGCCCATCTCGCTTTGGCAGCTCTTTGCGCCCAGCCGCCGATTCTCATCCAGCCGCAAACCAGCGTCGGCGGCGCGGCCAGCCCCATCTCCAATGTCCGCGTTGGCAAGCCATCCGCCGACGGCACGGAACTTACTCTCACCCTGGACTTCTCTTACGATGGCTTGCACGGCCAGGAAGTGCGCATCGCCCCGGTCATCTCCGATAAAGCGCACCCGGAAGTCTCCCGTTGGTTTGGCGCCGACACCAAAACCGTTGGCATCGGTCATGGCACCATATCCATCAAGGTAAAGTATTTCAACGACGAACCGGGCGTCCCGGCGCAACTGACCACCGACAGAATCCGCGTCATGATGCTCAACTCAAGCGGCACCAGCGTCATAGGCGACATCCCCATTCTCAAGACGATCAAATGGGGCAGTCCCAACGCCAAGCCAGTTCCGTTGCCGGAGAACAACCCGATCGCCTCATCCCAGGCGCCCACAATCCAACTCCCCTCCGAATCCAAGCCGGCTGAGGAAAGAGCCAAAGCCGAGGCCCAGGCACGGGCAAACGAATTGGAGCGTGTTCAGGCCGAAGCCGAAGCCAAAGCCAAAGCGGCGGCCGAAGCGGAAGCTCTGCGTCTTGCCGCCGAGAAACTGACCGCCACGGAACAGGCCCGGCTCGATGCTGAAGCCAAGGCCCGCCAAATCGCCATAGAGCAGGCCAATCAACTTGCCGAGCAACAGCGTCTCGCCGCCGAAAAAGCCCGGGCCGACGCCAAAGCCGCCGAGGAAGCCCAAGCCAAACGCGTCGCCGAGGAACAGCGTCTCGCCGAGCAAAAAGCCAAAGCCGAAGCCGAGGTCCAGGCCAAAGCGGCTGCGGAAGCCGAAGCCAAACGCCTCGCCGAGGAACAACGCCTCGCCGAGGAAAAAGCCAAAGCCGAAGCCGAGGCCCAGGCCAAAGCCGAGGCCGAAGCCCAGGCCAAGGCGGCTGCGGAAGCTGAAGCTAAACGCGTCGCCGAGGAACAACGCCTCGCCGCTGAAAAGCAGGCCGCCGACGAAAAGGCCCGTCTCGACGCCGAAGCCAAACGCATCGCCGAAGAACAACGCCTCGCAGACGAAAAAGCCAAAGCCGAGGCCCAAGCCCAGGCCAAAGCGGCGGCGGAAGCCGAAGCCAAACGCCTCACTGAGGAGCAACGCCTGGCCGCCGAAAAAGCCAAAGCCGAAGCCGAGGCCCGGGCCAAAGCCGAGGCCGAAGCCCAGGCCAAGGCGGCTGCGGAAGCTGAAGCTAAACGCGTCGCCGAGGAACAACGCCTCGCCGCTGAAAAACAGGCCGCCGAGGAGAAAGCCCGCCTCGACGCCGAAGCCAGGCGCATCGCCGAGGAACAACGCCTCGCAGA
>JBEKOF010000118.1:0-13757 GCA_049522055.1 Verrucomicrobiota bacterium | reverse complement strand
TTCCTTTCTGTTTCGTTGTGGGACAACGCTCAGAAAGGATGCTCATGGGCAGATCTTTTTTCAGCATAGCTCTTCCTCTAACCCCGTTCAGAGAACGGGGCTTCCCTGTTCAGGAGTGAATATAACCAAAACAGCCCATGCCCCACCCGCACCATGGTAAAATCGCCCGCCTTCCGCATCTTCTTCGCGAACAAATCCACTCCCGTTTGCGCGACGGCCAGCCCGCCAAACAAATCGTCGCCTGGCTCAACTCCCTGCCGGAAGTCCAGGCCTTGCTGGCCGCCGCCTTTGCCGCCCGGCCTATTAGCCAGGCCAACTTCTCCCAATGGAAAAAGCGTTCCCACGGCCACTGGCTCCTCCGACAGGAGGTCTTGGCCCAGGCGCCCCTCCTCCTGGCCCAATCGCGCCAACTCTCCCAAGCCGGCCAGGGCGAGATCACAGACCATCTCGCCACCGTTGTCTCCGCCAGTTACGCCCTGGCCTTTCAGCGCTTGGGCGAAATCATGGATCCCATCGAACACTGGAAGTTCTTGCACGCTCTCTGCCGCGATGTGGTCGCTCTGCGCCGCGGCGATCATTCCGTCCAATGGTTGCGCCTCCACCGGGAGCAACTGCAAAGTCTCCCCTCCGCCAGCCCAAACCCTCCTCCATCCGTCCCATGAGTCCTATTGCAGGGGAGGATTCGTAAAAAAATCGTTACCTTTCCTCCGTTGGTGTAAATATATTGGTAAGATGATGACGGAGGACGTCGCATTGCTGAGGGAGTATGCCCGGAGCCATTCCGAGGAGGCGTTCGCCGCGCTGGTTTCGCGGCACATCAATCTGGTTTATTCCGTTGCGATGCGTCAGGTCGGCTGCGCGCAGTTGGCGGAGGATGTCACCCAGGTGGTCTTCATCATCCTGGCACGAAAAGCGACCACCCTGGGCGCGGGGACGGTCCTTTCCGGCTGGCTGGCCCGCACGGCGCGATACGCCGCGGCCAACGCGTTGACCATGGAGCGGCGGCGGCAGCGTCGCGAACAGGAGTCCCACGACATGCAATCCATATTGAACGAACCGGAATCCAATTCTTGGACACACATTGCGCCTTTGCTGGATGCCGCCATGGAAGGGCTGCGCGAAAAGGAACACAATCTCATCGTCCTTCGGTTCTTTGAAAACAAGAGTTTCAACGAGGTCGGGCAGGCCCTTGGCACGACTGAAGACGCCGCCAAGATGCGGGTCAATCGGGCGTTGGAGAAATTGCGCAAGTATTTTACCAAGCGCGGTTTCCCGGTGTCCGCCGCCGTGATTGCCGGAGCGGTTTCGGCGAATGCGGTGCAAGCCGCACCGCTCGAACTTGCCACTTCGGTTACGGTGGCTACGCTCAAAGGCACGGGCGCAACTGCTTCAACCCTGACCGTTTTGAAGGCGACTTTGAAATTGATGGCGTGGATTGAGGCAAAGGTTTTCATCGGCGTGACTGCTGGTGCCTTGGTCGCGCTTGGAACCGCTTCGGTGGCGGTTTCGGCGCTGGTGCGCGCTCATGAGTACCCGCATCAGGCTACCGGCGCGACCACTGGCGGCAAAATATCGGGCCTGTCGCCCGGAATGGCTGGAGGGGGCGCGGGATCGGTGATGGCGCCTGGCGGAGGAGGAATTGCCATTGGCGGCGCGGCGGCTCTTGATCCAAGTACGACGGCTTTTATGGGTGAGCTAAACGCTCTCTATCGCCAGCTCGATGATGTGGTTGACGACAGGACCGTATTTTGCACCGTTGCCGCCCGCCGCGCGGCCCTGATCAAAGCCCAGCCATCCATTGAACATATTCTGAGATTGTTCAAAGAGCGGGAACAGGCCGCCGCTGAACCGGCCAAGGCGGCGTTCGCCCGGGTCGATGCCATGACGAGAGCGCAATTGACGATTCTGAAATTGGCCCTCGATGATCCAGCCACCCGGCGGGACACGGAGACAGCTATCGCGGCCGGCGGAACCGACGGAGCGTTGGCGGGTGTGGTCAGCGCTGTGGCGGACTATTTTCAAGCGGGCCAGGATGCGGACGCCCAGGCCCGCGCGGTGGAGGAATATGCCCAGGCCGCGCCAAAACTTGCGCCGGACGCCCCGGTGATCGGCCTGCCTTTTTTTATGGCGCACAATCCCCCGGCCAATGGGATCATCGGAGCGCGTCTTGTTGAGGTTTTCCAGAATGGCGGGCGTTACCAGCAAGCCATCCAGTTTATCACCCGTCAGTTCACCGACCCCACGATGATCGCACAGAACCTGAATCAAGGCCGGCCGTTTTTTGCGGCTGTCCTCGGGCGAGTGGCGGTGCCTGGCCGAGGACAAGTCGGGGGAGCGGGAACAGGCGGAGGGCAATAATGCACATGATAAAGCGGATTATTACATTGCTCGCGCTTTTCGGCTGGGCCTTTGCGGCTTTGGCCGAGCTGGAAGTCGGCCAGCCCGCGCCTGACTTCACCGCGACGAACATCAGCGGCCAGACGGTCAGACTGAGCGACTACAAGGGGCAGATTGTAGTGATGGAGACGTATGACTCGCGCTCTCCCCGGACGCTCTGGGAATATGCTTCCGGCACCATGTCCTTGGTCCAGCACTTCCTGGCCACCAACGGGGTCGTCTATCTGATCATTGATCCCGGAACCGATCGCGTCACGCCTGCGAGCGCCAAATGGCAAATGGGCAACCGCAAGATGCAGATCACCGATTGGATCATTGACGGGCCGGGCGTTCCGCTGACCCAGCTTTACGGCCTGACGGACATCGGGAAGATGTTTGTGATCAACCAGCAGGGCGCCCTGGCCTATTCGGGAGCATTTGACGACACGCAGGACCTGGCTTCCGACCCGCGCACCGCGCACAATTACGTCCTTCGGTCGGTGAAGGAATTACTCGCCGGCAAAAAGGTGTCCATCCCACACGCTCCGGTGCTCGATCCGGCCATCCCCGCCACTGCCGAGCCGGAAATCGGCAAGCGCGCGCCGAACTTCATCGCCACGGACATCGACGGCAAGATGTTCCACTTGAGCGACTACACGGGCAAGATTGTTGTGCTGGAGGCGTATGAATCCGGCTGTCTCTGGGTGGACGCCGAATACCAATCCGGTGCAATGCAAAAATTGCAAGGCCAATTGGCTTCCTCCGGCGTTGTTTGGTTGACCATTGATCCGCGCGTCCTCACCACCCCTGCCGAAGCGAAAAGAGATTGGGCCGACAGGAAAATGGTCATCACCCGCTATATGATAGATGACACCAACCACTCTCTTGCCCGGCGATATCGCATCTGGGTCACACCGCAAATGTTTGTCATAGACAAGGAGGGTTTGCTTGCCTACACGGGAGCGATCGACGACGTGGAGACCCACGCGGGCGACCGGCTCACCGCGCACAACTACGTTCGCCAAGCCGTCAACGAATTGCTTGCCGGCAAAAAAGTGTCTCTTCCGCAAACCAAACCCTTCGGCTGCGCCCTCATCTACCCGGGGATGTGGAACGCCACAATGTTCCAGCCACCGAACTTCAACAGATGAAATCAAGGTCTATGAAGGTGATATTCGCGCGCATCCGTCTATTGTGCCTTGCGCTTTTGGCCGTCCCGCTCCACGTGCCCGCGTTTGCGCAAAGCAAGACACAAACCCGCCTGCTGATTTCCGCAGAGTTGGCGAAGCCGGGCGAAACGGTTTGGGCCGGGCTGGAACTGAAGATGCCTCCGCATTGGCACACTTATTGGCGCTACCAAGGCGATGCCGGCCTGCCCTCGGCTGTCGCATGGTCGCTGCCTGCCGGCGTCAGCGCCGGCGAAATCCAATGGCCCCTGCCCAAGAAGAACCTTCTCACCGCCGGCGACATTTCGTTCTGCACCTACATCTATGAGGATCGGGTTGTTTTGCTCGTCCCGATTAAACTGGAGGCCAGCCTGCCCTCGGGGCCGCTCAAATTGAGCGCGGCGCTCACCTGGCTGGAATGCGAGGACCAAGGCGTCTGCGTGCCGCGGAAATCGGTTTTGAACGGCAATCTGGCGGTCGGCGTGGCGAGTAAGCCCTCGGTGGACGGGGTGTTGCTGGAGCAGTGGCGCGCCCGGCTGCCCCGCACCGGCGCACCCGCTCACGCGACCGCCCAGTGGGAGAAGATGGCCCCGGGCAACACGCGAACCGTTATTATTTACTGGGAAAGCGCGGATAAGCAGGCTGATTTCTACCCCTACGAACACCAACCCTCCGACGTGGAAGGGCCGACGGTTTCCCTGCCCGCGCCGCCAGGCCACTTGCGCCTGCGCAAGACACTGAAAAAGAACGAGGGTGAATGGCCGGAGAAACTTGCCGGAATCCTCGTGGGCAACAGCGATTCCTCAAACCCCACCGCCCTGGAGGCGGATTTGCCACTGCTCGCGCCGACGCCGGGTTCTGGAGAAAAATAATGGTCACTCTCCATGGGTTTCCCTCAGGATTGGAGAATTCCTCCCGTCTTGCCGATTCGATATCAATAGGGTTATTGTGTGGGCGGATGAAGCGTTTGTGCCTCACGATTTTGGCGGCCTGCCTGAGCCTTCAAGGCATTGCCCAGGGTGATTTCCCGGGTGCTCCCGCGGGCCATACCCGTGCGCGGTTGCTCTTTTCGGCGGAGGCGGCCAAGCCGGGAGAAACGATCTGGGCGGGGATCGAGCTGAAAATGGACGCCCATTGGCATACCTATTGGCGCTTCGGCGGCGACGCCGGAATGCCCACCACGGTCGCATGGACGCTGCCCGCGGGAGTGAGCGCGGGGGAAATCAACTGGCCGATCCCCCGAAAAACGGAAACCACGGCCGGCAACATTTCCCTCGTCACCTACGGCTATGACGATACCGTTGTCTTGCTAGTTCCAATGAAGCTGGACGGCTCGCTGCCCGCCGGGCCTGTGCGGGTTGGCGCGGCGCTGAAGTGGCTCGAATGCGAGGACAAGGGATTGTGCGTACCCGCCAACGCAGTGGTCAGCGGCCTGTTGGCCGTGGGCGGCGAGGATAAACCTTCCGCCAGTGCCACGCTGATTGAGCAGTGGCGCCGCCGATTGCCGCGGATCGAGCCGGCCCCTCATGCGACGGCGCGATGGGACGGCATTTTGCCGGGCGACACCCGGACGGTTATTATTGACTGGGAAAGCGCGGACAGGCCGGGTGATTTCTATCCCTACGAAAACCAGTCCGCCGACGTGCAAGGAGCGACGGAGAATTTGCCCGGACAACCGGGCCATATTCTCCTCCGCAAAGTGGTCAAGAAAGGCGATGGCGCCTGGCCGGAACGCCTGGCGGGAATCCTGGTGGGCCGCGGCGATTCGCCAAACCCTCTAGCCGTGGAGGTCAATCTGCCTTTGGCGGCGCCCTCCGCCCCCGCGTTGCCGCCGGCGGGCGCGTCAGGCTCGTTGGTTCTCATGTTGCTGTTTGCCTTTGCCGGGGGGCTGATTCTCAATGTGATGCCATGCGTGTTGCCGGTGATTGCGCTGAAGGTGCTCAGCTTTGTCAATCAATCCAGAGAGTCGCCCGGACGGGTGCGACAGCTTGGACTGGTCTATGGGATCGGTGTGATGGCGTCCTTTGCGGCCCTGGCAGCGCTGGCCATCGCCGGGCAACGGGCCGGCGGACTGGCCAGTTGGGGAGACGCGTTTCGCAATCCGCAATTCCAAGTGATCCTGACGGTGCTGATGACGCTGATCGCCCTGAACCTTTTCGGCGTCTTTGACATTGCGCTGGGTGCGCGGGTGATGGGGTCAGCAGCCAATCTGGCGTCGCGACAAGGCTGCGGCGGGGCGTTTTTCAACGGGGTGCTGGCGACCGTGCTGGCAACCCCATGCACGGCGCCATTTCTCGGCGCGGCGGTGGCGTTTGCCTTCACCCAACCGCCGGACGTGACGGTGCTGGTTTTTTTGGCGGCCGGAGCCGGGCTGGCGTTTCCTTTTGTATTGATTTGCTGGGAACCACGACTGCTCAAGGCCCTGCCCAAACCGGGCGCCTGGATGGAGAAGATAAAAATCGCCATGGGCTTTCCGATGCTGGCGACGGCGCTGTGGCTGGTCTGGGTGACATCGCGCGACGGAGATGACGCGCTCTGGCTGGAGCTTTTTTTGGTCATCCTGGCGCTGGCAGCGTGGATTTGGGGTGAGTTTGTGCAACGGGGAACGCGCCGCAAGCAGCTTGCGGGGGCGATTTGTCTTCTGCTGGCGGCGGCGGGTTACGGGGCGATTTTGGAGGGGGAACTTCAGTGGCGCCTGCCCGCCAATGGCCGGAGAGAAGGCATTGATTGGAAAGTCTGGAGCGCGGAGTCCGTCGCACAGGCGCGGCGCCAAGGGCATCCGGTGCTGGTGGACTTCACGGCCAGGAGTTGCCTGACCTGCAAAGTCAACAAGGCCAGCAGCCTGGAAATCGCGCAGACCCGGGCGAAACTCAAGGCCATCGGCGCCGTGGCGTTTGAGGCGGACTTCACGCACCAAGACCCGCAAATCCTCGCCGAATTGCGCCGGCACAACACTTCCGGAGTGCCGTTGGTGCTGGTGTATTCCAAAGACCTGGCCCAGGACCCCCAGGTGCTGCCGACGTTCTTGACTCCCGCCATCGTGCGCCACGCGCTGGATGCGGCGGCGAGGTAGATTTTTAACTTTCAAATTAAATCGAAAACTTTACGCTGGCAACGCATGTCACACGAATACACAAAGCCGCTGGTGGGCATCATCATGGGAAGCCAGTCGGATTGGGAAACGATGCAGCACGCGGCCGCCCAACTGGAGGAGCTGCGCGTGCCCTACGAAGCGCAGGTTATTTCCGCCCATCGCACGCCCGATCTCTTGTTTGAATACGCCTCGGGCGCGGCAGGGCGCGGATTGGAAGTCCTCATCGCGGGGGCGGGAGGGGCGGCCCATCTGGCGGGCGTGACAGCGGCCAAGACGTGCCTGCCGGTCCTGGGCGTGCCGATGGAATCAAAGTCGTTGCACGGCATGGATTCGCTTCTGGCGATGGTGCAAATGCCCGGCGGCATTCCCGTCGGAACGCTGGCCATCGGCAAACCGGGTGCGATTAACGCCGCGTTGCTGGCCGCGGCCATTTTGGGAAACAAATATCCCCAGCATCGCGCCGCCTACGAAGAATTCCGCCGCAAGCAGACCGAACGCGGCCTGAGCAACCGCGCGCCCAAGCTCCCCGGCTGAGTTCACCCTTTGAGCATACCCAACTCCTCGGCGATGGCTTTCTCCCCTTTCAACTCGTCCACGCTGGCGGTGATCTTCGCGCGGCTGAAATCGTTGATGGAAAGCCCCTGCACAATCCGCAACGTCTTCCCGTCGCTGCGGACGGGGAAGGAACAAATCAACCCCTTTTCAATGCCGTAACTGCCGTCGGAGCAGACCGACACGCTGTGCCAATCGCCGGCGGGAGCGGGAGCGAGAATGGATTTGACGGTGTCCAAAGCCCGCGAGCAAAAACAGCACCCTTTGCTCCCTGACTGAGCGGGCGTGAGAATGGATTTGACCGTGTCAACGGCCGCATTGGCCGCGCTGGCCGCGCTGCTCATTTTGCGCGCGTTCAACACCGCCGTGCCGCGCTGGGCGACGGTGGTGACGAAGGTGGTCTTCAACCAATCTTCATCCTTGATGACGCTGGTCACTGGCTGGCCGCCGATTTTAGCGTTATAGAAATCGGGGAACATGGTGGGGCTGTGATTTCCCCAAATTCCAAGATTGGAGACGGCGCCGAGGCCAACCCCCGCCTTGATCGCGAGCTGGGCTTTGCCGCGATTCTCGTCAAGGCGCGTCATGGCGAACCAGCGGTCGGGCGGGATGTCCGGCGCGCTGTTCATGGCGATCAGGCAATTGGTGTTGCAAGGATTGCCCACCACGAGGATCCGCACATCCTTGGCCGCGTTCTCCTGCAAGGCCCGGCCCTGGCCCATGAATATTTTGCCGTTGATGGCCAGCAAATCCTTGCGCTCCATCCCCGGCTTGCGCGGAACGCTGCCAATGAGCAAGGCCCAACTGACGCCGCGGAATCCCTCCGCCGGATCGGCGGTGGGCACAATCTTCTGGAGCACCGGCGAGGCGCAATCCTCCAGTTCCAGGATCACTCCGCCCAACACCGGCAACGCCGGTTCGATATCCACCAAGCGCAAGATCAGCGGCTGGTCTCGGCCGAACACTTCGCCGGAAGCGAGCCGAAACAAAATTGAGTAACCGATCGCGCCGGCCGCGCCGGTGACCGCCACGTGGATTGGAGGTTTCGTCATAGCCGGTCCATTGTAAATCCAGCGCCTGAAATTTGAAAGGTTAAAATGGGATGGCGGGGCCGAATCCGAATTGGAAGACTTGAAAAACTCCGGAAGGGGCGTAAAGTGGATGCTAATGAAGAACATGAAAGCCCTTGTTGCGCCGGCGTTTTTCGCGGCGGCTCTGGCCGGTTGCCACCCGGGGCCATCCGCGAAGGATGTCAACAAAGAGGCAACCGCCAACCGTTCCGCAACCAATCAAACCACCATGATTCAAGTGCGTTTTTTGGATGACAAAGGTCTCCCCGGCCCGCTGACTTCCACACCCCGGGTGGTCAAGACAGACGCGGAATGGCGCAAGCAGTTGACGGCCGATCAGTATGCGATCACGCGCGGCAAAGGCACGGAAGCGGCCTTCTGCGGGGCGTTTTATGATCAACACAAGCCGGGAGTTTATGAGTGTGTCTGTTGCGGGCTGCCGTTGTTCACCTCCGAGGCAAAATTCGATTCGGGCACCGGGTGGCCGAGCTTTTTCCAGCCGGTCGCCAAGGAAAACGTCCTCGAAGAGCCGGACCACAGCGGCGGCATGGACCGCACGGAAATTCTCTGCGCGCGCTGTGGCGCCCACCTGGGCCATGTATTCGACGACGGTCCCCGTCCGACCGGGCTGCGTTTTTGCCTGAATTCCGCCGCGCTGGTTTTCAAAGAAAACCACAACCTCAAGGACGGCACGGCCAAGTAGCGCAGTTGGGACGTAATCATCCTCCCGCCATTTTCCCCAGCATCCGGCCCAGCTGGCCGGGAATTCCAACCGGTTCGCCCGTCTGCACGACCGCCATCCGCCGAAACCGAGTCAACAATCGCCGGCGCGCGAGGACGGACAAAACCGCAGCGACAGCCAATGCCAGCGCGAACCAAAGACCGAGGTTGAGTGCGAAGCTATCAGGAAAATCCTCAGTCTGATGGGCAGCGGCCCAACTTATGATGATGGCCACGTGAAAGAAGCATGGCAGAAATATCAAGAGACCGATGGTTTCGCCGGCGGCGGCGTTGCGTGTGGGCCGCTTGATGGCCATGGCCCGCCACATTCCCACCCAGCCGGCGGCGAAGAGATCCACGGCCAGAATCGCCATGACCGCCGCCGCGAACCAAGCGAAAGCAGACTTGTCCATTGCCCCGTTGAAGCACAGGCCGAGGATGGCCATCGCCGCGTCGGAAACCAAGACAAAGATCAGAGGCCGGGTGAATTGGCGGCGCAATGCCATCATCCATTGAGCGGCCAGAATCTCCTCCACCGCCACCGGCGTGGAGCAGAGGACAAATTCCAGCGCCCCGGTGCTTCGCTGTTCCTCCAGGTGATGCCCCGCTTCAGAGGCCACGCTGGCAATCATGAGCAAATTATTGGTACAAATGCCAATGATGAAATCCACAATGCATTCGGATTTTCCGGCGGCAATTCCACACCCGATCCAAATGCAGCTCAATGCGCCCAGAAACCCCCGGAAAATGACCGGGGTGACCCGGTTGCGGCTCATGAGCCAAAGAAACGGATTGATTCTGGCCAAACGCCGGCGCAGGTCTGCGCGAAAATCAGGCGGCCCATAAGTCCACTGGCGGAACCGGTCGCGCCAACGCAGCCGGGCCGGGCCTGCCTTGTCCTGCCAGCAGCGGGGCAGACGCCGGCTGGCCAGCGCCAAAAGAAAACAGGAGACGAAATGCGCCAGCAGCAAGGATGTCCAAAAGAAGCGGCCCCCTTTGGGCGCCATCGCCTGGAAAAAAGCAAAGCCGGGACTAAGCGCGGCCAAAGCAGGGGCCAAAAGGCCGAATCGCCCGGGGCTGAAGGCCAGCGCCAGAAGCGGAGGCCCAGCCAGAATTCCAGACAAGAGCGCCAGCGTGACGGCGTGGGCCCTGTCCAAGGCGCGGCACAAGACGGAAGCAAGCAGGCCGGCGGCTTGGGAGAAGAAGAAAATATTGAGCAGAGCCAGAGAGACTTTGCAAAATTGTCCGGCGCTCACGCCGCCGAGGAGCAGGACCACGGCCACGACCGGGAAGGCGCCGCGGATGGCGTAAAATGATTTGAGCGGATTGGCGCAGAGTTTGCCCAGGGCCACATCCCAGCCGCTCAAGTCCGTGAGAAAAAGCAACCCCAGGGTACCTTCCCGTTTTTCCCAGCTGACGCAATCGGCGGTGTTTCCGGCCAGAAGGAGACAATAGAAGAAACAGAGGCCGGCCAAACCCTGGAAAATCGCCCAGCCCATGCTCGCCCAGCCCATGCCAGGGAGGAGCGGAACGAAACTGAGGAAAATGATGATGGCGGCGCAAACCACCACCGCCGCCACCGCGGTCCAGAACCGCACTGAATAGGTTTTTTTGCGCCGGGAAGCGGCCTGCAGTTCGCGGACGACAATGGGCAGAAAGACCATTTCACTTGCTGATGCCGCGCAGGCTGGCGCGAATGAACTCGACCAGCCGCCGGACTTCCGGGAGCGGGGGCTGCTGCTGCTCGATGCACCCCAGCGCGTTGGCGATGGTGAGTCCCTCGCGAAATAAAATTTTGTAGCAATGTTTGAGGGCGGCCTGGGCCTCTTCGGACACGCCATTGCGGTCGAGGCCCACTTTGTTGATCGTGCGGGTTTCGGCGGGATTGCCGTCGGCCAGCATGTAGGGCGGGACGTCCTGGACGACTTTGGAGCAGCCGCCGATAATGGACATGGTTCCAATGCGGCAAAACTGATGGACGGCGGCCAGGCCGCCGATGACGACATGATCCTGCACGCAGACATGCCCCGCCAAGGTGGCGACGTTGGACATGATGACGTGATCGCCGAGGGTGACGTTGTGGGCGATGTGAGAATAGGCGAGAATATGATTGTGGGAGCCGACGCTTGTAACCTCGCCATCGCCCGTGGCGCTGTGGATGGTGACGTATTCGCGGAAGGTGTTGTGGCTGCCGATTTGGGTGCGGGTGATGCCGCCCTTCCATTTCAAGTCCTGCGATTTCAACCCGATGCTGGCATAAGGGAAGATTTCATTCCCCTCCCCCAGCGTGGTGTGGCCGTCAATCACGACGTGGGAATGCAGGCGGCAATTGGCGCCGATCTGGACATGCTCCCCAATGACACAAAAGGGTCCGATCTCGCAGTCCGGGCCGATCTGCGCCGCGGGATGAATCACGCAGGCTGGGGAGATCATGGGGCGGACCTACTGGCGGTCAAACAACATAAAGGTGACCTCGGCCTCGCTGACCGTTTCGCCATTGACGGAGCAGACGCCTTTGGCTTTGCCGATCTTGCCGCGGGACTTGGTCAATTCCACTTCGATGACCAGGGTGTCGCCGGGGCGGACGGGTT
Organism: Verrucomicrobiota bacterium; assembly: GCA_049522055.1. GTDB lineage: Bacteria > Verrucomicrobiota > Verrucomicrobiia > Limisphaerales > Palsa-1400 > JBEKOF01. The sequence continues at coordinate 2,188 of JBEKOF010000118.1, read as the reverse complement.
TGCGCCAGCGGACGCTTTCGGCGGACATGAAGTAGGCCATCTTCCCAAAGTTCTCGGCCTGCCGCAGCATCATCACGCCCGCGACCTGGGCGATGGCTTCCAATTGGAGCACGCCCGGCATGATGGGGTAAAGGGGAAAATGACCCTGAAAATAAGGCTCGTTGACGGTCACATTCTTGACGCCCGTAATTTTGGGTCCGGCGATTTTGGTGATTTTGTCCACCATCAGGAAGGGATAGCGATGGGGCAGAATGCGCATGAGGCGCGCGGTGTCGAGCGACTCGCCATCTTGAATTTGGGCGGGAGCTTCGCCCTGGGCGGCCGGGGAAGGAGGCGGGGGGGAGAAGCTCTGGGCGGCCTCGAGGGGTTTGCGCATTTCCAGGCTGAGGAGGCGGGCGAATTCGCAGTTGGCGGCGTGACCGGGCCTGACGGCGATGACGTGCCCCTGAATCGGCGCGCCGACCAGGGAGAGGTCGCCGATAATGTCCAGGATTTTGTGGCGGACGAATTCCTCAGGATAACGCAGCGGCTCGGTCGTCAACACGGCGTCATCGCGGATGACGACGGCATTTTCGAGGCTGCCGCCCTTGATCAAGCCGTTTTTGATCAGGGCCTCGATCTCCTCGAAGAAGCAGAAGGTGCGGGCATGGGCGATGTCGCGTTCCCAGGATTCGGGAGTGAGTTCCAGGCTGTAAAATTGGGTGTGGCGCCCGCGGGCGTCGGCGCTGGTGCAACTGATTTTGAAGCCGTTGTGAGGAAAGACCGAAAGCATGGTCTCGCCCTGCTCCAGCACCAGGGGGCTTTGGACGACAAACATCTCGCGCGGCTCGTCTTGCGCGACGACGCCGGCGGCCTGGATCATTTTCACGCAGGCGCGCGCGCTGCCGTCGGCGATGGGCGGTTCGTTGGCGTCCAATTCCACAATGGCGTTGTCCACGCCCCGGCCGGCGAAGGCGGCCAGGATGTGCTCGACGGTCTGGATTTTGACGTTGCCGCGCGAGAGGGAGGTGGAACGGGTGGTGGCGCTGACGTTTTCGATGGCGGCTTGCACTTCGGGCTTGCCCTCCAGGTCCACCCGGCGAAAGGTGATGCCGGAGTTGGGCGGCGCAGGCAGAAAAGTCATGTTGACACGATTGCCGCTATGCAGGCCGATGCCGGAGAACTGCGCCGGCTGCCCCAGGGTTTGTTGATGTAGCACGGGCGGATTAAAACAAATCCCCCCGCCGCTTGGCAAGCGCGATGGCGAGTGGGACGGGCCGGCAGCAGGCTGCGGGCGGCCGGTAAAAATCGGAGAAATCGGAGCTTCTGGAGGTGGCATTCCCCCGGCCCATTTTAATCGTAACTTATTGTACCGCACGGGCTTATCATGGCATGCCGCCATTCTGGCGGTTGGATGGTTTCATTCATTTCCGGTTCATCAGCATTGGTAATCGTTATTAGAAGTTTGGCAAATCTTGCCCGGTATGCTTCGATGGTCGGCAGCAGAGAGAAGGTGAAAGCGCAATCAAAAGAAGACCACCACGGATTTCACGGATTACACGGATAAAGGAGAGCTTTCAACGCAAAGTCACCAAGACGCCAAGGCCCAGCGCGGCAATCCGAGGAAGAATCCATAGGAACCAATCCGGGAAGGAGCGGGGCGCGAGCCGGAGATCTTCGCCGCGCGGGACCGCAAGCTTCAAGCCGCCCGCCGACAGCGACAGGCCAAGCGGCAGGCCGCCAGGGCGGCGTTGGTTGGTTCGGAGGAAAAAACGAACTTGACAGGACAGCCTGCCGTAGCGATGATGGCCCCGTCCCGTGAAACAGAAGCGGGCTCTGCTGAAGAGCAACCCGCCGAGGGATAACGGGATGGGGCGACGAAATAAAAACCGCCTCCATTTTTTGGCGAGGCCAAAACCTCCCCGAAAAAACCCTTGGAGACCCTTATTTCAGAGCCTCCACATGCCTTAAAAACTTGCCTGCCTGCCGGAAGGCTGGGGCTTGGGGGCAGGAATCCTCAGGCTTTTTGGTGGTTAAACGTGAACTGGAAAAGTCCATTTCACACTGAACCAAGACAAGAATCTAATCCCGGATTTCCCAAATAGACTTCAAAAACAGAAGTTAGTGACCTATACTAAAGCCGTATAAACAAAGGCTTTTCTCTATGTTCAAGCAAGAAAAAATGACGAATCTGGCGGGTGCGGGCAAA
>JBEKOF010000117.1:0-13789 GCA_049522055.1 Verrucomicrobiota bacterium | reverse complement strand
CCCGCATGTACGTCAAGGAGGCTCTTTCCTGGACGGTGCGCGACAAATCCTCCGATCCGCCAAAGGTTCTCTGCCATGCCCGAGTGATTACTTGCTAGACTACCATGAATGATCCTCAAACCATGCCCAGCTTGGAAAGCCCCGTCGCGGCAGAACTCCCGACCCGCCTTCTTCGCAGCCCCTATTTCATCCTCCGCACCCCCATCGGGGGATACTATCTCGACCCGGCCTTCAACGGAAACTTGGTCAAGTCGCCCGTCAACTCGTTGTCGCTGTTTCTGGCCGACGCCCAGCGCGTGCCCGCTCCCGGAAGCGACCTGGGAGAGGTGAAGTATCAGCCCCGCGAGAACCTCCGGCCGCTGCGCTATATTCATGAGGGCGCGCTCAAGGAGTTCGCGGAGGCGGCGAGCAACTTCTGCAAAGGCGGGCTTAATGCCGACCAAGCCAGTCTGCGCCAGGGTTTCAGACTGCCCGATCCGGGCAAAGAGCCGGATGCTTATTGGGTTTGCGGCGACCGATTCGCCCCGCGCCTCCTCATTATTTGGGGCTGCGAGAAAGAGCAGGGATCCTCTCTTCCGCTGGTTGGAGACGGTCGCAATGTGGTCAAGGAATTGCGCGCCAAGGCGATGAGTTGGACCCGCCTTTTCCGGGAGGGCGTCGAGTTAAGCCGCCTCAAGGACCCCTTGGCGGCTTATATCGCCTTCCCGGTGCTTTCGGAGGATGGCAAGCTCACCCATGTGGATCGCTTGGTCAACGGCCAATACGTCCGCGAGGAAGTCTATGCCGGGCGCGGCAAGTCATGGAAAGTCAGACCCTTGAAACGCCTGCCGGGCCGGGTGATTCAACAGTTTCAGAAAACGGCCGAGGACTTTTATCGCCAGGCCCACGGCAGCGGCTGCGCCTGTTCCTCTTGCGCTCCGGGGGGCGCACTCAAGCCGTCTGCCCCCGCCAAGGCGCCGCCCCCGGTCCTCTCCTATGAGCAGGAAGTGCGCCGCGGTTTTCGGCTTCCGGACCCCGACCTTCGGCCCGACGCCTACTTTGTGGCTGGACACACCCTGGGCGAACAATTGCTCATCTTATGCCCAAATCCCGGGATCAAGGACGCGGAGGAGATCGCGCAACTGGAGAAAGATCTCAAGTGGACCGAGGACAAGGCCAGGACCCCGGAGGACAAGGAACTGGCGCGCCAACTGCGCCAGCAATTCGAAGAGAACCTGGCCCAGCACAATTTATACAAACGCTACTTCTACGCCGACCACGAGTGTCTGCCCCTGACTTCCGACAAAGTGCTTGGGCTGCCGGTCCCGGCGCCCAAACCATCCGCCGGCCCCGGGCCGTTGCCGGTGCCGACGGCCAGACGGCCAAAGACGGAAGCCAAGCCGTCCGAGCAGACTGTCGCCGGCAAATTGAAGAGCATTAATTGGGGCAAGCTGGTGACGATATGGGCCGGCGTTCTTTTTCTCATTGTCGCCGGTGTCCTGGCCGCCAATCATTTTATTCCCAAGCGTCTGGTTGTGCTCAACGCCGCCATGAGCAATGATGCCGTCCTGGACCCCGGCAACCAGCGGAATGTCATCGAAATTGAGTTCAACAATCGTTTGGGCCAGAACCACCCCGTGGCTACCAACCAGGTCGGAGTTACCAACCAGGCTGGAGCTCCGCCTGCACTCCTCGGTCAATACTCGCTTCGTTTCAACGGCGGCGAACTCAAACTCCGCCCTCCAGAACTCAACCCCACCAACCACAAGCGTCTGACGCTCACCATTGATTTGCCGGGGGTCGCGCTGTCGGAGGACGGAAAATACACCCTCTACCTGGAGAAGGCCAGGGATTTTTGGGGCCATGTCCTGGCTCCGACCAACCTCCCGGTGTTGGTGGATGACAAACGCCCTCCGTCCTTGGTGGGCGAGCCGTCGCCGGCCTCGGCGGACGCTCAGGATTCTCTCAAGCTCAAGTTCGATGAGCCGTTGGACAAAGCAAACGCGGAGACAGCCGGCAACTATTCCATCGAACCCGGGCTGTCCATCAAATCGGCCCAGCTCCAGGAGGACCGGCAGACCGTGGTCCTCAAGGCCGACAAGCCATTTGAGTCCGACGCCAGATACCAGTTGACGCTGAGAACCAACATCACTGACGCTTCGACGAACAAAAACCACTTGCGTCCCTTGTCCACCAATTTCAATTACATCATAATTCCTTTGCAGGTTGAGTCCGTCTCCGCCAAGGACTCCCAAACCAGGATCAAAATCGTGTTCAACAAACCGTTTGACCCCAACTCCGCCAAAACAAAGGGAGTTCTGCAGTTGGGCGGACTTGAGGTCGGGCCGGTGCAGGCCTTGGACAGCAAGTCCTTGGAAGTGGTTCTGACCAATTCCTACATGACCAACGGCTCATACACCCTGCGAATCGCCGGCCTCAAGGACACCAGCGGCAAAGCCGGCGCCGAGCTTGCGACCACCAACTCGTTTGCCTATGAAGGCCCGATTGACCGGACCGCGCCGATCCTTGTCAACGAATCGTCGGCGACTTCCAACCGCCTGGAACTTACCTTCAACAAGGACTTGCGGGAGGATGCCGCGACCAAGATCTCCCATTACACCCTGCGAGCCAAAAACGGAACGGAATGGCAGAAGGTTGGAACGCCGTTCCTTCCGCATATGACGAGTGCGTCCAACATCGTCTTGAGTTTCGCCGCCAATTTGCCCATCGGCATTTTGAGGTTGGAGTATTCGGGGGTGGAGGATCTGGTGGGCAACGCCGCCAATGGAACGAAAGAGGGTCGCAACGGCATTGATTACCCCCCATCGGTCTGTAAAGGAGTGCAGTTCGCCAACGCCGGGCATACCGAAATCCATTTCAGCCTGACCGGCCAGATAGACACAGATTTTTGTGCCAACCCCGCCAACTTCCTGTTGGAATCCACGGAAGGAGCACCCGTTCCCGGATTAAGAATTGTCGGCGTGGAAATCCGTCATGTGGGAAACACGTCGGATATACATCTGGTTTTGTCGGATGTTTTGAAAGCCGACACTTTCCAGGTGCATTACTCCCACATGAGGCCTGAAGGTGTTATTTCGGAAACAGATGGCCTTGCCACGCGGGCCACTTGAATGTTTGACGGAATGAATTCTCTTGCTTTTTATTCCCAATCGTACCAAAGTCTCATTATTAACCCTAATATATTATGAATGTAAAATCACTCGCCGTTTTCCAGGCCGCCCTTCTGGGACTCCTTCTCACCCAGGGAGGCAAGGTGCTGGGACAAACCGCCGCTGCTCCCGAGGAGCGCACCTCCCGGGCCCAGTTGGAAAGGGCTCAACGGACATTCCTGATTTACATCCAGGACGGGGAAAACGAATACCAGAACGCCACCAACCGCCGCGCCCAAAACATGAAGCTTTGGCCGAACAATGTCGCCATGACCCAGTACAGGCTGGATGAGACATTCACCTTGATGGATGGAAATGAAAAAGTCAAAGGGCACCAAGCGCAGATTGGTTCGTTGAAAAAACTCCTTGGCGAAGCCCGGTGGGTCAATCTTTTCACCACAAATTACCTGGCATTGCGCAACCGGGCTTATGATCTGCAGAACAAACTCCTCCCGCTTGTCAACGAATTGGATCCGGCCACACGCGCTGCCATTCAGAGGAATTCTGATGCCATTCGCAACGAGGCCGACCCCGAAGCCGCCGCAGCTAAGGCCATCTCCACAGTCAGGGTGGCGGATGAACGCGGCACGACCGGAACACTCCCCCCGGCGTCGCCCCAGCCCCCTCCCATCTCCCCGCCGTCTTCCATTCAGAAGATCGTGGGAGACTTCTCCTCCAATCCGAACAGTCCGTCTGCGGTTGACAGCCTCAAGTCGGCCCTCATAAACTCGGCTTCAGACCCTCTTTCGCCGGACGAGGCCGAACAAGCGATCGCCGCCTTCAGGAGTGGGAACATTCCTGCACTTCGCGACCTTTTGAAGAAGCACCCCGGCAATCAATGTCTTGCTGAGCTGATGAGCCAAGCCCTCCAGAAGGCGGGAGTAAGCCCGCAGGACGCCGCTGACTATGCCAGTGCGGTAAGAAACAACAACAGCGATAAGATTCAGCAAATTGAGGCGAAATATCCTGGTAATCCAGCTTTCAAGCAGCCGGAACCTCCGGTGTTGGAGGATCCGTCAACCTTCACCCTCCCGCCTGGGGCCAAGCTTGTTGGCGCCGATGGCCGGGTTTTCGATTATACCGAATTGCTGGATCCACAGGGAAGGCTTAAAAAGCATTTCAAGCGGGCCGCCTACATTGGCGCGAAGGGCGGCCAGATTGATTCCGAAATTGAACTCAACTGCAGCTACAAGGAGTCGTCTCCTGGCAGCTTCGTCGCGATCACGAACGAATTGCCGGAAACCAAAATTGACTGGCTTTTCTCAATCAAACCAAGCCTGCCTGACCCGTCCGGCACGGTGACGTACGAACTGGTCAATGACGACCCGGCGAAGGCGGAGTTCACGGTGACCTCCTGGGAAGGGCCGGATGGCGAGAAGAAGATGGCCGACCTCAAATTCACGGTGCCCCCCAAACCCGGACACTACGACATTAAAGTGCACGGCCTGACGACGAAATATAAAAGCCCATTCACCATTGTGCTGCCGGTCAACAACTAAATCTGAATCGCTGACAACACGATTTGGTGCTTGCGTTAATTGGGTGGATTGGGTTTCATGGGGCGTTGTCGTTATGGATGCCTTGCCGTATCATGCCGGGTTGGAGGGGATTCACGAGGCTCGCGTGGCAATCCGCGGGAATTGCCCGGCGGGCCAACTGGCGCCCCAGCGGCTCGCCCAGCGCGGTCAGAAAGCGGGCGCTGGCGAACCCGAACGGCGCTGCCAGCCCGCGCGAGTCCTGTGCCCAGGCGATTCTTAGCCTCAATAGACACCACACTTATGAAACCACCCTATACCAAAATCCAGATTGCAGTGGCTGTTCTGCTTGGCCTCGCTGCGCTGAGCTGCGACACCGTGCGGACCATTAATCGCAAACTTGCGATTGATTCCGATCCGCGGGGCGCCGCCGTTTACATTGACACCAATTACGTCGGCACGACCCCGTTCAGTACCAACAAGATCCGGTCCGATATTGGGCTGCAAGTGATGGTGGTAATGAAGAATTATGCCACCGAGCAGCTCCATTTTACCCAGAGCGACCTGGAGACCAACAAGCGGAGTTGGGTTTTGCCCACCTTTAACCTGGTGCGAACTCACCTGGAAGTGCCGATCCAGGTGAATTCAGGCGTGGAGGGCGCGATGGTGTTTACCAACAACCATTTGGCCGGCCTGGCTCCCTGGAGCGGGAAGCTGGTTTTCGACCGGGCCAAATCAGACCCATGGGAAACGACCGTGATCGGCGTGGTCAAGTCGAATTATTATCCGGTGATCACCAACATCACCGAGAGCCAGGCCGAGAAGAAGGAACACACCGGACTTGAGATCAACGCCACCCTGGACGAAATCCGGCGGGACATTCAGGTGGTATTCAAGGCCAACATCCTCAACGCGATGGTTTCCATCAACGATATTCCCGCTGGCGCCACGACTCTGGCCACCAACTTGACCTTCACCCGCGCCGATGGCACCCAGCCCTGGTCCACCGCCACGGTGAAAATATCCAAGGAAGGGTATGAGTATTGTCCGCCCGGCCAGGACGCCGCCCCGGAGTTTGTCAAGACGCTGACGGTGGACTCCGCCGCCGCAGGATCGCTTTCAGCGCAGTTCTTTATGCCCGTAAAGTTCGTTCCGGTCCTGTTGCGAACTTTTGAAATCAACGATGAAAAACTCAAGGTCCACTACACAAACGTCATGGCTGCGGTGGACCAATCCGAACCGGCGGGCCAGGCCCCCATCCCGATTACCAGGGCCAAGCCGGAAGACGCCTTGGTCGCGTCGCGCATTAGCACCTGGCCTGAACACGCTGATAAAATTGTCTATGCCAAGCCCAACCGGGACACTCGTTCCAAGACGGGGGAGCATGAGGTTCTGACCGGCACCGAAATTTGCATCAACGACGGCGGCTTGGAAACCCCCTTGAATGTGGGACCCCATTTTGACGTGGATCCGTTCGTGACGGCGGATGGCAAATATATTTATTACTCATCGGATCGCGGCGGCAAACGGGTCATCTGGCGCATGGAGTCCGATGGCACTTTGCCCCAGCCGATCACGGGCAACTCCACCTCCCTGGATACCGAGCCGGTGGTCACGGCGGACAATTCCAAACTGGCCTATACTTCGCGGCCCCTTGGCGCTTTGCCCTCCGCGCCTTCGACCATCTGGATTGCCGATGCGGACGGCAGCCTGGCCGCCCCAACCCAGCAAGGCCAGAACCCGGCCTGGTCGCCCGACGGCCAAAAAATCGCTTATGTCTCGCCGGAAGGCAAATTATGGCTGATGGATCGCAAGGGCAAAAACCTCGGACAGCTTCCCGATGGGGACTGGCACGACGCTTGCCCCGTTTGGACCCCTGCGGGGACCCACATCGTCTTTGCTTCCGACCGCGCCTTGAACGACCGCAAGGAACATTACTGGGCCATCTGGATCATGCAGTCTGATGGCAAACAACCGCGCCCGTTGACGCAAAATGGTTCCTTCGATTCCTGCCCGGCAGTCAGTTCCGACGGTCATTATCTTTATTTCTTTTCCAATCGCGGCGCCCAGAAGGCGGGTCAGGAATCTCTCCAGGTGTTCCGGCTGGATCTGCCGCCGGACTGAACGATCTCATCGCGCCCCCGTCAATGGCGCCCAGGATTGCCAGGAGCCGGGGCATCCCCGGTGTCCACAACACAACGGAATCCCACGTCTCGCATGGGGAAGCCGGGTCCCAGATTCCGGCGATGGGAGGAAAGCAGTTCCTCTTTTTTTGAGGTGTCCCACGATCCGCCGCGCAACACCTGCTGCGGGTCCTCCGGGTCCGGTCTGCTGTACGGATCCGAACACCATTGCCATACATTGCCTGCCATGTCATAGAAGCCATAGGTGTTCGGAGAAAAACTTCCAACGGGTGCCAGCCTTGGAAATTGATCCTCGTAATTCTCGATGGGGGTGATGCCCAGACTTTCGGCCTCCTTGCCGCAGAAATTTCCAGCTCCCGCCGGAGGAGGCCAATTTGTCCCCCAGGGATAAACACCCTTGACCCCGTCGCTTCGGTCCTTGGGATAGGTCTCCATTTCCTTTCCCATGTCCTTGCTTAGGCCCACCGCCAGGCTCCATTCCAGGTCCATCGGCAGGCGATAGGACTGGTTGGCGGTCAATATACCCTTGCTGCGCTCGCTGGCGGTAAGCCATGAGCAGAAGCTCTTCGCGTCTTCATAACTGACAAACACGACCGGATTGGCCTCCACATTTGTGTAGATGGCATTGGTCCATTTCATCATGCTGTTGGTGTAATTGGCGCTGAGGACGAAGGACCTGTAATCCGACACCCGTGTATCCCAGATGGACAAGAGTGCCGAGGCGCCCGGCAAAGGCGCAAACCGCATCGCCAGACTGTTGGTCCAGCGACGTCCGCGCTGAGGAGGAGATATGCCGTTGGTGGAAGGAGGCCTCTGGTAAGCCCACGTGATGGCTGTGATCTGATCCACGCTGATTGTCACCGTCTGGTTCGATGGCGGAACCCAGCCTGGAACGGCCTGGAAGGCAACAATGTGATTGCCGGGAGACAAATTGGTCGCCACCGCGCCGCTGGTTTGGGACGCGCGGCCATCCACCTGCCACATCGCCCCGGCGGCAACCACGTCGCTGGGACTGAGCATCACTTGCAAAGAGCCGGTCGGCGGCGGTTGATGATTTGGGAATGTCTTCTGGTAAGGAAGCCCCGTGATGGCTGTCATCTGACCCACGCTGATGGCCACCGTCTGGCTCCCTGGGTTGGTCCAGCCTGGAACGGCCTGGAAGACCACGGTGTGAGTGCCTGAAAGCAAATTCGTCACCACCGCGCCGCTGGTTTGGGACGGGCCGTCATCCACGCACCACATCGCCCCGGCGGCAACCGCGTCGTTGGGAACGAGGGTCACCTCCAAAGAACCGATAGGCCGGAGGTAGGTTCCTGTGGCGATGTTGGTTGAGTTGGTTGTAATGGACACCGTTTGGGCGGGAGGCGCGATCCAATTGGAGATACTCAGGAAAGCCAAAGTATGATTTCCCGACGGCAAGTCGGAGACAACCGCGCCGCTGGTTTGGGGTGGGCGGCCATCCACCTGCCACATCGCCCCGGCGGCAACCGCGTCGTTGGGAGTGATCGTCACTTCCAAACCACACGGCAAAGCCGGCGGCGGGGGGCGTCGGTGCGTCAAATAATACGCGCCCCCCGCGAGCACACCCAGACCGGCCAGAATTCCCAGCGTCACCGCGACCCGCTGGCCTTTCGGGCGCGAGGGAGGCGGAGGCTTAGGCCCCAGTTTGCCTGACTTTGAACTGGGCGGCTTGGTTTCAATCAAACCCAGGCTTTCGCCCAGTTCGTGCGCGCTCTGCGGGCGGTCCGAGGGATTCTTCTTCAAACAGGCGGCCACCGTGTCTTCGACCACTTTGGGCACCTGGCTGGCAATGCGCAGTTCCTCCAGGCGCTGGGTGATGGGCGTCGCCTCCACGTAGCGTATCTGATGGGCGATCTCGCCGGTGTAAAAGGGCGGCTTGCTGGTCAGCAACTCGTAGAGGGTGGCGCCCACGGAATAAATGTCGTCGGTGGGATTGGAAGGGCGGCCATCCAGTTGCTGCGGGCTCATATAAACCAGCGTCCCGCTGGTGCCCTGGCGCAGCGTGACGCGGCTCAGCGAATCGGTCACCACGCGGGCGATGCCAAAGTCGGCCAGTTTGATCCGCTGGCGGGAGTCCAGCATCAAGTTGGCCGGCTTGAGATCGCGGTGGATCACCTTCTCATGGTGCGCGTACTCCAGGGCCTCGCACAACTGCCGCACCAGATCGGAGAGCCCCTCCCAATCCATGATCCGGGCCGGCATTTGCACCCGGCGCTTGCTCAGGGTGGGCCCGTCCACATACTCCATCGAAATGAACGGATCCTCCCCCTCCAACTCGAACAAGTCGTGAATGCGGATAATGTTCGGGTGCGCCAGTTTGCGGCTTTTGAGGGTTTCCTGGCGGAGGTCGTCGAGTGCCGAGGAATCCAGGCGAAGCTGGCCGGGCAAGAACTTCAAGGCCACCTCCTCGCCCAGACGGCTGTCCTGCGCCAGCCAGACGATCCCCATGCCCCCCTGGCCCAGAAATTTCTTCAGGAGATACCGCTCGGAGCCGACGTGCTGGCCTGCCTTCAATTCCCGGGGCGCAGGCGGTTCCTCAAACGGATCTCGTTGGGTTTCTTTCGCCACAATCCGGCATTTTATGATATCCGACTCCCTGCCGCAATCGGGAAATTCCGGCGCTTTTAGAGCGGCGCATGCTCCCCGCTTCATCCTGCCGGGTGGAAAAGCCGGGTGGGAAAGGATTGCCTCCGGCGGCCAATCGGATAGAATCGGCCCCACGACATTGCTCTGGGCGCCAGTCCGACGCGTCTATCACGGCGGCAGACGCGCCCCGCCATCGGTCAAACGGAGCCCAAGCTCCCGTGCCGCCGTCACGGGCGCGGGGGAAACAATTGCGGCGGGCAAACCACCATGTTTGGTTCAAAGCAGCACAAGCAGAAGTTTGAAGACACGGACTGCCAGCCTTCACGCAGCCCCGGAGAAGGCCTTCCATGAAACTTCTTGACATCCTCAGGCGCTGGCTCTCCCAAGCGGAAATCACGGCCTGGGAGGGTCTTGTCTTGGAGATGGACAAGCGGCAACGGGACAAAGAGGCCGATCTGAGGACCGATGTTGAGGCGCAAGGTTGGCGGCTAGACCTGGGGCCCGAGCCTTTTATTACCCTGACTTCCAACCTTGAAATCAAGCCCGTCGGCGGCAACCGGTTTGAGAAGCGGGAGCCGGGCGGCCAATGGGTCAGGGCCAACCCCATGCGAGACTTCCCCCAAAGCGATTTGGTCCCTTTGCAAAGGGTGGGCAACCTTTTCATGGAATGGGTGCATCTTCAGCAAGGAGCCCATGAATTGCCGGCAGCGATTGAGGAATTCAAGCGCGAGTATCAGCGGCATTTGGACGCGGCTCGAGGCGCTTCCCCAGCGAAGCTGCCGGAGGCGTTGGAACAACTGCGCAAATTTTATGACGAGCAAAAGGAGGCGCTGCCTCTTTCTCCCCGCAAGGAACTGCTGGAAATGGAATTCACCATTCTGCTGGACGCATTTCGCCGCGCCGATTCGACCAAGGAGTTGGAGGACCTGCGGGAGCAACTGCGGGGCTTCTTCCGCAAGCACCGCGAGTCCGGGGCGGACAGATGGGAAGAGCTTTTTATCCGCGAAGAGCATCAGAAAGAGTTTCGAGCCAGGCTGGAAGAGATGCGCCAAGCCGCGTCGCCGGAGGACATCGCCCGCAACAAGGCGCAACTCTTGGCTTACGCCAACAAATACGGGCATTATCTGCCAAGCAACCCGCTCATCGAGATCCAAGCGGCCTGGACTCATGCGCTGGAAAACAACATCCCGCCCGCGCCTCCTGCCGGCCTCCGGGCGTCGGTCGGCAGAGAGGGGGGCATCAACCTCTCCTGGAACAACTGCCCGGGCGCGACGCAATACCACACTTACCGGTCAGAATCCAACGCGCCCGAATCAAAATCCTTCCTGGATTCGATCCCCATTCCCGCGGCGGGTTCTTCGCCAAACCCAACCTTCCTGGATTCCAGCGCCACCGCCGGCCGGGATTATTTCTATTGGGTCAAGGCCACCAACCCCAAAGGCGAGAGTGATTTCACCGGCCCCGCCAAGGGAAGCCGGCTCAAGCCGGCGGGCCGATTGCGTGAGCCGCTGCCCCAGACGGCCCCTCCGGAGGTCACAGCCAGGATGATGAAGGCCATGGAGGAAGGCGACATTCTGGCGGCCATCGAAATTTACACCCTCAATCTGGCTCACGCGGAGATTTGGGTTGGACTGCTGGATGAGACGCTGGAGATTTGCCATGAGAACGCGCGCGGGCGCAAGGAGTCGGGGGGCGCGCAGGTGATCGCCGACCTGCTGGCCAACCACAGGTCCATTCAAAGAAAGTTGCGGGAGTTGATCAAGGCCGACGGGAACCCCGTCCGCTTCAGGACTTTGACCAGAATCAGTGGCAGGAATAATGACTTCGTTGCCGAACTTGAGGAGCTTCTCAGAAACCTGAACAAAGAAGAAGCCGACGCCAAAGCCGAGGCTGAGGCGGAAGCAAAACGGGTGGCCCAAGCAAAGCATTTGGCGGAGGAAACAGCCAGGGCTGAGGCCGAGGCCATCGCCAAAACCACCGCCGTCGAAAATCAGAAGCTGCTGGAGCAGGCGTTGTCGGAAATCGAGGCCCGGTGTGGCAAAGCCGAAACCTGGGACGACATCAAGGCGATCAAGGATTCCTTCATCCTCTACCACCAGTTTTCGCAGAACGAGCAATTCCTCAGCAAATGGCATGAACTGTTGACCATAGCCGGGACCCGGGTTGAGGAGATTACCACAAGCAAGGAACTCCATGGGAAAATTCTGGCGGAGGTCCAGACGCAATCCGCGCAGGCCAATTCCATGGCCGACATCCACCGGATTGAGCACTGGATGCGCGAACAGTTGGACAAGCTTCCGCGCCCTGACGCCGGGTTGGAAAAACAATTGGCTCTTCTCATGGCGGAGGCGCGGAAGAGGGTTGGCCCCGACGGTGGAACTCTGGCGAACAGCAAAGCGGACGCGGAACGAATTGCCGCGGAGGCCCGTCTGGCTGAGGAAAAAGCCAAAGCGGAAGCGGAGGCCATCAAGCGCCAGTTGCAATCTGTTTTGAATCAAGCCACAGCCGCCGCGCTGGCGGGAAAGCTCGAGGAGGTGCAGCAACTCATCAAGTCCCATCCGCATTGGCACCAGTACTTGGAGCCGCATCTCAAGTGGGCTGAGCAAATCAAAAAGGAAACGGATGAAGCCGAGACCCAGTTCCAGACTATTTTGAGCCGGGCCGCCGCCGCCGCCGCCGCAGGAAAGCCCGAAGAAGTGCAGCAACTCATCAAGTCCCATCCACAGCGCCGTGAGGACTTGGAGCCGCATCTGAGGCGCGCCGAACAAGTCAAACGGGATGCGGAAGAAGCCGAGCGCCAGTTCCAGAGTATTTTGAGCCGGGCCGCCGCCGCCGCCGCCGCAGGAAGGCCCGAAGAAGTGCAGCAGCTCATCAAGTCCCATCCACAGCGGCGCGAGGTCTTGGAAGCGCATCTCAGACGGGCCGAACAAGTCCAAAGGGAAGCGGAAGAAGCCGAGCGCCAGTTCCAGAATATTTTGAGCCGGGCCAGAGCCGCTGCCGCCGCAGGAAAGCCCGAGGAAGTGCAGCAACTCATCAAGTCCCATCCACAGCGGCGCGAGGTCTTGGAACCGCATCTGCGGCGGGCCGAGCAAGTCAAAAAGGATGCGGAAGGGGCCGAGCACCAGGCCCGGCATATTGTCAACCGGGCTACGGACGCCGCCGTCGCGGGAAAACCCGAGGAAGTGCGAAAAATAATCGAGGCCCATCCAAACTTGCGCGAGCAATTGGAGCCGCATTTGAGGCGGGCCGAACAAGTCAAAAGGGAAGCGGAAGAGGCCCTGCGCCACATCCGCCAGCTCCAGGTGATTTTGACCCGGGCCGAAGCAGCCGCAGCGGCGGGAAAACCTGATGAAGTGGAGATTCTGATCGAGAGGCACGGGCCGATCCGGGAGCAACTGATCCCGCATTTGCACGAGGCGATTCAGGTCCAAGTCCAGGCCCGCGCCAAAGAGGCCGCCACCCCGGAGGATATCGAGGCCCTCAAAGGGCTGTTGCAGGCTCATAAGGGCGCATTGAAAACCCAGCCAATGTTGGTGAAGGCCTTGGAATCCTTGCTGGCCGAAACGGAAGCGCGGGTTCATGCGGAAATCGCATTCAAACTGCTGAAAAAGCAACTTCTGGCCGAAGCCAAGAAACGGGTCGAAGCGGCCAAATCGGAAGAGGATATTCAGCTGGTGAATCATTGGGTGGACGAGGAGATCAGCCGGCTCCCCTCCCAAGATCCCACCTTGGCCGACGAATTAAAGACTTTGGTGAAACGGGGACAGGAAACGCTGCGCGAACGCAAGGAACCCGCCGCCCAGGCCGGTTCGGATGACTGGAAAAATCAGATCCTGGTCCGCTCGCAGGCAAAAAAATTTGCCGACGAGGGCGACGTGGACGGGGTGCAAAGCCTGATTGCGGCCAAGCCGGAAATGGAACTGCAATTGGTTTCCTTTTTGCAGGAGGCCGTTGGGACCCAAGTCCGATGCCAGGCCTTATGCGCCACCACCAAGGCCGACATCCTCGCGCTCGAGCAATCCATCCAACTGCACGGCGCCCTGCTGGGGCAGAATGTGGAATTGGCCGCGGAGTGCGACGCGCTGCTGCAGCAGGCCAGAAGCGCCATCAAAGCCCGCGCCCGACGAAGAATATTGATTCTGTTTCTCATCCTGGCGGTCTTGGCGGCGGCGGGCGCGGTCGTTGGAGTGATGCTTTCGCGCCATGCCCCAAAGTAGATCAGTTGCCTCCTTTCGATTTTCCTGCCAAGGCTTTTGTTCTTGCCAACTTGTAAACAGGTTGTTAGAGGCTTCGGGAGAACTTCTTCCATGTCCGCAGCGATGCCATTGCAGCCGGAACAGACTCTTGCACAGAGGCGATTTGTCCTTATCAAAGGCCTGGGCTGCGGCGGCATGGGCGAGGTCTGGCTGGCCCG
>JBEKOF010000116.1:0-13799 GCA_049522055.1 Verrucomicrobiota bacterium | reverse complement strand
CAAATCCTTGCGCGCCGCCACCGTGGCCTCGTCATGAAACCATCTTTGGGCCAATTCCAGCCGCCTGCTCCGGATGTCATTGTCCTCGCTGTCGAGAACCAGCTTGGTCAATGCCGCCAGTTGCTCCACCTCCTCTGGCTTCTCGATGGCCCGCTTCAGGACGGCCTTGTAAAGCAGCTTTGCGAGCGCTTCCCGCATGATGGACACGTTGAGCGGCAGATCCTTCACGTCAAAGGCCGCTTCCTGCGCGTCCAGCAAATCTTCCACCAGCCGGTCGCGCGCGCGGCAGCGGTAATACCGTCCCAGACTGGACATGGTGGCTTCAAGGCCAAATTCCGCCTTCACCCGCTCCAGCGTCTTGGCGTAACCAAGGTTTTCGTCAAACAACCAGCCCTCCATCGTTTCCCGCTGTTCAGGCGTGAGCTGGTTCCAAGTTGAATCATCGCGAATCTTGCTTACGAGGTGGCGCACTTCGGCCATGGTCTTGAAGTTGGGTCTCGGCGATGCCTTTGGCGTGTTTTCGATGAGGTTCGCCCTTTTGGCTGCGTCGGGCGACGTTGGAGGCGGCGGCAGCACATTGCCGCTGGTGTTCGAGGGCGGAGTTGGCATGTCTGCCTCCCCGCTCGAATCATTCATTTGTACCTCCCGCGAATGTGGCGATTGTAGTACGCACCCATCGAATCGGCGCGCATCAGGCCGAGAAAGACCGAATGCGGCACGCCCGGATGTTCATAAACCGTGTCGCTGGTGTGGAACTGGACGGCCAGCGTGTAGCCGTCGTATCCCACCGCTCGAATCGAACTTGAACAGACTGGTATCATAGCCATACCGCAAATCTACTGTAGAACGGCCGGGCCGAAATGGGTGTTAATTGCCAGGGGATTTTCCGCCTACCTGCTGCGCCCGCCCTGCGTTTGCCAGCCAAGCGGGCGTCCTGATGCGGCAAGGAATGGAAACAGCTTGCGAAACATTTCACCAGCGCGCTTTCGCTCCTTGTACCACTCGCGCTTGCAGTAAAGTTTCCAAGCAGCCGGACATGCTGCAGACAGGCCGCGCAATCGGAACCGGTGCAGCAGCCGCATCATGGCCAATCGCTCCAACCCCACGCGCCAATCGCGAGCCTTGTTTCGTCCTTTATTATCCGGAGGACCCGGCACGTCCTTGGGCCGGTTTGCTTTCACCCATGCGCGGAACGCCTGAATGATTTCTTCGTCCGTGAATATTCCCCAGCTTATCTGAACCACTGTTTTTTCCGTGCCGCTGTCGTAGATGACTGTGGGCTGGACGTTCGCGAATTGCAGCTTCCCCATCCTCTCAAGAGCTTCTTCGGACAATGTGGGATTCTCGCGCCGCGCCAGCGCGTTGGCCTCGTCGCGCAAGCGACGCAGCGACGTGACCGTTTTGACAATCTCCTGTGCATCAAAGCACAGGCCGCGATCGAACGGGACAATTCTGACATACTCAATAGTTCCGCGTGGCGGTGCGAAGGCACGGTATTGCCGTTATTCTTTCGTGAGCGACTGCCAGGGTCTTGGAAAAGCGCCGGTGAGCCGATGAACCTCGCCCGGCCGGAGCAGAGGCGCATCCGGCAGCACATCGTCCTGGGGACAAAAGAACCCGCGCAGAAAGAAATTTGCGGGATAACCGATGCTCTGCACTTTCTGCAAGTCCGCATGAAGCCTCTCATCGCGCTGTCCATCCGCCTGTTGGTCTTTCCGACACCACTGCCGCACCTCGCGGAGGAAGGATGACTCGCGCGCGTATTCCCAATAACAGCACGCCACCAATTCATCATCTGGAACTTTCCTGAAGTCCCATTCATCCGGCGAAGGCTCTTCCTCAGTCATGCCGCATATTTCCGCTTTCAGCATTTCAGCTTTCGCATTTGTGACCGTGCCCTCCTTGGCCCGTGAAATGGCCCCGCCTATTTCACCGGGCTGCTTTCAGCTTTCAGCATTTCAGCTTTTCGGTTTATCAATTTGGATCATCGCTTGTAATTGTCTCGCAAGCGCCGCTTGGGCTTGCTCGGAATCCTGATAGCCTGAAATGATAAACTCGAGCACCTTCTGGCCTTTGTTGCCGCGGCCCGCCCAGATGCCCCGCACCAGGTTAAACTCCGATGTTTCGTCTTGCACATAAGCCTGTTTGCTCATCCCCTCCTCCCATCGGCATTGGAATACCTGTATAGTTCCCCCCGAATTTTCGAACACATAATGGCGCATCGGCAGTTCAATGTCCTTGATTCTCATCACCATCAATTCCGGGCCGGAACTCATCTTCCATCCTGCGGCCGGCAGACACGCTTCCGGCGTGTGCCGTTTGGCCAGATAGCCTGCCACCCGCCCGGGGAACCAGTTGAAATGGAACGCCTGCCATCGGGAGCCGTCGGCTTCCTGCCAGGCACCCTGTTTCCCTTCATCAAAGCGCAGCAGCCCTGCTGTATCAGGACTAATCGGCAGAGTGTGAAACGTGGGGTTGTCAGTGGGAAACATCACCGACCACTGGG
Source organism: Verrucomicrobiota bacterium (assembly GCA_049522055.1). Lineage (GTDB taxonomy): Bacteria > Verrucomicrobiota > Verrucomicrobiia > Limisphaerales > Palsa-1400 > JBEKOF01. The sequence goes on along the minus strand of JBEKOF010000116.1, from coordinate 11,293 downwards.
GGCTGGGTGCCAGATGCGACTCCAGGTGGCGGTACCAAAGTTCGGCTCCCACCTCCACTAAGGCCAGCCAAACGAGAAGCGCCAACCCCAAACGCTGAAAAGCTGAAAACTGAGATGCTGAATCGCGACTTCTGCCCAGTGAAATAGGCGCGGCCATTTCACGGGCCGAGGGACCTCTGACCTCTGACAACTGACCTCTGACCTCTGACGTCTGACCTCTGCCTTGTGCCTTCTGTTCTCCCATTTCAGCTTTCAGCGTTTCAGCTTTCAGCCTTTTGCTAAAGAGCACCGCCACCCCCCACATCCCCGCCGTGCAGACCAAGGTGATCAAAATTCCGGCGGGATCATGGTACTGGGCAATGGCCGCGACGCCATTTTTGGCGGCGACGATGGTAAGAAAGGACATGCGGCACACGTTAAACGCCATGGCCAGGATAAAACCGGCCGGAACCAGCAGCAATCGGCGCCAGAGACCCATGGCATAAAATTCCCCGAAGAAAAGCGAAATCATGAGGCTGGTTTGAAACGACCGGATGCCACTGCATGCTTCACTCACCCCAACGGTGCCCGTGCTGACCTCAATCAAATTGCCGTGCTGCATCGCGGGAATGCCGAACCAGCCCAGCAATTCGACCGTCACAGCGGAATTGATGCGCGTCAAGGATTGAATGACCGGCGCTTCGATGACCGTCGGCCACGGAATGGCAACGAAAAAGAAACATATCGGGAAGGCGACTTGCCGCAACCAGCCACGCCCCTTGCCCAGATAAACCGCGCAAAGAGTCAACCCGATGGCTTCGATGCCGAGCGCCCATTGAATGGGCCGCCATTCCGGCGTCGCCTCCTCGACCAGACGCGTCGGCAAGTAGAGAAAAGCCAGCGTCGCGAAAAAAAGGACCACGGACCATGGACCACGGCCTGCGAGTCCGTAGTCCTGTAGTCCTGTAGTCCCGCAGTCCCTTGCCGCTTGCCAGCGGCCCATCAGCAGCCCGACGCACAAAAACGGCACCACCCAACCGTAGCTGTACTGGGGATTTGTGGCCCATTCCAGCCGGAGGTTGTTGATCAGACGGAACCAGAGGTAAGCAAAAGGCAAGAGCACCAGCATCCATCTCAGTGAGGAGTGCGGCCATTGGGGATTGCGACACGGCGCGGCGAAAGCGGGAACTACAGAGTGATTTCCACCCCCGGTTGCCTCTTTCCCCAGCGAAGCGCCCACTCCAGCATCGGATTGTTCAATGCCGTGAGACATAGAAAATATGGTTCATGGTCTCGTATGTTCCAATGGCGATGCTGGCACAATGCCATATCGCAACAGATACCAGGCAATTCCAAAATACTCATGGACAACCAAGGGCGCCTCGGAAAGGCTCGGCTTATGCTCCATGTTAATGCCGTTGTAGGCGGGAAAGGAGGAGAACTCGATGTCACCGTCAAAACTGCGAAAGCAGGCCAGCGCCCTGCGGGAATGAAACCACGACGTGACCACGATTGCCCTGGTCATGCGCTGCTCTTTCATAAGGCGGATAGAAAATTCGGCGTTTTGCTTTGTATTGCCCGAATTTGATTCCATGATGATCTCATTGGTGCCGACTCCGGCAAGGACCAAACGATTCCGGATCAAGACGCCATCTCCATCTCCACTGACCAGGATTTTCGGAGCAGCCCCACCCTTGAATAACTCGAGTGCTCGAAACGCCCTGTCTCCCGCATCACCACCCAGGACTACGATGACATCCGCGTGACGGCTGCCGCCTTCCACGAACAAAAGCGGCTTCGCGCACACGATCCCAAGAAGGAATGTTGCCGTCGTAACCACCAATGTCCCAAAGACCGCAAGCAAAACCCGACGCCTGAGTTTGCATTTAGACGCATCCATCTCTTGTGTTGTCGGTCAGGTGCTGGCATCCCTCGAGGCCGCGTTGCGCACAAACCTCAAAGCGGCAAGCCTGACTTCCGCCTTCTGATCTCTTCCATTTTCATCACAATCATATATTCATAAATCGTCAGAAGCCGGCAATAATGGTAACCGGGCAGTCCATCAAGAAAGCCCAGTCGCAGAAAATACATATAGAAAAAGCGCTGCACGGGGCGAAACGGCAGGCGAAAGGACAATTCCCTCAGCGTTCGGCGGCGAACCGCAGGCTCACGGCTCGATAAGGCGCCCAAGGTAAAGCCGCCTTTCGCAAGCGACTTGAGACTCTCTTCCGCCTCCTGCCAGGAATAGCGGTTGTGTTTCTCAAACCAGGCGTTCAGGCCTTTGCTAAAGCTGTAGTGCTCAAAGTGCTCCTGCAAACGCCCTTCTTCACCTTCAACCACCGGCACCAGATTGACCAGGCGCTCCCAGCGCACCTTGTCAGGTTTGAATAAACGGAGAATCCAGACCGGATAAATACCACAGTGCCGAATCCATCGTCCCATGAAGTAATTCCTGTAGCGCACACGATAGGCCACCACATCCGCCTGCGAGCGCACCACCGCCTGCATTTCGTCACGGAGCTTTGTAGTCAGTACCTCATCTGCGTCAGGATTATAAACCCAGGGGTATTTGAACTGCGACTCGAGGGACGCGGTTCTGTGATCCCGTTCGTTGTCGAACCGCCGCTGAATAACTCGCGCACCGTAAGCCTTGGCGATGTCGATTGTGCGGTCGCTGCTAAAGGAATCGAAGACGACAATATCGTCACTCCATTTGACGGACTCGAGACAGCGAGGAAGATTCATTTCCTCATTCAACGTTAAGATAAGACAGGAAATCATGAGAAAACAGGCGGGAATCGCTGTATTTCAACAAGAAGGAGGCTGTTGCCATCGGCAACTGCGCCGTGCTCTTCAACCATCCTGGGATACACTCCACCCCTACCAAGAGCAGACATCAGTTCCTGAACTGTATACGGGTGGTGTATTTCGATGGCCAAAAACCGGACTTTACATATCCAATCGGCGCAATCCTCAAAGATCTCCTTTTCCGCGCCTTCAACATCGCACTTAAGCACGTCCACCACACCCTCAACTCCAGCTTTGACGAACAAGTCGGGGACGGAAAGGCACTCCGCCGTTTCCCCCAGTAAGTTCGAGTGGCCTTCTTGTACAATGTGATAGTCGCTGTCGGCTCCGGATTTGTCAAAGATCACCATGCCTGACTTCCGCCATATACAGGCTGCGTGAAACGTCACCACGCCACCGTCGGCTTCCTTCAGAGCATTGCAACGGCACAAGTAAAGATTCTCACGATCCGGCTCCACCGCTATGATACGCGCATTGGGGTAACATACTCTCCAGTAGTTTACGCTCAACCCAATGTTTGCCCCAATATCCACTATTGTAGTAACGTCCTTAGGGCCATGTTTCGCCACTCCGGCGTAGTCTTGCCGGAAGAAAATCTCGTCCAGTATAATCCAATCATAAAAAACAAGCCTGACGCTTAGAAGAACTGGCCAATCATTAATTCTGACTTTCCGAATCCACGGAATTGTCGGCAAGATCCGGGAGTTTCTTGAGACCTTTCGGTAACGCCCCAAAACCGGGGAAAGTGCCCAGAAAATCCAATCGAGACGACTCCCCAATTGTCTGCGCTCTGCAGCTCCATAGAACAATCTACCTAGTATGCGTTTTATTCCGTTCACCATAGACAAGATCTCACACAGAATGCGCTAATGGCGTGCCGTCCTAATGTCGCGCAAAGCCAAGCCGGCATCCCAGACAGCCCTCGCGCGCCATCCGGAGGCCAACACGGAATTTGGCTATTAGCATCCAAATGCGCTGCATAGCCGCAGGCTTTATCCCATAGCGGCTACGAATGACGGCGGTTTCAGCCATGCACACCTCCTGAAGTGTGGCCGTCTTAGCCAGACCATGGAGACGAAATTGACCTATGTATTCGCGCACATGATAAACTGAACCCCTGTTAGCCACCTTTGCGACCAAATCATAGTCCATGGCAAAACTCATCATTTCGTCGAAGCCACCGGCGGCCCGAACCGTCTCAGTATGAAAGAGCGCTGCGTTATTTTGGACTGTTAGGTAACCATAAACACAATCGAAATAGTTAAAAGAGGGTTGGCGCCGATGCCGCAGGATTTCTCCCTTTTCGTTAATGACCTGGTAATCCCCATAGATGATCACCGGCGCTTCACTGCCAAGACGTAACCGAGCATCAGCCAGACGCGATAGACCGTTCTCGACGTAGCAGTCGTCGGCATTGAGCCAGCCAAAGTACTCAGTGTCGACCTGTGCGAGGGCCTTATTAAGCGCATTTGCTTGGCCACGATCTGCTTCTGAGATCCAAAACAGCTTTGGAGCAACTTGTTGATAGCCTCGGAGAACATCAATCGTACCATCCCTGCTACAGCCATCCATCAAGAGGTGTTTCGCTAGAACATCGCCTTGGGCCTGAACGCTTTCAAGACAAGGCATTAGAAAGCGGCCAGGGTTGTAGCATGGGGTGATGACACAGATTCTCACGGTGGAATTTTCATTATCCGTGGTTTGATGGGACGGCAGGGATTGCCGGCGCAGACTACGCCAGGAGGTAATTCGCCAAACACGACGGAACGTGCCCCAATCACCGCACCGTCTCCCACTTGCGCACCCGGCCCAATGAAGGCGTCAGTGCAAATCCAGCAACCCTTGCCGATCGATATCCCTGGCCGCAACAGCGGCATCCAAGGCAGGGTATAATCATGAGTACCTGCACAGAGATGGGCATGCTGTGAAATGACCGTATGCTCGCCCAAATAGATGTCGCCTAGCGAATACAGCTTCACTCGGTCGCCAATGACACAACAGGCTTCAGTATGGAGTCGCCAAGGGAAGTAGACTTCCACTGTAGGATGGATAATGTTTTCCTTTCCAATGTGCGCACCAAAAAGGCGGAGCAGGACGCAGCGCCATCCGTTCAAACAGCGTGGCACGGGGCGAAAGAGCACTGCGTGGGCCGCGACCCATGCAAGGCGGGCGAGCCTTTCTTTCAACGGATAAGGATTAGGTTTGTTGCGGCCATCCTGAATCATGGGTTTCCTTTGGCGCAAAAGAGTTGTGTTGGTCAAGTTCCTCACTGAGGCATGCGGATGGGTGTCGCGACAGATTTTTACGCCTTGGAATTTGGGTAGAAACCGGCCTATGTCTGCAACGGCTTGGTTCTGCGACGGCAAAGACGCAATCAGGCCGCCCGCCATAGGCCGCGCCACAGCCTGTTGTGCTGGAGTGCAAGCTTGGACAATTTGAGGCGTCGACTTTCATCACAAACTCGCCGCAGCGGAGAATTGGAAAGCAGAGAACAAGAATTCGTTTGAGATTGCTGTAGTCCAACCCTCAGTTCTATTTTATGCTATACATTCGGGTGTCGGACCGGTACCCAGCATCCACTCGTAAACCGAGAGCATGTCTTTCCCGATTTGCGACCAGGAGTATTTTTCCATGACAAGGCGACGGCCGCGCTGGCCCATTTCGTGGCGTTCTTGATCCGGTAGTGATGTCGCTTCGCGTATTGCGGCTGCCAATGGTTCAACGCCGATGTCAATCCACCATCCGCATTGCCGCGTGTGAAGTTCCTTCCACGGCGTTCCCGTGGTCGTGATTACCGGCACGCCGGCAGCTAACGCCTCCGCAACCACAATGCCAAAATTCTCGCTAAAGGTCGGGAGAACAAACAGGTCCGCGTTCGCGTAAAGAGCTTCCTTCTCCGCGCCATAAACGGAAGACTTGAAATCAAATTCACCTGACAGGCCGGCTTCGGCGACCGCCCGTTTCACCTGCTCGGCATGGCCGCACTCATCGGGTCCGCACACCACCACTCGCCAACCTGAGGGCCGCACTTGTGACCACGCCGTTACCAGGTTCAGCAGCCCTTTCTTTGGATGGATGCGCGAAAGGAAGAGCGCAGTACGCACTGCTGACTTCTGACCCCTGACCTCTGACGGCGAAAAAGCTGAAAGCTGAAATTCTGAAACACTGAAATCTGAATATCGCTTTGTATCTCTGATCTCTGGCAACTCGACTCCGTTCGGAATCAAAGCGATGGGTTGGCGAAAGCCCAAGGCACGCAAGGCCTCCACTTCCTGTTGGGCGGTGGCACGCAACACGGCGGCGCCACACAAATCGCGATGTTGCCAAAGCCACCAGGCCGGGCGCTTTTTCCAGGCATGATAACGCCAGGCCCACGGTTCCAACATGCCGTGGGTTGAAACTATATGAGGCAGGCCGATTTCCCTGGCCACAGAAACAGCGGCGTGGTTGGGCTGGCTCCAAATTGAATGAGAGTGAATAACCTGAACTCCACGTTCGCGGCAAAAGCTGCGCAGAGCGGACTTAAAGGAAGGAGACCATAAAAGGCGGAGCCTCCGAAAATGGAATCCTCTGACTCGAACAGTCTCGACCAAATCCGGGTTGGGCAGGTGCTCGGGTTTGCCTGCTGGGGCCTGAACCGTGAATAAGGATTGTTTAGCACCAGCAACGGCTGAAGCTTCGCAGAGGGAGGAGACGGAGAAAGTGGGGCCGCCAGCGGCCCGGGCCATGCCAGCAATGACCGCCAGAGCATTGATTTGGGACATACTCAGGATGGCGACTCCAGCCTCCAGGGAGCCTCCGGTCGCCCCGCGCCATGGTAAACGTGATCCAAAATCCCCTCCAGATACCGCGCCACTGATTCGCCTCCAATACACTGCGACCAAGCTTGGATTCTCGTTGAGGTCTCCTGGGTGCGTCGGCCTCGAGCGATCCATTCGCGCAATGTCTGGGCCAAAGCTGGCACAGAACCTGCGCGGACAACCGCGCCCCGCCACGATTCTCTCAGCAAATCTGCGGCCCCACAGTGGTCGCTGCAAATCACTGGCACCCCCCGCATGAGCGCTTCGTTGACAACCGCGCCCCAACCCTCTTTACCGTCGCTTGGCAGAACGAGCAAGTCCACGCCACCCAACCATTCCATGGCGCAGGGGTACTCCATGAAAGGCAGGAAGGAAACCGACGTTCCCAGTCCGTATGATTTTATCCGATCCGCCAGGGAAGACCTAAGTGGGCCATCACCAACAAGCGTTAATGTCCAGCGCATTTCCCGGCATAAGGCGAAAGCATCAATCAGTGCCTCAAGTCCTTTACCCGGAACATAGCGCCCCAGATAGCCCAGAACCGGATATTGTCGAACGGGTGGCGGGTAAATGCGCTCGCTCGGCCCAGGCGACTCGGTGAAATACGCGAAGGGGAATATCCTGCGGGCCGGGTAGCCGCAACACCGAAACCACCGCACCCCCGTTTCGCCCATGGCCAGAATGAAATTGAAATGCCTTCCACGAATGAGATGCTCCGCCGTGTATTTCACCCACCGGAACTGACCGCGCCAGCCGCGATTATCCGCCGCCTCGGACATTATCCCCAGATGCCTTCGAAGCCGAAGGCACTGCCTTGTCACCAGTTCCCCCAAAGGCTTCCACCGTGCGCCGGCCACTATATGAATAGCCTCTATAGGGCCTTGCGACACAAGCCTCTCGATTTCTTCTTCATCCGTGCTGATAACAATTCTGGCCTTGCCAAAGTCGGGAATCTTCCAGCCCATCTGGCTGCGGTCTGCGGTCATTTCCTCGGTGGCCACGACAACGACCTCATGCCCGGCATCCCCCAAGGCGCGAGGCAGAACCGATTGGTGGGGACTGAGGATGTTTTGCCAAAAGACGAAGGTCACAAGTCAAATGCTGAAATGCTGAAAACTGAAAAGCTGAAAGCTGAGATCATAAAACAAAAGAGCAGAGATCAGAAATCAGAGGTCAGAGGTCGGGGATTAGTTTGAATTCGTGGCGACATCTCCGATTTGCCGAACAATTCTGGGATGACCGATAAACCCGCGCTTCGCGTTGGCGCGAGCCGGTTGAAGGGCGGCATCCCCGACATTTCCAACCCAAAGCCAAAACAGAAAGCATAGGGGACCGCCAAAGTTCATTATCCATCCTTCGGCAACACCATGAATCGCCAGATAGACTCCAACAACACTCAGAATGTCTTTGTCCAGCGCGGTCTTCTGACCGGAAACAACAAACTGAACGAGAAGAAAGCCCAAGGCGCAGCAGAAGGCGATGGTTCCACAGGCACCAGTCATCGCCAATACAGCGAGGTAACATGAACCAGGCTCAACACGAATATTGCCACTATCCTCGACGAGTGCTCCACTGCCGGTTCCCATGGCAACGCCGACGCCAAGCACAGGACTAGACCTGAACTCTTCTATTCTGGATTGCCAAAGATCAGCACGCGTGTTCTTGGTTCCCTTGTATGATAGGGCGCCAGTCACCGAATCGCTTATCGTGTCGCTGTCACCCTGGCTGACGAACCGAAACCCAACAAACAAACAAAGAAGCACAACCGATAGTCCGACAATTGGCTTGCGCCGAAGCAACAGAAAACCGGCCCCCCCCATAACAGCCAGAATTGCGATCCGTGAGCCGGACGCCAATACCGGCAAAAGGCCAAGCAGTGCCAGCAGGCCCCACCACCAGGAGCGGCCATGGATGGCTCGGGCCAGGGCGATTACGACTCCCATGCCCGCAAAAGGCCCCAGCAGCATGCAGTGACCCATGAAACTTGTGAAAAAACCGGCCCCGAAACTCGGCAGCCGAAGCAGATACCACATTACAAATATCACTGTAAGCGCGGTCAATCCGTGGACGCTCAGCCTCCATGCTGCGCCTCGCAGTTTGATTGCCGCAGGGTTCAAGATCACGGGACCAACGGCGAGAATCAGCAAAGCAAGGCCAACTAAGTGGAGTGTCGCTACGCTAAACTGCTCCGCCTGAGAGAGGCTGGCCGCAAAAGCGACCAGAACGATCACCCATGACCAGCGCCATTTTCCACCCGACATGACAGCAACTCCTGCTGCCAAGGTCAGAGCCAATACAGTGACCCCGATCAAGATCGTGTCCGGAATATGCAGGAATCTTGGCAGGACGGTTGCGCGAACAAAATATCCCAATACGGCGAGCATTCCGCACCGTCCAGCCCATTTTAGCTGGTCAGGAGGCCGGGTGGCGCGCAGCGCAAGGACATCTGAGTGGGCATCCGCCTGCACACTCTGATGGTTCGCCATGCGCTGCAAACAAGCCCGTCCCCTATTCCACTGGCGGAACGGGAAGTGTGAGCGGGAGGTTCTTGGGAATGCGACTTTCAAAGTCTAACGCCTTTCCAAAGACTGTTGAAGCCGGGCCACGCACGCGGGCCAAGTATAGGTCTGCGCCCGGCGGCGCCCGCAAGCAATCAGTTCTGTTCGCAAGCCAGACTGAGACTGGAGGGCCATCAAAGCCTCAACAATTGCCTCTGGGTGATCCGGATCCACATAAATACCTGCGTCGCCAACCACTTCGGGAACGGCTGTAGAACGGCAGGTGACCACGGGCGTTCCTGCCGCCATGGCTTCGGCGGCAGCAATGCCGAACGTTTCATACCGCGTTGGAAACAGCAATGCCACCGCATCGCGCATGTAGGGCGCCAAACGATCTGAGGTCACGTAGCCAAGCAGCGTGACGTTGGGCAACTCCAATACGGCTCTGCTCATCTGCTGTTCATGCTGACAGCCCGCCACGATGATCCGCAAATCGGGCAACCGCCGTCGCAACAGATGGGCAGCGGCCAGCACCCGGTCACCCCCGTCCAGGTAGTTAAGCCCACCCACACAAAGAATGAAGGGACGATCGGCTGGTTCCCCGGACATCCCGATTGGCTGCCCGGCTGCATGGAAAAACTCCGCCTCCACTCCGTTGCCCACCACGACAACCCTTTCAGGGTCTGCGCCAAACCAATCCACCACCTGACCCTTGAGAAACTCCGAGACCGTGAGAACCACTGCACCCTGTTCCACCATGCGCCGGTAAGCGGTGCGGCGGCGCCACCGGTTCAAGCGCGCCCCCAGCGTGCCGCTCTGTGGCATGGCAGGGTCCAATTCCGCCGCACCATGAATCGTGACCGCAACGCGGGTGCGCCGCACGGGAATGAAGTCGTTCTTGGGACAATAGACCCAATCAATATCATCGCACCATCGGTCGGCAAAAGGCCGGCCGGCAACGGTCCAGAGGGCTTCCGCCGCTTTCCATGGTAACGGCAGGATGGTTGCCGGAAGACCGGCGAGTTCGTTTTGCCCGGGAATTCGCTGCTCCGCACCCACCTGATCGCGCGCGGCCAGCACGCAGACCTCGTTGGAATGATCCGCTGCCAATCCCCGCGTCATCTGCAAAATATGCTTCCCGACCCCCGTTGGTGTCTTGGAGCGGGTAAACCGCAGATCCGTGAAAACATTGATCTTCAAGCGGCCTCATGCTCAACCCGACTAGGCTTTTCTTTTACTCTTGGGATGCGGTCCATGTCTGAGATCGCCAGAAAGCCCCTCCGGGTGAGCCGCCGATACAGCCGATAGCTTGTTAAGGAAACAGGACACCGCGCCTGCCGCTGCTTCGCGCACGAGGCAAATCCGTCCGCCAACCCTCGAAAGCGAGGCCATAAATACCCGTTCTTAAGTCCGTATAAGAGGACATGGACAACGGTTCCGGCCCAATGGATCGGCAGCCGCAGTCCCGGCGCGTTATACCAGGCAAAGAGCACGGCGTTGCGGGCGGCAAAGTGGGCCTGACGGGACACGTTGCGGACTTTCGATTCATAATGGTTCACATGATCCGCCCGTCCCAACCTGACCACATATCCAGCGTCCAAAAGCCGCATACAAAAATCAATTTCCTCCGAGCCGTGAAGCAGGAACTCCCGGTAGCCTCCGAGGCGCAGAAACAGATCCCGACGTACGGCGTGCGCCATGCCTGTGTAACTACGGCAGACAAAGACGCCTTCATCTTGCGGGGCTTTGTCACTGAGCGTCTGGTGGTCCGGCACATTCTTCCACGGAATCGTCACCGCCCCGATTCGGGGATCATCGAAGGCCGCGAGGGTTTGGCGAACAACGTGTGGCGAGGAAAACTCCGCATCGTCGTCAAGGGAGAAAATGAGATCGCCTGTTGCCATTTCGGCACCACGATTTCGCTGAACAATATACCCCTTGGATTCGTCCGATTGGAAGAGGCGGACGTGAGGAAACTCGGTTCGAACAATCTCTGACGTGCCGTCCGCAGAGCCGTCATCAATGATCACAATCTCCACCGGCGGCTCCTGTTCAACGCACGAGGCAAGCGCGCGGCGCAGCTCCTCCTTGCGGCTCTTGGTGGTGATAACGATGGAGGCGGTCATGCTGCGTTTAGCTGCGTTTCTGAGCCAGGACATCGTATCCCTTCCTTCCCTGCAGGAAAATCCCGCGGATGAGGTCTCCTGT
>JBEKOF010000115.1:0-13823 GCA_049522055.1 Verrucomicrobiota bacterium | reverse complement strand
AACGATTTGAAATCCGCGACAATGCGGTCCGCCGGGCCGTTAATGCCAGGGAGCCTGAGGGCGACATGGCCATGCTGGCGGAATTTGAAAAAGGGGCCCGCATGATCGAGAAGGAGTTTCCCAAACGCCCTGATTTCTTCGTCATGCTCCTCCAAGTCGCCGAAAACAGCGATCCCGACAAGTCCCGCGCCCTCCTCAAAGAGATCGCCACCAACGACCCTCCCGCGGAACTCAAGGACGCCGCCGCCGACATGCAGAAACAACTGGATCGGGTCGGGACTGCCTTGACCCTGAAATTTACCGCCGTGGACGGCCGCCAGGTGGATGTGGCCAAAATGCAGGGCAAAGTCGTGCTCCTCAATTTTTGGGCCACCGGTTCCGAGGCCTCTGTGGATTTGCTCTCCGAGATCAAGGAATCCTACGACAAGCGCCATGGCAAAGGCCTGGAGATTGTCGGCATCAACATGGATGAGAATAAGGAGAGCCTGACCAATTTTGTCGCGGCGCAACAAATTGCCTGGCCGCAGTTTTTCGACGCCCTGAACGCCCCCACAAATTATGCCGCCCAATTCGGCGTCAAGGGCGAGGACCTTCCCGCCGCGTGGTTGGTGGATAAAAAGGGAGTCCTCCGCTACATCAACGCCGGCTTCGACATGAACCGGAAAATTGACGCCCTTCTGGCCGAGTAGCCCCGCCATCGCCCCATGCACTGGCTGACCTATCTCCTCTGGCCCCACAACAAATTCCTGGGCATCGAGTGGTCCGTGTGGAAAGTCATCGGCTGGATCGGCAACGCGGTTTTTTCCTCGCGAGTCATCGTCCAATGGTATGTCACCGAAAAGCGGGGCCAGGTGGTCGTCCCTCCTTTGTTCTGGTGGTTGAGCCTGGCCGGCTCTCTGATCCTCCTGTCCTACGCGCTGTTTTACGAGCACGATTCGGTTTTCATCTTTGCCTACCTCTTTAACTGGATCCCTTACATTCGCAATCTGGTCATCCATCGCCGGCACCAGAAATCTCACATTCTCTGTTCCTCCTGCGGCGCCAAAGCGCCCCCTTCGAGCAAATTCTGCAATCAATGCGGCCTCAAACTCCCTTGAGATGCCTCTGGCCCGCCGGCTCCAGGGACTAGGCGGACCCGCTGCCCGGCCAGCGGCGGCGGGCCAGGGGCGCTTTCTCAAATTAAATTAAATTATATTGTCATTCCTGCCGATCAGTGGGTACATTAGGGCCGTCAATGGCTGAGGCCATTTGCAGTCATTCGTAGGCGTGCTATTCCATGAGTTCGGTGGATACAGTTACGGCTCCTGAAAATCCGGCCGCGAAGCGAGCCGGCGAGTTTTTCCGTCAGCAGAAGCTGGTCAATTTCAAGGCGACAGACCGGATGTTCGCCTGGCTTATTGCTTTTGAATGGCTGGCCGCCATGGCCACCGCCTCCTTGATTTCACCCCAGTACACCGAGTTGGCGCATATTCCGCAGGGCCATCTGATGGCCATGGCGGCTGGATTAGCCGGACTGTTGTATCTGGTGCCCCTGACCCTGACTTTGTTCCATCCCGGCAAAGCCTACACCCGCCATATCGTTGCCATCGGCCAGATGTTGACCCCTTCCCTGTTCGTCTATCTCACCGGCCGGGGCTTTGAAACCCATTTCTTCGTTTTCGGCGCCCTGGCTTCCCTGGCCGCTTATCGCGACGTCAAGGTGCTCCTGATGGCCACCATGGTCGTGGCCGTGGACGAACGGGTCAGCCAGTGGATCCTTCTGTCCTCTGTGGTTGGGCCAACGGGAATCCCCTGGACCTGGGTCGAATTCACCGGATGGGTTTTATTCGAGGACACCCTCCTGGCCCTTTGGATTTGGGAGAGCCTGCGCCTGATGGCCGGCCTGGCCCGGCACCAGGCGGAGGAGGAAATCCTCAATGAAATCGTCGCCCGCGAGGTCGCCGAACGCATCGAAGTCCTCAAGCAGGAAAACACCAAATACCGCCAGATCCAAACCTCCTTGCAACGCAGCGAAGGCAAGTTCCGCTCCTTGAGCGAGTCCTCCCCCTCCGGCATTTTCCTCACCGACATGTCGGGGCGCCGCGTTTACAGCAATTCCGAGTGGCTCCACATGACCGGCCTGACGCAGAATGACAGCATGGGCGACGGCTGGACCCGGGCGCTGCATCCCGAGGATAAGGCCGCCGTCTTGCAGTTGTGGCAGCAATGCGTCCGCGAGGGCAAGGAATATTCCCAGGAATTCCGATTATTGACTCCTCAGGGTGAGGTCCGCTGGGTCTCCTGCCGCGCCGCCTTGATTCATGCCGACCCCCCGGAACGGGATGAAAACAGCGAAATCTCCGAATCCGAGGATGGCCCGGAGGCCGGCGGTTATGTCGGCACCATCCGCGACATCACCGAGTATAAGAAGGTCGAGGAGGCACTCCGCCAGGCCAAGGCCAAGGCCGACGGCGCCGTCCGCGCCAAGAGCGAGTTCCTCGCCAAAATGAGCCACGAGATCCGCACCCCCATGAACGGCGTCATCGGCATGACCAACCTCCTCCGCGACACCCCGCTCAGCTCCCAGCAGCGCGAATATGCCGACGCCATTCGCCGCAGCGCCGAGTCCTTGCTGCTTTTGATCAATGACGTTTTGGACTTCTCCAAGGTCGAAGCCAAAAAACTCATTTTTGAGACCATTGATTTCGATCTCCAGGAAACCATCGAAGGGGCGCTGGAGCTTCTGGCCGAAACCGCCCAGGCCAAGAACCTCGAATTGGCCGGCTTCGTGCTGGCCGACGTCCCGACCCAGCTCCGGGGCGATCCCGGCCGTTTGCGCCAGGTCTTTGTCAATCTCGTCAGTAACGCCGTCAAATTCACCGAATACGGCGAAGTCGTCGTCTCGGTCTCCAGCCTGAGCGAATCGGAGACCCATGTCGAGTTGCGCTTCGAAGTGCGCGACACCGGCATTGGCATTGATCCGGCCACCCAGCCCAAACTCTTTCAGGTCTTCAGCCAGGCCGACAGTTCCACCACGCGCAAATACGGCGGCTCCGGCCTCGGTTTGGCCATTTCCAAGCAACTCATCGAATTGATGGGGGGGCAGATTGGGCTGACCAGTGTTCCAGGCCAAGGCTCCACCTTTTGGTTTACCGTCGGCTTCGAAAAGCAGCCCGTCGGCGCCAAGGCCGCCGCCAGCAAACAGGACAAGATCAATCTCCACATCATGATCGTGGACGACAACCGCACCAACTGCCAGATTCTGGAGGAGTTGCTGGCCTCTTGGGGCATGCGCTCCAGCACCGCCGGCGCCGCCCAGGAGGCCCTGGAAAGACTTCAGGATTCCGCCCACGATCCCATCGACGCCGTGCTGCTGGACAACCACATGCCCGGCATGAACGGCATCACTCTGGCCCAGGTCATCAAATCCGATCAATCCCTCTCCAAAACCCGCGTCATCCTCCTCACTTCCCTGGGCAAGCTCATGGACGACGAGAAACTGGCCGAGTACGGCATTTATGCCTGCCTGGTCAAGCCGGTCAAACGCGCCCGCCTCTACGAATGCCTCATCGGCCTCTCCAAGAGCCCCTCGGCCCTCCCGCCCAAGGCCAGCCAGGCCCCGGCCGCCAAGCCGCCTATCGTCATGCCCGACCAGCCCCTGCGCATCCTTCTGGCCGAGGACAATCTCATCAACCAGCGCGTCGCGGTCGCCCAATTGAAAAAACTGGGTTACACCCCCGACGTCGTCAGTAATGGCCTGGAAGCTTTTGAAATGGCCGGCCAAAAACCCTACGATGTCATTTTGATGGATTGCCAAATGCCCCAGATGGACGGCTATGAAGCCACCACCCACATTCGGATGCGCGAAAAAAACGAAGGCCGCAAACCCGTTTACATCATCGCCATGACCGCCAACGCCATGCAGGGCGACCGGGAAAAATGCCTCGCCGCCGAGATGAGCGATTACCTCTCCAAGCCGGTCAAAGATTCCGAACTCAAGAAAGCTCTCGAACGCGCCCCCCTCCTGTCTGCGCCCGGCGCCGACGAGCCGTCGCCCGACCTCGTGCCCCCGGATGTCACCAGCGACAACGATTTGGTGGATCTGGAACGACTGGAAGCCGCAGCCAACGAAGACCCCGGAATGTTGCAGGAATTAGTTGACCTTTATTTCGCCCAAGCCAAAGATCTGATGAACGGCCTCCGGGGGGCCATCACCGCCGGCTCGGCCAAAGATGTGGATCATTTTGCCCACAAACTCGTCGGCGCCAGCCTGGCCTGCGGCATGTCGGCCATGGTCCTTCCGTTGCGCGCGTTGGAACGTCAGGGCAAGGAGGGCCATCTGACCAACGCCGAAGCCTTGTTTGCCCAGGCCAGCCGCCACTTGGAACTGACCCGCGACAAGGTCGGCACTTACGTCCGCGAATATCAACACCAGTGACACCAAACCCGGATGAATCGCAGTTCCCCGCCGGCGAGCCTGCCGTGGACTTTGAACAATTACTGGCCGCAGCCAGTGAGGACCTCCAAATCCTGCGGGAATTGGTCCACCTTTATTTCGACCAGGCCGCCGAGATCATGACCCAGTTGCGCCAGGCGGTCCAGCAACGCTCCGCGCGCGACGTGGATTATTTGTCGCACAAGCTGGTCGGCGCCAGCCTGGCTTGCGGCATGTCCGCCCTGGTGCCGCCTCTGCGGGAATTGGAGTCGCGCGCGCGCAAAGGGGATCTGGCCGGCGCGGATGAATTGATGGCCTTGGTGGCCGGGAGACTCGAATTGGTCCGCGCTGCGGTCCAGGAATATCTTGCCAATCACAAAACTCAGTAGCGTGGCCGCATGAAAAAGATATTGATTATTGAGAATGATCCGATCCTGCGCGGCATCTATCGGCGCAAGTTCGACCTCTCCGGCTTCGTGGTCGAGGCGGTTGACGATGGCCCCATCGCCTTGGAAACCATCCCGGTTTTCCAGCCCAATTTGATCCAGATGGACATCACCCTTCCAAGCATGAGCGGCACCGATCTGATCCGTAAGATTCGGGCATTAAAAGGGTTCCACATCGTCCCCATCGTCGTCCTTTCCAGTTTCTACCGTCCGGACCTGATCAAGGGAGCCTTCGACGCGGGCGCCAACAAGTGCGTCTCGAAAATGGATTGCACGCCCAACTTGGCGCTGGAAATCGTCGAACAGATCTTCAGCGGGGAAATTGTCGGCCTGTACCCTTCTCCTTTGGGGGCCTCTCCCATTCCCACGAGCATGCCTCCTCCGCCGCCGGCCAAAACCATCGCGCCCGTCCCGCCGCCTGCGCCCGCCGCTCCGCCTCCCTCGCCGACTCCGCCGCCTCCTCCTGCCTCGGCCCCTTCGCCCCTCTCGTCCCCGCCGGCCACAGTTTCTTTGCCCAAACTCTTCATTCCGCCTTCGCCGCCGAGGTTTGGTGCGTCCACCCCGGTGTCCGCGGCGCCGGTCGCGCCTGCCGAACATCCGGTCGCGCCTGAAAGAATTCCTGCGCTCGCTCCGACTATCAAGATGCCCAAGCTCTCGCCACCCGGCCAGAGCATTCCCGCGCCGACGCCCACCCCGATTCTCTCCTTCGCCCGGCCTGCCCCCGCGCCAAAAATGCCGGGCTTGGCCGAGCCTTCGCCCCCGCCCGCGTCCCCGGCGCCGGAGCCTGCCGCAGCGACCGGGGAAAGCGCTGAAACGACCGCGCCGGATTTTGGTTCTGACGCCACCTCCTCCTTTCGTCTGGAAATTCGCCAGGAATTTCTCAAGCGCGTCCCGCAAATCCAGGCCGACCTGCGCGAGCGCGTGGGGGCGCTGGTTCGCAGCAAAAGCACCACCGAGCAACTTTCCCTTTTGCACGGGTTCAACACCTCCATTTCCTCCTTGGTCGGCCTGGCGGGCATTACCGGGTTCACCCGCATCGCCCATCTGGCCGGCGCGATGGAAGCGTTGATCAAGGACCTGCAAAAGAGGCCAAAGCAAATGACCAGCTCCGTGCTGCGGACCATCGCCCACGCCTCCGATTGTTTGAACGTGCTCTTCCGCGACATCAACCAGGGGGCGCAGGAGATTCCCGAATCGCTCCTCATTCTGGCCGTGGACGACGAGCCTATTTCCCGCCGCACCATTTCCGTGGCCCTGGCCAAGGCCAACCTGCGGTGCATCTGCATCGAAGAATCCAAAATGGCCATGACCATCCTGGCCGAAAACCAGTTTGACCTGGTCTTCCTCGACGCGGAGATGCCCGTGATGAACGGCTTCGAATTATGCGCCGAATTGCGCAAATCCGCCACCAACAAAACCACCCCCGTCATCTTCGTCACCAGCCTCACCAACTTTGAGGTCCGCGCCCAGTCCTCCCTGGCCGGCGCCAACGATCTCATTGCCAAGCCGTTCCTGATGATGGAGCTGGCCGTCAAGGCCCTGACCTATCTCCTCCGCCCCAAATCCATTCTGGACGTCAAAAGCCAGCCGGGCGGGAATTGAGCCGCGTGGCATGCCTTGCCACAGCCCGCCCGACACCCCGCAGCCTTATGATCGAAGCCCGCGAACTGACCAAAGTTTTCCGCGACAAAAAACGCGGCGAAATCCGGGCGGTGGATCGCGTGAGCTTTCGCTGCGAGCCGGGAAGAATCTTTGGGCTGCTCGGCGTCAACGGCGCGGGCAAGACGACCTGTCTCCGCACCCTGGCGACGATTCTCCGCCCAAGTTCCGGCACCGCCAGCGTCCATGGGTATGATGTGCTCCGCCAACCGGAAAAGGTGCGCTCCCACATCGGTTTCCTCTCCACGGCTACGGCCCTTTACGGGCGGCTGACGGCGCGCGAAATGGTGGAATACTTCGGCCGGTTGCAGGGCTTGTCCGAGGCTCTTCTGCGCGAGCGCCTGGATGCCATTTTCGCCGAACTGGACATGCACGAGTTCAGCGACCGGCGTTGCGACAAGCTTTCCACGGGAATGAAACAGAAAGTCTCCATCGCTCGCACCCTGGTCCACGATCCACCCGTGATGATTTTTGACGAGCCAACCAACGGGCTGGATGTTTTGATCTCCCGCACGGTCCTCAATTTCATCCGCCATTGCCGCCAGCGGGGCAAGACGGTCATCTTCTCCACCCACGTCATGCGCGAAGCCGAGAAACTCTGCGACACCATCGCCCTCATCCATCACGGGGCCATCTTGGCCGAGGGCACCCTCGCCCAGTTGCGCGAACGGGCGGGCGCCCAGGACCTGGAGGACGTCTTCATCTCCATTGTCGAGGGCAGCCGATGAGCCTGCGCCACATTTTCATCGTATATCGAAAGGAACTGCTCGACCTGCTCCGCGACCGGCGCACGATCATCTCGATGATCGTCGTGCCGGTATTCATCATCC
Source organism: Verrucomicrobiota bacterium (assembly GCA_049522055.1). GTDB lineage: Bacteria > Verrucomicrobiota > Verrucomicrobiia > Limisphaerales > Palsa-1400 > JBEKOF01. The sequence continues at coordinate 6,474 of JBEKOF010000115.1, read as the reverse complement.
CCGTGCTGATGACCGGCGTCGGCGGCGCGGCGGTCAAAATCGTCATCAAGGCCCAACAGCAAATCCCCGATGTGATGGTGCTGGGCGGCGAAGATTCCCCCGCCACCCTGGCCGCGCTGCGGGCGCTGCGGACTGTCAAACTCGCTCCGCCTAGCGCCGATTTCACCAATCTGATCACCGAGAAAACCATCCGCGGCGCCGTGGCCATTCCAAAAGGCTTCGATGCCGCCTTGCAAAGCGGCGAACCCACGGGCGTCCAAATTTATATTTACGAAGGCGAACTCCGCTCTTCCATCGGCGCCAAGGCCCTGGAAAGCTTCTTCCAGGATTTGCGCGAACGGACGGTGCGGGAACGCATGGCTGCGCGCAACGTGCCCGAAATGCTCCTCCACCCGCTCAACATCCGCCAGACCAATGTCGCGCCGCCTAAAAAGGTCAGCGGCAACCTCCTCGGCTCCATCATCCCTTACCTTATCATCCTCATGTGCATGACCGGCGCCCTGTATCCCGCGGTGGATTTGACGGCGGGCGAAAAGGAACGCGGCACCATGGAGACGCTTTTGTGCAGCCCGGTCGCCCGCACCGATCTGGTCCTTGGCAAATGCGCCATGGTGCTGACCGCCTCCCTGGTCACCACCCTGCTCTCCCTCGGTTCCACCGGCGCTTCTTTCATGCTCGCCAAAAAAATGGCGGCCGGCATGGCGGGCGGCGGGGAACTGCCTTTGACGATGGACGTCTCCTCACTGGCCGCGGTGTTCGTGATGATGCTGCCGGTGGCCATCTTCTTTTCCGCGACGATGCTGGCCATCGGGTTGTTTTCGCGCTCCTCCAAGGAGGCGCAGAGCTATCTGCAACCGCTCTTGATCCTGACCATCCTGCCGGCCGTCGCCTCCCTTCTCCCCGGCGTTGAATTGAACTACAGACTTTCCTTGATCCCCGTGCTCAACGTGAGCCTGGTCTGCAAGGAAATCCTTTCCGGCACGTTTCACTGGAACTACATTGCGTTGATTTTCGCCTCCACCTGCGTTTACGCCTTCGCCGCATTGTCCGTGGCGGTGGCGCTCTTCAAACGCGAGAGTGTGCTCTTCCGCACCTGAATCAATCTTCAAGACGGCGCCCGGGCGATTTGAATGTCGGCGATTTGGATTGCAACTTTCCCCCGCAGGCGGGTTAAATAGAGGAGAGAATCGGCCCGATTGGCCGCGCTGTTATGGCACAATTTACTTATAAGGCCCGAAAACGTTCGGGGGAAGTCGTCACCGGCCTTCTGGAAGTGGCGGACCGGGGCGCGGCGTTGATGCAGATCGAGCGCCTGGGCCTCTTCCCCATCGCGGTGGAGATGCCCAAAGGCGCCGCCGCCGCCGCCGCCGCGGCAGCCGCCGCAGGTCAAAAACCGGAAGGAAAACGCGGGGCGTGGGCGGAATTTCTGCCCCCGACGCTGCGCCAGTATTTTCAGCGCCAACGCAAACCCAAATTGCAGGAACTGGCCACCTTCACTAATCAACTGGCCAACTTGATTAAGTCGGGCATGCCGCTGACGGTGGCGCTCAATAGCATGACTCACCTCGAAACCAAGGGCATTCCCGCCGAAGTCAGCCGCCAGCTCAAGCAGGATGTGATGGAAGGCAAGGGCCTCTCCGAAGCCATGGCCAAACAAAAGGTCGTCTTTTCCGAACTTTACGTCAACATGGTCAGGGCAGGGGAGCAGAGTGGCGCGCTCGAACAGGTGCTGCGCCGGATGGGGGATCATTTCGAGCGATTTTCCCAAGTCCAGCAAAAGTTCACCTCCGCCATGATTTACCCGCTTTTCCTGGTGAGCGTGGGGATTTTCATCAGCATTTTCTTCATGACCGTGATGCTGCCGGCCTTCATGTCGCTATTTGAGGACATGAACATCACGCTGCCGCTGGCCACGAGAATTCTGATTGGCCTCAACGATTTCATCAAACATTGGTGGTGGGTGATGTTCGGGACGATCGTGGTGGCGGGCATTATCTTCAATCGTTTCCGGGCCACCGAAGGGGGCAAGGAGACCATTGACCGGTGGAAAATCACCGTGCCGATCGTGGGCAAAGTGGTGCGTCTCCATCTTTTCGGGCAGTTTTCCCGCACACTGGCCACGCTGCTGGAGAACGGGGTCCCGGTCTTGAAAGCGCTGGAGATCACCGAGCAAATCATTCCCAATCGCATCATCAAGCAAGCCATCGCCAAAACACGCCAGGAGGTGACGGACGGAAAAACCATTTCCCAGCCGCTGGCCCGCAGCAAAGTATTCCCGCAATTGATGGTCGATTTGATCAAAATTGGGGAGGAAACCGGCGACATTCCCGGCGCCTTGAGCAATCTGGCCGAAACTTACGAGATGGAACTCAACATCGGCTTGCGGGTGATGACCAGCATGATTGAGCCGGTGATTCTTTGTGTGATGGCTTTGGGGGTCGGCTTTTTGCTCCTGGCCATTTTCTCGGCGCTCTTCGCCATCACCGCGAGCATTCACTCCTGATCCTTTTGCCCCCGTGAACACTTGTCCGCCACTTCATGCCAGTTCCCGTGGATTAATGAGAACATTCCAGATCAGCCAAGGAGGATTCACGCTGATCGAAATCTTAATAGTCGTGGGAATCATTGGCTTGACGTTGACGCTGGGGGTGCCGGCGTTTGTCAAAGCCCTTCAAAAAGAAGGGATGCGCAAAGCCCAGTCTGATTTGCTGGAAGCATGTAAGAACGCCCGGGGAGAGGCCATTCTCAAGGCCGCGCCCCAAGACCTCATTTTCAGGCCGCTGGACAAGACCTTCTCAGCTCCCGGTGGCATTTCGGCAGCCCTTCCCGAAAGCGTGGACATTGATCTGTTGGGGGTGAACGAAATATCATACGAGCAGGAAGAGTCGGCCCGGGTCCGGTTTTACCCCAATGGCACGAGTGATGAGTTTATCATCGTCATCCATTCACTCAAGGACGGGTCGCGGTGTACCATCACCCTGGACCCCGTGACGGCGTTGGCGGAGGTCCTGCCCGAAAGATGAAACCGCGCGAAAAAAATCCCGGAAGCCAGGCGGCGTTCACGCTCATCGAAGTCATGATCGCCGTGGCGATATTTTTCGTGGCCATGTTTGCACTTTTGGCGCTGCTTAATTCCGGCCTTCATGCCGCCTCCATCTTGCGCAAGAACGCTCCGACCGCCGGCATGGCCGTGGCGGAGTTGACCCAAACCAACAAACTTGAAGAAGGCTACAAATCGGGTGATTTTGGCGAGATTTATCCCGAATACACCTGGCAGGAGAACATTTGGGAGGTGGCGACTAATGGGCTTTTTCAAGTGGATGTGACCGTCCTGCACCGCGACGCGTTTTATTCCTCCATGAGCATCCTGCTTTACAAACCCGAATCGGGCCATTGAACAGAGGATCATGAAAACCCGCCCCCCAGCCTTCACACTGATAGAAATCATGATCGCCATCACGGTCTTCGGCGTGGTGATGATGGGCATGATGGCGACCTGGAAGTGCATCGTCAACGGCACGCAAGTGGGGGAGGCCGCGGCGGCGGCGGCCCAGCGCGCCCGCATCAGCATCAAGACGATAGAAGACGCGCTGGTGAACACGGAGATTTCCAGTAAAAACATCCAGTATTACTCGTTCGTGGCGGACACCAGCCGCGAGAATTTTGCCTCGCTCAGCCTTGCCGCCCGCCTGCCCGCCTCGTTCCTTTGCTCCGGTTATTTCGGCGACAACGTCATGCGCCGGGTGACCTTTGACGTGGAGAAAGACGCCCAAGACCGGCTGGACCTTGTCATGACCCAAGCGCCGATTCTGGCCATCACCAGCCCGGAATATCCTCCCAAGTCCATCACCCTGGCCAAAGATGTGACATTCTTTGGCCTGGAATTTTGGTCCCCCGCCGACGACGATTGGCACACCGAGTTTCTTAAAACCAATGAAATTCCCCCGATGGTGCGGATCACCCTGGGGATCGGCCACTCGGCCGCCGACCCCTCCATTCCGTATGACATCATTTCCCGGGTGGTCGTCATGCCCACCCAGGCGCATTGAAAACTCGACCCACCCAATCCCCGCCTCCGCGCGGCATCGCTTTGATGCTGGTGATGGTGATTATTTTCGCGCTGACGGTCATCATCGCCGCCTTCGCCTATTCCATGAAGGTGGAGATGCGGCTGGCGCAGGTCACTGATTATAACGTGCAACTGGAATGGATGGGCCGTTCCGGCGTGGAATTGGCCCGCTATGCCCTGTCCATGAAATGCGCCGGCCAGGAAGGGGTTGATTCACTGAACCAGTTTTGGGCCGGCGGGACCAGTCCTTGCAGCAATGACCTGCCGCCCATTTCTCTCAAAGACTTTCCGTTGGGCAACGGCAAAATCTCCGTCACCATCACCGATATGGAGCGTAAATGGGACATCAACGTGGTGGCCGATCCGAAAGGCCCCAAACTGGACGTCTTGCAGAAGGCCGTCATGTTGGCCGGCGCGACCGACCCTTCAGCCTCCTCCACCATCGTTGACTCGATCCTGGATTGGGTGAATCCCAACACCGATTCTCATTTCAACGGCGCCGAAACCGAATACTACTCGCGTTTGGATCCTCCCTACAATTGCAAGAACGGGCCGATTGACGACCTGTCGGAATTGCTGCTCATCAAGGGGGTCACTCCGGATATTTACTGGGGCGCAAACTCCACCAACCACCCCGTCTCCCCCTATCAGCTGGCCGGCCCGACCGGATTCGACCACACCCCGCGCAAAACCAAGAGCCGCTTCAGCAACGAGGCCGACAAGGAGACCAATGTGGTGGGTCTGGCCGATCTGTTCTCCCCCATGGGCGCCAAGCTCAACATCAACACCGCCTCCGCCGCAACCCTGCAATTGCTGCCTGGAATTGATGAGAACACCGCGGCGCGAATCATTCAGATGCGGGCCGGCCCGGACGGAATTGACGGCACGGATGATGACGCGCCGTTCCATAGCGTGGGCGAATTAAACAGCGGGCTTCCCGGAGGTGGCGGCCCGGGCGGACTGGTCGGCGTCGCGCCGCCTGCGGGCGTTCCTGGAGCGCCGGCGGCTGGACTCCAGGTCGCCGGGCTGGCGGCTTATTGCGACGTGCGCAGTTACGTCTTCGAAGTCCACGTCGCAGCGGAAATCAACGGGGTCAAACGCAATTTCACCGGCATTGTCAGCCGTTCGGGGCCAAATGCCAGCCAGGTGACTTGTGTCCGGTTTTACTGGGAGTGACCCCCTCTTCAGCATGCGCCGGGTTATCTTCATCACAGGCACGGGGACCGGCGTTGGGAAAACAGTATTAACAGCTCTCCTCCTGAGCCATTTGCGCCGCGAAGGGCATGACGCCCTGGCCATCAAACCCTTTTGCTGCGGCTCCCGCAACGACGCCCGTCTGCTGCAAGGCCTCCAAAAGGACGCGATGACGCTGGGCCAAACCAACCCGTTTTTTTTCAAACGGCCCCTGGCCCCGTGGGTGGAGGCAAGAGAGAAGCGCGCTGCGCAAATCCCTTTGCCAGAAGTCCTGCGGAAGATCCGCGCCATCAATCGGCGTGCCAGAATCGTGCTCTTGGAAGGCTGCGGGGGTGTTTTGGTGCCGTTGGGAGATGGATATGGGATCGGAGACTTGATGAGGGAGATGGTCTTCAATCATGCTGGGACGCAATGTAATATCATTGCAGTGGCCCCGAATTGCCTGGGGACCATTAACCACACATTGTTGACCGCGAAATATTTGCAATCTATTGGTATAAAAGAGCTTGTGGTCGTGATGATGGGGCAAAAGAGGCCGGATTTATCGTCCCGGAGCAACGTTCATGCCATTGGGGAGTTGATGCCAGGGGTACCGGTTCACTTATTGCCGTATTTAGGGGAAGGGGCATCGAATATTGCAGTTGTGAAACAAAATGCAAAATACTTGAAAAAAATGCTTGCACAGGTATTGGATAGTGTTAAATTGGCTACAGTTCCTTCCAAATGGAAGGGGGATTGCAACAGCAAAAGTTGCGGCCCGTCAAAGCAGGTGCCTGAGACGCCGATTTGAAAGACGAAAATCGGCGGTGGGGTCTTTTGTCATTTGACGCGGGAAGAATTTTGGGTGGAAGCACCCGATGCTCATTGAAAATTGAATTGTGCGAGTAGTGAGAGCCCCTTTGAGGTCCGCCCGTTAGTTTGGCGGGCTTCAGAGTTTTAAAATTGCAAAATCAGTCCGGCCAACCCCCGGACAAGATTCAAGCTAACGTTTTTAACGGAGAGTTTGATTCTGGCTCAGAACGAACGCTGGCGGCGTGGATAAGACATGCAAGTCGAGCGCTGATTGGAGGGTAGCAATATTCTTCAGTCGGAGCGGCGCAAGGGTGCGTAACACGTGGGTAATTTGCCATGAAGTTGGGGATAACTTGCTGAAAGGCGAGCTAATACCGAATGTGGCCCGATGGAGGCATCTCTGTCTGGCTAAAGCTGGG